>CALDZZ010000200.1 GCA_937944075.1 uncultured Rhizobiaceae group bacterium
CCTGGCATGACGATTGTTTGTGGGGACAGTCACACATCCACGCATGGTGCCTTTGGCGCGCTGGCGCATGGCATTGGCACTTCAGAAGTCGAGCATGTGCTTGCCACACAAACGCTGCTGCAGAAAAAAGCCAAGAACATGTTGGTGAAGGTCAACGGTAAATTACCAGAGGGCGTTACTGCCAAAGACATCATTCTGGCCATCATCGGTGAAATCGGTACCGCGGGCGGCACAGGCCACGTGATTGAATTTGCAGGCGAAGCGATTGAAGCGCTTTCCATGGAAGGCCGCATGACCGTTTGTAACATGACCATTGAGGGCGGCGCACGCGCAGGCCTGATTGCACCGGATGAAAAAACCTTTGAATATATCAAGGGCAAACCAAAGGCGCCTTCGGGCAAGGCTTTTGACATGGCTGTTGAATACTGGAAAACACTTCACACCGATGAAGGCGCACATTTCGACAAGGTCATCGAGCTGGATGCAGACAATCTTCCGCCAATCGTTTCATGGGGTTCTTCTCCTGAAGATGTCATTTCTGTTACCGGCGTTGTTCCAAATCCGGCTGACCTTGAAGACGAAACCCAGCGCACCTCCAAACAGCGCGCACTGGACTATATGGGTCTGACACCAGGCACACCAATAACTGACATCAAGCTGGACCGTGTCTTCATCGGTTCATGCACCAATGGCCGCATTGAAGACCTTCGTGCCGTGGCAGATGTCGTCAAAGGCCGGAAAGTAGCCGAGTCCGTCGACGCCATGATCGTACCAGGTTCAGGCCTTGTAAAGGAAATGGCAGAAGCAGAAGGCTTGGACAAAATCTTCATTGAGGCTGGGTTTGACTGGCGCGAGCCTGGCTGCTCCATGTGTCTTGCCATGAATGATGATCGTCTGAAGCCGGAAGAGCGTTGTGCATCAACCTCAAACCGCAACTTCGAAGGTCGTCAGGGTTTCAAGGGCAGAACTCACCTTGTCTCGCCAGCCATGGCAGGCGCTGCTGCGATTGCTGGCCATTTTATCGACATTCGTGAATGGAAATAATCCAGCATTAAAATTCAGATACAAAGCCTCGCAGGTCTGCGGGGCTTTTTTTGTTTAGAGGTTCTGTAAAAACAGCAGCCATCCCGTAATGGTGAACACCGAAAGAATATTGGCAATCACGAGTACAGAGGCAGACAACCCCACAGCACGATTATACATATTGGCAAAAATATAGACATTCATGCCCGGTGGCATGGCAGCAATAATCACTGCAGCCTTTACAAACAATAAATCAAGACCAAACACATGATAGCTCAGGATATAGGCAATGAGCGGATGCAGGCCAAGCGCCAGCACAGAAACCAGCATGGTCTCCGTAAACTCTGAACTGATCCGATAGCGATTGAGAACAATTCCAATACCGACAAGCGAGACGGGAATGGCAGTCATGCGGATCATGTCAATGGATTGCTCAAGCGCGCCAAACAGTTTTAGGCCGCTCAGGTTGAAGGCAACCCCGACCAGAATGGCAATCATCAACGGATTGACAATCACAGATGAAAAAGAGGCTTTCAGGGTTTCCCCTATACCGCGACCATCCTGTCTTGCAAATTCCATCGTTGTCATGCCAAGCGCATATAGCGACGAAGCGTGAAATGCGATGATACCAAACACCGGTGTCATGACCGCATCACCAAAGGCTAGCTGGGCAATGGGAACACCGATCAAGACTGAATTTGAAAACACCGCACAAAACCCGACGGCAACTGCTTCGCCCGGACGTCTGCCCCAGAATACCCGTGACAGGATGATACCCAGTGTAAAACAAGTCACCGCACCTGTATAAAAACTGATCAGCATTGGAATTTGAAACGCCTTGCTGAAATCCAGTTGGTACATCGCCATGAACAACAAACAAGGCACACCAATCCGCAAGGCATAAACATTCAGCGCATCCGCCATATTGTCAGGAAGATATCTAAACCGCCCGACCAGATATCCGGTCAACAGAATAAGAAAAACAGGCAAGACGGTAAGAAAAACGGAGAGCAATTGGGTAAGTCCTGGTTACGAAAAACAAGTAACACGAATTGAAGGCAAGGCAAACAACCGTAAAATCAAGAAAACAGTCCAGCTTCCTCTCCCGCGACAAATTGTTTTGGCAAATTACAGCCCCTACGAAGGTATGTTTTGACTCTCTTAAGCGAGTCGAAGTAAAAGGATAGGTGAAGATCGGGGTAATTGCCCTAACCAACATCATAGCCAGATAAAAAGGCAAGACTTATGTCCAATATCGAGCTGCGGGACAAGCGGCCGCTTTCTCCTCATTTGTCCATTTACAAACCCATTCCGACCATGGTTGCCTCTATCGTCAACCGCATTACGGGTGCAGCCCTTTATTTTGGCACACTACTGGTTGCATGGTGGCTGTTTTCTGCCGCAACATCGCCAGCTTATTTTGATTGGGTTGCCGGTTTCTTCAGTTCATTCTTCGGACGCCTTGTTCTGTTTGGATACACCTGGGCATTGATGCACCACATGGCAGGCGGCCTGCGCCACCTGATGTGGGATATGGGCAAGGGTTTTGACAAGCACTTCACCACAAAGCTTGCCCATGCAACATGGATTTTCTCAATTGCAGCCACGATCCTGATCTGGATCATCGGCTATGCGGTCAGATAGGAGACAACGATGAGCGATATGCGCACTCCCCTCAGCAAGGTTCGCGGTCTTGGTTCTGCAAAGGAAGGAACGGACCATTTCTGGCGTCAGCGTGTTACTGCGGTTGCCAATGTTCCGTTGATCCTGTTTTTCATCTGGATAGTGGTTTCCCTCAATGGCGCTTCACACGCCGAGGTTACCGCGACACTTTCTCACCCCCTTGTGGCCTTTGTTATGCTTGGTGTCATCCTATCTGTATGCATACATATGAAACTCGGAATGCAAGTCATCATTGAAGATTACATCCATTCCGAAGGCGCAAAGGTTCTTTGCGTCATGTTGAACATTTTCTTCTGCTCCGCAATTGGCATTGCCAGTGCATTCGCAGTTCTTAAACTTGGTTTCGGAGGCTAATCGTAAAGATGGCAACAAACGGAAAAGCAAACGGCAAAAGCAACGGCGCTAGCAAAAAAGCCTATGAATTCGTTGACCACTATCATGATGTTGTAGTGGTGGGCGCAGGCGGTGCTGGCCTGCGTGCAACACTGGGCATGGCAGAACAGGGCTTGTCGACAGCCTGTGTCACGAAAGTCTTCCCGACCCGTTCACACACAGTCGCAGCCCAGGGCGGCATTGCAGCCTCTCTGGGAAACATGGGACCTGACAGTTGGCAATGGCATTTGTATGACACCGTCAAGGGTTCTGACTGGCTGGGTGATGTTGATGCCATGGAATATCTGGCTCAAGAAGCACCGGAAGCCGTTTATGAACTAGAGCATTACGGCGTACCATTTTCGCGTACCGAAGAAGGCAAGATTTATCAGCGTCCCTTCGGTGGCCATACAACAGAATTTGGCGAAGGACCTCCCGTACAAAGAACATGTGCAGCAGCAGACCGTACCGGCCACGCAATCCTGCACACACTTTACGGCCAGTCACTGAGACATAATGCCGAGTTTTACATTGAGTATTTTGCAATCGATCTCATCATGACAGATGACGGGGTTTGCACAGGCATCATTGCATGGAATCTTGATGATGGCACCATTCACCGCTTTAATGCAAAGACAGTTGTTCTTGCAACGGGTGGTTATGGTCGCGCCTATTTCTCCGCAACCTCTGCACATACCTGCACAGGCGATGGCAACGGCATGGTTGCACGTGCCGGTCTTCCGCTACAGGACATGGAGTTTGTTCAATTCCACCCAACCGGCATCTATGGTGCGGGCTGTCTGATTACAGAAGGTGCACGTGGTGAAGGCGGTTATCTGACCAATTCGGAAGGTGAGCGCTTCATGGAACGCTACGCGCCAACCTACAAGGATTTGGCCTCTCGTGATGTGGTCTCACGTTGCATGACGATGGAAATTCGAGAAGGTCGCGGTGTTGGCAAAAACGGTGATCACATTCACCTTCACTTGAACCACCTACCACCTGAAACATTGCATCAGCGATTGCCGGGCATTTCTGAATCCGCTCGCATTTTTGCAGGCGTGGATGTCAACCGCGAACCAATCCCGGTGTTGCCAACTGTACACTACAACATGGGCGGCATTCCAACCAACTATTGGGGCGAGGTTCTCAACCCGACTGCGAAAAATGAAAATGCAACTGTCCCTGGCCTGATGGCTGTGGGAGAGGCTGCCTGCGCGTCCGTTCATGGGGCAAACCGCCTGGGTTCAAATTCACTGATTGATCTTGTTGTCTTTGGTCGTGCAGCCGCCATCAAGGCAGGGCAAACCGTTGACCGCGAAGCACCAATCGCAGTACCTAATGCAAAGGCATGCGAAAAAATCATGGATCGCTTTGACGCAAAACGTCACGCAAATGGTGCAACACCAACGGCACACCTGCGCGATGAAATGCAGAAAATCATGCAGGAAGATGCAGCTGTTTTCCGAACTGACGAAACTCTCAAGCAGGGTTGCAAGCGCATGGATACAGCCTATGGCAAGTTGTCTGATATCAAGGTCACAGACCGTTCCATGATCTGGAATTCGGATCTGGTCGAGACCCTTGAACTTGATAACCTGATGCCATGCGCGATTTCTACCGTTTATGGAGCAGAAGCACGCAAGGAAAGCCGCGGCGCACACGCCCATGAAGATTACAAGGATCGTGATGACAAAAAATGGCGCAAGCATACGCTGGCGACCATCAGTGACAAGGGCAAGGTCAAACTCAGCTATCGCGGAGTCAACACCAAGCCACTTCTAAGCCATAACGAAGGCGGCATCGATCCTAAGAAAATCGCGCCAAAGGCACGGGTATATTAAGAGGCTCATGTCGTGAACACCATCCTCGCAATCACAGCCGGCCTTCTTATCAATGGTATTGTTGCTTTCACCATTGCAAAACTATCCAGAAACCTCTGGATGGTGGCAGCGCTTGTCGTTGTGTACAAATTGCTTGAAGTGGCAACCGGTAATTACTTTGATTTTGCCCAGGTGGAAACCGTAAGCGCCTGGGTGGTTACGGCAATCGTCGGCTTTTTGCTCTTTATGATTACAGCACAGATTCACATTTTCCTGCGTGACAGGGAAGAAGAGCGTGAAGCTGAAAAACTTGAAAACAGCAAGGTTTAAACAATGGTTGAACTCGCACTTCCAAAAAACTCAACAATCAACGAAGGCAAAACCTGGCCGAAGCCTGAGGGCTCCACCAATTTGCGTGAGTTCCGCATTTATCGCTGGAACCCGGACGATGGTCAGAACCCGTCTATCGACACCTATTTCGTTGACATGGATGATTGCGGTCCGATGGTGCTGGATGGTCTTTTATGGATCAAGAACAACATAGACCCAACACTGACCTTGCGCCGTTCATGCCGAGAAGGCATTTGTGGCTCTTGCGCCATGAACATTGATGGCACCAATACACTTGCTTGTACCAAGGGCATGGATGAGGTTGCAGGCTCTGTTAAGGTATATCCGCTTCCGCACATGAAGGTTGTTAAAGACCTTATTCCGGACATGAATAACTTTTACGCACAACACCGCTCCATCCAGCCGTGGCTCAAGACAGAGTCAAACCAGCCGCGCACCGAATGGCTGCAATCTGAAGAAGACCGTGAAAAACTTGACGGGCTTTACGAGTGCATCTTGTGTGCTTGTTGTTCAACTTCATGCCCTTCCTACTGGTGGAATGGCGACCGTTACCTGGGTCCAGCTGTCCTCCTTCAGGCTTATCGTTGGCTAATCGACTCCCGTGATGAAGCAACGGGCGAACGTCTTGATGATCTGGAAGATCCATTCCGTCTTTACCGCTGTCATACGATCATGAATTGCGCACAAGCATGTCCAAAGGATCTAAACCCGGCAAAGGCAATTGCGGAAATCAAGAAGATGATGGTTGAGCGCAGAGTATAAGCGCAAGTCATAATCGCATTGTTTTTTATAATACCTGTCCTCGACGCAAAGCGTCTGCGGGCAAGATAGACATGAACTGCGCACAAGCATGTCCAAAGGATCTAAATCCGGCAAAGGCAATTGCGGAAATCAAGAAGATGATGGTTGAGCGCAGGGTATAAGCGCGAGTCTCAATTTACTCGTTTGGACAGGTAAATTTTTCAATTTATGTGATGAAGGGATTGTTCAAGTTTTGACTTGCTGCATGGCATCCACTCTTTGATCAAAACTCAACCACATATTGTTAAAAATTTCACGTGCCACGCTTAGCACTTCGACCTGCTCCTCCTCTGGCGCTTCAATTGCGGCCTTGGTAGACGACATGCAAAAGAGAATAAACAGCAGCAAAGTGATGTTAAGTTCTTCCCAGATAGCTTCTGGATAAAAGGGTTTAGAGATTTCATACATGAAATCGCGATTCTTCAACGTATCCTGCCAATCAAGATCCATGGTTTCCTTGTTAACAGAGGCACCCATCAAAATATCCTGGACTACAGGGTCTTCACAATGAAGCTGACTGTAGGCATCGAATATCTCAAGGCACATCAACCGTACCTCGTCTCTGGTCTCCGGCATTCTTGAAAATTTATTTTCAAATTCTTTAGCGATCTCAGCCATGTAAAATTCAGCTAGCGCGTAAACAATGGCTTCCTTGTTGGGAAAATACTGATACATCGAGCCGGCAGTAATACCGGCTTCCTCCGCTATACCCTTGATACTAAGGCCGGCAGAGCCTTTTTCAGCAATGATTGATCTTGCAGCCTCCAAAATAGTAGCAACTCGCTTTTGACTTCGCTCCTGTTTGGGGGCTCGAATTGGTGTTGACTTGGAATCTGTTTCCGTCATATAAAAACCTAACCTGACATAAGTTCACAATTTCCTGTTCTCAAATCCGGTAATTGTGCAGACTCAATAAATAATAATTCGATATTACGATATTCGAATTATTTTTGCATGCCTATCAAAACGGGTATCGCATATAAGACTAGCAATGAAAAGAGTTTCATTTGCAATGTCTTATTGGCAAAGTCAGTTTAAATATGCTGAGTATCCAGAAAAACTGGCTAATCTCATGCTTTTTGAAAAACTGGCTTATTGATAGGCGGTCGTTTTTTCAAGAAAATTTAATTGACTTTGCCGTCTCTGATCCGTTCCCCTCATTAAATTCTTCTCCTGGCTTTTATTTGTAACTTGTCTCAATTTCTCATATTGACCAATTATTGAATTCGTCAGGCCTTCCTTTTGATGGATACCATCTCTAAGCTTCACTCAAACTTGATTTAAGGAGTGAACCAATCATGCGTAATCTATTTTCAATATTAACAGGTATCCTGGCAGGACTATTTTTCATGACAACAGCACAAGCCCAGGAGGGCTGGATAATCAAGGACAGCAAACATCCAGTTTCAATTACTGCTGACAAACTCGCTGCTGTAATTGAAAAAGCACCTCCCACACTATTTGCACGCATCGACCATGCGAAAGGTGCCAATGCAATCGAAATGCCTTTGGAAGACGCAACACTCATCATATTTGGTGCGCCCCAGATCGGGACGCCAATCATGCAGGAAAATATCCTGGCAGGACTGGATTTGCCAATCAGGGTTTTAATCTGGGATGATAATGGACAAACGAAAATCGGCTATCTTGATCCACAGGCGCTGAAGGCACGATACAACATCAAGGGAGCTGAGCAGTCTTTCATGCAAATGACCAACGCCCTTGAAAAATTCACGGATCTTGCTTCTCAATAAGCGCGATATCTTCTGAACAATAAACAACCCCCGTACCTTGTTTAAGGCACGGGGGTTGTTTTTCAGGGAGGAGAGAGTATCCCCGCGTTTAATGAAACCCACTTTTATCGAGTGATAATTTCTGGCCCCATCATCGTGGTTGGTAGCCAGGTTGAAATCGAAGGAATGTAAGTCACCATGATGAGGAAGATGAACATGATACCAACCCATGGCAGAGCAGCCTTGACCACATTGGTAACCGACATTTGCGCCACCCCGGCAGTAACAAAAAGGTTCAGCCCGACCGGTGGTGTTATCATCCCTCTCTCCATGTTGACCACCATGATGATGCCAAGGTGAATAGGGTCGATGCCAAGGTCCATGGCGATTGGGAATACAAGCGGTGCGACGATTATCAAAAGACCTGACGGCTCCATGAACTGACCACCAATCAGCAAAATGATATTGACGACAATCAGGAACGTAATCGGACCAAGACCCGCAGCCAACATACTCTCGGTAATCACCTGAGGAATTTGTTCTTCGGTCAACACGTGCTTCAAGATCAACGCATTTGCGATGATGAACAAAAGCATGATGGTAAGCTTGCCCGCCTCA
>CALDZZ010000201.1 GCA_937944075.1 uncultured Rhizobiaceae group bacterium
TGACTGCAACCTGTGCGCCAATGCCTGCTTTCTTGATCCTTCCCATAATGCCACCCTGGTTATGAGCCTTGCCCATAGCCACTGCGAGATCATTCATGCGATTTAGTCGCTTGAGGAATTTGGGGTTCTCAATATCCAGAAGAAGCGGGAAACATTGTTTCGTGATTTCATTGGTAATCCTGAAAACACGCATGTCATAATCTTCAATCTCGATACCCATGGCCTTGTGGAATTCAGGGCGGGCATGATCGCGCACATACATGGTTGCATAAACTGCACACAAGAAGAACTTGATCCAAAGCTTGTTATGGCCGGATAGAAGTTTAGGGTCCGAACGCATCAACAGCGAAAAGGCTTCACCATGGCTGAACTCGTCATTGCACCATTCCTGGAACCACTTGAATATCGGATGGAACCGCTTTTCAGGATGTTTTTCAAAATGACGGAAGATCGTAATGTAGCGAGCGTAGCCAATTTTCTCAGACAAATATGTAGCGTAGAAAATAAACTTCGGACGGAAATACGTGTATTTTTTTGCCTTGGTCAGAAAGCCGAGGTTAACACCAATTCCGAAGTCTTTAAGACTGTCGTTGATGAAGCCTGCATGGCGAGCTTCATCGCGGCTCATATAGGAAAACAACTCCTTGATATCAGGGTTAGTCCCTCTACGCTTCATTTCCTTGTACAAGACACATCCGGAAAATTCTGCCGTTAGCGAACTTACGAGAAAATCAACCAGTTCCTTGCGCAAGCCTTCAGGAAGACTTTCTAGATCAATATCATCCCATTCTTCGTTGCGTTTAAAGTGTCCTTTGTTCGGGTCGCTTTTCATCTGTTCAATCAAAACGTCCCACTCGGCACGCACACCAGAAACATCTGTCTTGTCGAGTTTCTTGAAGTCTGTTGTGTAGAAGCGAGGGTCGAGCAGTGTGGTTTCATGCGCCATCTGCGTTGTTTCATTTTGCGCTTCGATATCGATCGGTTTGCCATTGGCTGGCGTTTTTGAATGGGCGTTCATAGTCTTTCCTCCGAGAATGAGAACTCGCAAAGTTCCATGAATTCAAAATCTCCGGTAGCGCGTGTCCAAAGGCGTTCAACGATGCCGGCGCGTTTAACGGTCGCGCGTCTTTCGAATTCCTGTCTTTCGCCATAAGGCACTTCAATCGGCTTTCCGTGCACAAGGACTTCATCACCTGGCGCTACGGTCGTGCCATCATTAAAGCGGACATGCGCTTCGAGGCTTTCAAACGTATTGACAATTTCGACTGTGCAGTCGACGTCAATCGTCTCACCTCCTATTAGTTTCTTAATCATCCCTGGGCTCCCTCTTGAGGTTGATTCGTTAAAAATTGTGCGAAGCTGTCTATTGCGACTGCACCAAAGGCATTCAGTCGAATTGAATGACCGCTTTGCGGGTCAACAATCTTCATGTTGCCATCGCTCAGTTTGACGAGACGATATGGCAGCATAAGATCGATTTCTCTCTTCTTGCGCTGGTGAGCCATGGAACGCATTGAAATACGAACAAAGGCACCTTCACCCTTGCCAAAGCCACCTAGGCGCTTTTTTGTTTTCGCGTCATAGACAACCACTTTCCCATTGGTTGCATCGCGAAAATATAAATCCCTGTGCTGTATTGTTTCAGCCTGTGGCAACGCAACGGCATCTTTTTCTAGCCACACAGAAGCCAGAACAAGGAGAAGCGTAAACACAACGACGCCAAGCGCGCCAAACAAGGGCCACTTGTGATAACCGGTGATCTGATCTTTGCGTTGTGTGCTCATTGCTTCATTCCCTCACTTCAAGCGCCTTGCCCTTGCAAGTTGCCTGAAAGCTGTTCTTCCCTGACAGTTTCAGTTTCTAGATTGGTTGGTACATATTGTTGCTCGTGATAGGCGGTCAGTTGCTTGGCCAAAATCTGAGAAACCCTGTTCACATCACCCACCAGCCGCATTGCCGGTTCCGGTTTAGCCAGTTTCCAGGGCCTTGCGTGTGGCCACAGGATCGCCCAGGATATCTTGGTATGCTCTTTCAACGTAAGGGCAATTGTTCCGGTGTCATTGCCAACGTGTTGTACATCTGCGCTGACTACCTGCTTGAATGGATAATTAAAGGTTACTGGCAATGCCACGCCAAAGCGCATGACGACGCGCTGGTTGGTAATTGTGTAAATTGTTGTGCGCTGTACAGCTCTTGCAAACCACCAAATCATAGCCATCACAACAAGACCAAGAATGATCATGAATGTAGCACTGCTCAATGCTGCAAGAATTGTCCCGCCATCATAAAGTGTTGTGCCAAACTTCCAGGCAGTCACAATCATGAAATAGGCTGCAATCTTGTTGCGGTGCAAAACATTTTTGGCAATGGCGCCCTGATCTGGTGCGCCTTGCCATTTGATTTCCTCACCCTCCGGCAAATGTGCCGGAAGGCCTGGAATCGGTTCCCTCTCGAAGTCGTCGTGGCTCATAGCAGCGGCTCAGCTCTTTGAGGCGTTGCATAAAGATTGCCACCACCGAAGTAGGCTTGAATTTTTTCTTCTTCAAGCATGGTGATTTGGTCTTTCTTGGCAATCGACGGAATATCCTTGTACTGATCAGCCATCAGTGCATGAACATAAAACTCCTTGTTTTTAATCTTGCCACGCAGCTCGTTACGAAGCACTGCAAAGTGCATTGGCAGCATGAAGCTCTTGTTGCCGTTTGTAACTTCATAATAGCGAATGACAGATTCCATTGTGTCGATCCAGACATCACTCACCTGACCGGCAACCTGTCCGTCAGCTGTAATGACATTGAGGCCAATCGGGTTCGTATCCTGAGCTGCAATATTAAAGCTTGTTGCCTTGCTCATCGGGCGGATTACAGGATCGCCATGTGGATTGATATCCGGCAGGTCCGGACGCTCAGCCCACGCAGCAGGTCCAACACCATCTACCAACGGGTTGCCGGTTGGCACCAATGGTGAACCCGGTGCAGGGCTTGCGCGCATTGCCTTGATCGGGCGAGTGTCGCGGTTCTCCGGATTGGGGTAAGTGCGAGTGCCACGACCATGCGGCAGTATAAAGGTTTTCGGGCTTGGTAATTGCAGCCAGGGATCCTTGTTGTAAGTGCCTTCCACATCGCTTTCGAGCGGATAGCCCTCGCGGCGGCTTTCTGCTTGCAGGTACCATATAAGACCTGCAAAGAATATCCAGAATGCATACAGCACAACTTGTGCAACATCCAAACTTCCTACTATTTCAACCATGGTTTTTCTCCATTAATTTAGCCGGGTAATTCGGCCAGTCCAATTTTCTTTTTGGGGTTAGTCGATGGACTCTCGCTCGGCGTAATGCGCCGAACCAAGGGTCCGATTGCGATGAGAGCGACAAACAGGAAGCCGATCTCAAGATGATAAACGATGGAATATCCCAACGCATGATTTGAGAGCACTTCACCAAGCGCTCCTGATTGGGCAAGGCTTCCGCCTGCATCCCGAATTAGGCCTCCGGCAGCAAGGCCAAGCCCTACGCCACAAGCCTGTACAGCGCCCCATGCACCAAGGGCCAGGCCGGAGCCTGAATTTTCTGCAAGCTCCATGCAGGCAGTCA
>CALDZZ010000202.1 GCA_937944075.1 uncultured Rhizobiaceae group bacterium
TTAGGGTTTTTCGAACGTTTAAGCTTCTTAAGGTAACGCTCAGCAGTACGTCTACTGAATTCATTAGACTCAAAGTTTTTCGGTTTGCAGAGGGACATTACTTCGCCTCCACTTTTTGTGAAAACGAGTGATAAGCTGATGTATGATTAAACTTTCTCTCTTCTAGGTACTCATTTAAATCAGATCTTTTGTAAACAATACTGCCGCCAGTTTTGTGGAAAGGAGGACCATCACCGTTACATCGCCAATTTTCTAATGTGTGCGGTCTACGCCCTAGCAGTTTAGCTGCATCTTTAGTTGTAAGAAGATGTCGTTTTTTACTTCTCGTGCGCTTAGCAATTGAGGGAGTTAAGCCCGTGGCTTTTTTGGTCTCTTTAATTAAGCATCTGAACGCGTTGTCTATAGTCCGTTGCTTATCTTTTCTTGTTTGTAATCTATTATCTCTATTCATCATAGTTCTCCGATGTTTAAGCTTGGAGAACTTGCATAAGATCACAAAAAAGGCCTACACGCGCATTCTCCAAAACAATAGTTTTGAATTGCGCAGGTAGACCGGAATTATCGAATAAGTTTCGAATAAAATCGGTGGGCAATATAGCCGCTGTAAAATAGCAAAGTTATTTCTGCTACTATCGTTTCCCGCATTTAGATCACTAATTATTAGAAATAATTATGCAATCTTAAATTTCAGCAGTTTGGCTGAAAGTTCCTCTTAAATTTCGAATGTGTCAAATTTTTGACATGATCTAATTTCGAATTAATTCACAGAAAAATTTAATGTGTGTGATTTTTGCTACCTATTTGCTACCTAGTGCAAAAATCGGTATCTTACAAACTACGAATATAGTACTTTAAAATACTGAAATATATAAAGAATTTTGGTAGCGGGAGAGGGACTTGAACCCCCGACACGCGGATTATGATTCCGCTGCTCTAACCACCTGAGCTACCCCGCCATTTCATTGATGTTCATCAATTGAAAATAAGAACATTTCATTTGGGTCTGAAATGCTGACTGTCGCGGTTATTAGGGGCATATCGGGCTTGTGTCAAGAAATTCTGCCAGAGTCCGACAAACTTTATTTGCTACCTGAATTTCGGCGCTTCACCCTAGAATATCCATTGCCATAAAAGCGGTAGAAGAATTGCTGTTGCCAATGCATTCAGCCCCATTGCAAGCCCAGAGAAGGCGCCTGCAATTTCACTCACCTGAAGTGCCCTTGCCGTGCCAATACCGTGGCTGGAAGTGCCCATGGCAAGTCCCCTCGCCGCCATGTCCTTTACGCCGATCAGATTGAGCACAATTGGCCCAAGCATGGCGCCTAATATGCCTGTGGTAATCACCAGTACAGCTGTCAGTGATGGCAAGCCTCCCAGCTGCTCGGATATGCCCATGGCAACCGGAGCAGTAACGGATTTCGGCGCTAGTGAAATAAGTGAATTGGTCGATGCAGACAACAGATATCCAATACCAACCGCAGAGAGCATTGCGGTCACAGACCCGGCCAGCAGACTGGCAAGAATGGCAAATGCAGATTGCCTGACACGCTCGAACTGGCGATACAAGGGAATGGCAAGCGCAACCGTGGCAGGCCCAAGCAGAAAGTGGACAAATTGCGCACCGTCAAAATAATCCTTGTACGAAGTCCCTGTGAACAACAAAAAGGAAACCACCAGAATAACGGCAATCAATACCGGGTTTAACAACGGATGAAGCTTGCCTTTTTGATAGATGAAAAAGCCGATCTGAAATGCAACAAGTGTCAATGTAAGGTGTGCAAGCGGGCTGGCGCTCAGATAAACCCAGATGTCCTGCAAATTGCTATTCATCGCCAGCTGCCTTTTTGGTTTCTGAGTTTGCGGTAAGCTTGCGCATCAAGAGCGCTGTAATGATCACGGTACAAACCGTACTGACAACCAGCGCAATGCCTATGGCAAGCATGTCTTCGCCTAGCAGTTCAAAATGCAGCATGATGCCTACGCCCGCAGGTACAAACAACAATGAAAGATGGTTCAACAGTCCGTCACCAACGCGCGCCATGTCTTGCGGCACATGACCTTTGAAGAACAGATAAGAAAACAGCAAAACCATGCCAATAACAGGCCCAGGCACAGGTATTCCTGTAGCGCCAATCAAAAACTCACCCGCCAGTTGGCAGCAGAAAATCAGGGTCAGGGCATTAAGCATGAAACTGTCCTTATCAAGAAAACAAGATTGTCTTTGAAAGCCTATCAGGTCAAGGCCTTGGAAATCCTACGCAGACGACACTTTATGCCCAAAGCCAGGCTGCACCGCGCACACCTGAACTGTCTCCGTGTTTTGCTTTCACAATCGGAGTTTCAAAATGATCCGTAAACACATGCGGTATCATCAGTTCTGGCACATCGTCATAAAGCGAGGTAACGTTTGACATGCCACCGCCAAGCACAATGACGTCCGGGTCCAGAATATTGACGAGTTGTGCAAGGCCTCTTGCCAACTGATCGCAATAATCTGCATAGACCTGCCTGGAACTCTCATCCTCAAGCGCAAGGATTTCCTTGGTAGTCATGTGGGTCGGTTCACCAGTCAGGGTTTCATAGCTGCGCCTGAACCCGGTGCCAGACACATAGGTTTCAAGGCATCCTCTTTTCCCGCACCAACAGGCGTTTCCGGGAAATTCTTTTTCCAGCATAGGCGAAAGTGGAGTATGACCGAACTCGCCAGCAATTCCCTGTCTGCCAACCAGTGCCTTGCCATCTATCGCTATACCACTGCCGCAGCCTGTCCCGATAATGATTCCGGCAACAAGATATGCATCCTTGCCAGCACCATCAATGGCTTCTGAAACCGCGAAACAGTTTGCATCATTTTGAATGCGCACATCACGTTGCATGGCTTCTTGCATGTCCTGTAGCAGGGGCTTTCCGTTCAACCAGGTGGAATTTGCATTTTTGACAAGTCCACTGACCGGAGAAATGGTACCGGGAATACCGATGCCTACAGTTCCGGTTTTGCCCGTCTTTTCTTCTGCCATGACAACAAGATCACTCGCAGCCTTGACACAGGCGAGATAATCTTCCTGTGGGGTATGTGTTCTTTCCCTTAAAAGTTGGGAGCCATCCTCATCAAGTGCGATGATTTCGATCTTGGTTCCGCCCCAGTCAATGCCCAGTTTCATTACGCTGCCACTCCATCTTCCAGCATCTCGCTCAAAGCTGTTTCGATAGAGGCCTCACGCTCAGCACGATTAATAAAACCCCCGCCAAGTACGCGCGTGTCCTCTGTGTCATCTTCATAAAATACACAAGCCTGCCCAGGTGCAATTCCTGCTTCCCCCCCAATCAGGTCAACACTGACTACACCATCCGGGTTCGGCGGATAAAGAACAGCCTCCATAGGCGGTCTGGTTGAACGCACCTTGACGAAGAGTGGCATGCCAGCTTCCGGCAATTCGTCAATCCTGCCATCTCCCAGCCAGTTTACATCCCGCAGATAAAGCCTGCGTGTATCGAGCGCCTCCTTGGGGCCCACGATTACCCTGGCGTTGGCAGCATCCAGATGGACAACGTAAATCGGATCACCGGTTGCAACCCCAATGCCTCGGCGCTGACCAATGGTAAAATTGATAATACCCTCGTGCTCACCCAGAACCCGACCGTCTATGTGCCTGATCTCGCCAGCTGTCGCAGCTTGAGGCTGCAGTTTGTTGATGATGTCTGAATATTTTCCCTGTGGCACAAAACAAATATCCTGGCTGTCAGGCTTTTGTGAAATTTCAAGCCCCAGCTCTTTTGCCAGCTCACGGGTTTCCGTCTTTGGCAAATCGCCCAAGGGAAAGCGAATATAGTCAACCTGCTCCTGCGTGGTAGCAAACAGGAAGTAACTTTGGTCACGCCCATGGTCACGCGGACGATACATCGCACGGCGCCCGGTTTTTTCATCAACTAGACGCGAACGAATATAATGCCCGGTGGCAAGCGCTGCCGCACCCAACTCTCTGGCAGTCTTGAGCAAGTCGGCGAACTTGACGGTTTGATTGCAGGTGATGCAGGGAATTGGTGTCTCGCCAGCGATATAACTGTCCATAAACGGATTGATTACCTGCTCACGAAACCTGTCTTCATAATCCAGCACATAATGGGGAATGCCAAGCGTCTCTGCCACACGGCGTGCGTCATGGATATCCTGACCGGCACAACAGGCCCCCTTGCGTTTTACTGCTTCACCATGATCGTATAATTGAAGGGTCATGCCGACAACGTCATAACCTTCACGGGCAAGCAGGCCTGCCACAACAGATGAATCCACGCCACCGGACATGGCAACCACAATGCGGCAATCTTTCGGTTCGCTCGGCAATCCGAGCGAGTTCAATTTGGGGGATGTCATTTTGTTTCTCCAAACATGCGACTGTTAAAGGCAGCGCCGATGAAATTCAGTTTATTGGCTCACGTTATAGTGTAAGAGGCTTGTCTTGCAAAGAGGCAGAAGCTTTCTAAAAATACCGATCATGAAATACTTTATGCTACCCGCCCTTACGCTGCTTTGCCTTGTCACGCCTGCGCTAGCCTCGCAATTGAGCGAACCTGACTTGAACCAGTGCAATGGCGCAAAGGGCATCAATAAATGTGAAGTCAAATGCGCCCGCTCTCTTGGGGACCAATGCCTGATCACCCACATCAACTTTGAAGGCGAAAACCTGAAGACAGACACGGATCTCATCCGCGCCAGATTTCTCACTTGCAAAAATGCCAATCTTGACCTGCAAATCAGTACGCTTGCCGTGGAACTGGAAAAACTGGATGATCGCAAGACCGGCGCGAAGATAAGTTCACATGTTTCAGCTTCCGGCAATAGCGTCAGTCTGAAAGAGCACAAGCCCATAAGCTTCAGCAAAACCAATCTGGATACGAGACTGCCTCGCACCTATTTTGGCACATTCCTGAATTCAGGTGACAGCTTTGTCGAGGCAACCCTGAAGCTTGACCAATGCGGCCATGAAGACGGCTCCAACAGTTGCAGGATTTATGGAAAACTTGTAGCGGTGACCGACCCAAACATCCGTTGTGACTTCCACGACACCAGCAAGTCGGGCGCATATGTTCTGGACAGGAAACCCAATACTGTCGGCAAGACATACGGCGCAAACTAGGAGCTGGCATTCTCCAAATCAGACCACATGCCTTCAATCCATCCCTTGATGGTGAGAGCCTCTTCCCAACGGTTGGACATTTCCTTTCCATGTGCATCCGTCATGGCATATTCAGGTGGGCCAAGCTCACACAGGAAAATGCAATCGCCTTGCTCGTTGCGCTTGCGCCAGGAAGTCAGTCCTTCAAGCCACCAGCCCTTGAACAATTCCACCCACTTTTGATGTTGCGGGAAATCAAGCTGTAGCTGGATTTGCTGACGACTGGCCACCCTGCCCTGGAACGAGTCCGAGCGCTCAAGAATACGCGTAATCAACCCCATGTCACGTTCTGACTATGGGAACCAGAATTCACGATCAACCACATAATGCGAAAGGTCTGCACACATGCGCATTTCAGGAATGGCATCCAGCAGGCACAGCGTTGAATAAAGATCATTGGTGATGCAATTGCGATGCGCTTCAAACTGAATGGGCATGCTTTCCTGCTCACTCATCTCAATCCATTCGCGAATGACCGGGATCATCCCATCTACAGAAAGCGGCATGACCTGCCCAATGACATCGACAAAGGGCGAGCCAAAATCCTTTGCCATTTTGAGCGTATCGCGAAGGCTTTCAATTGTTTTAGGAAACGCCACGATGAGCGGTGTAAGTCCCACCTTCTCCATAAGAGGCTGAACTTCATAGGCTTGGCGCACGTCGCCTGCCCCCAGATCAATCGCCATGCCATCATATCCAGCACCAGCCACCATCTCGC
>CALDZZ010000203.1 GCA_937944075.1 uncultured Rhizobiaceae group bacterium
AATGTTGACAGAAATGGCTGGGATGAGTCTCGAGGACGGGCTGGTTATGCAATTGCATCCCGGGTCTTTCAGAAATCATAATACAACGATGTTTGAACATTTTGGCAGGGACAAGGGTTTTGATATTCCTCAAGCCTCAGATTATGTTTCAAACCTGAGACCCTTGCTGGAAAAATACGGCATGGATCCGCGACTGACGTTGATTTTGTTCACGCTGGATGAAACCGTATATGCACGCGAGCTGGCACCCATGGCTGGCGTATACCCAAGCTTGAAGCTTGGTCCTGCATGGTGGTTCCACGATAGCCCTCAAGGCATGATGCGGTATCGACAGCAGACGACAGAATCTGCAGGTTACTATAACACAGCAGGCTTTAATGATGATACAAGAGCATTTCCATCCATTCCTGCAAGGCATGATCTTGCAAGAAGAGTGGATTGTTCTTTCCTGGCAGGGCAAGTAGCAGAGCATTTGCTGGACGAAGATGAGGCGGTTGAGGTTGCAATAGAATTGGCACATGGCTTGGCCAAAAGTGCCTATAATTTGTAAGGAACTGTCATGAGACACACTTGGCGATGGTTTGGAGAACATGACGTTGTTGCGCTTGAGGAAATTGAGCAAGCTGGCGCACATGGCATCGTAACTGCTCTGCATCAAATAGAAAATGGCGAGGTCTGGTCAGTAGACGAGATAAAAATCCGTCAGCAGCAAATTACAAGTCGAAAGACAGGTGAAAAAACAACCTTGAGTTGGGATGTTGTTGAAAGTCTGCCTGTCTCGGAAGCAATCAAGAAGCAGGATGCTGATTGGAAGACCCATATCGAAAATTACAAAACCAGTCTTGAGAATTTAGCAGCCTGCGGGCTGGAAACGGTTTGTTATAACTTCATGCCGATCCTTGATTGGACGCGTACAGATCTGAAATGGCAATTGCCAAATGGCGCTACTTGCATGCGCTTTGATTATATTGATTTCGCAGCCTTTGACATTTTCATTCTTGAACGCAAGGCAGCGAGCAGCTCTTATTCCAAAGAGATAAATGAAGAGGCCAGGGAACGTTTTTCGGACATGTCTCAAGCACAGCAAAAACAATTGGCTAAAAATATTGTGGCTGGTCTGCCAGGGGCTAATCAAAACCTGTCCATGCAAGCAATCAAGGAATTGCTGGAAACCTATTCCAATATTGATGAGGCGCGATTGAGAAACAATCAATATGACTTTTTGGAGCAGGTCTCACCATGTGCAGAGAAATTGGGAATGCGCTTGTGTTGTCATCCAGATGATCCGCCTTTTTCCCTGTTGGGATTACCAAGAATTATGTCGAATGAACATGATTATGATTCTTTGATGAAAGCCGTTGATAGTCCCGCAAATGGAATAACACTGTGTTCCGGTTCTCTAGGGGCAGCGATTGACAATGATCTTCCTGGCATGATGCAGCGTCTGGGTGACAGGGTGCACTTCATTCACTTGAGAAATGTTGCACTGGAGAAGCAGGAAACCCCGGGCTCTTTCCATGAAAGCAATCATCTTGATGGGAACACAGACATGGTTGCGCTGATTGATGCAATTCTGGATGAAGAGCATAAGCGAAAAGAGGCTGGCAGGAAGGATTGGTGCATCCCGATGCGGCCTGATCATGGACAGGATATTCTGGATGATCTGAACCGCAAGTCGCAGCCCGGGTATCCGGCAGTTGGCCGCTTGAAAGGCTTGGCAGAACTGCGAGGCGTTGAATTGGCGCTTTCATCTAAAAGGACGCTCGCATGAATATCCTCAATGCAAGCTTTGCATCGAAGCGTTCTGTTAAAAGCAGCGAAGATGATTTCTCAAACAATGGCATTGGCATTGTCCATTTTGGAACCGGCGCCTTTCATCGTGCCCATCAGGCTGTCTATACACATGATGTATTGGCAAAGAACGGAGGCGATTGGCGAATTCTCGGAGTGAGCTTGCAAAGCACACAGGTGGCTGATGACCTGAATGGTCAGGACGGTGTTTATACGCTTGCCATCAGGCAAGAAAACGGACTTGATTTGCAACTGATAAAAAGCATTGCAAGTGTTGAAGCAGCAGTGCGTTCAAAAACAAATATCTTCAGAACTCTTGCTTCGTCGGATACGCATATCGTCAGCATGACAGTCACTGAAAAAGCCTATGGTATTCAGCGTGAGACCGGAAAGATAGACACCAGTCATCCGGCTATTGCCCATGACCTCGAAAACCCTGAAGACCCGTCGGGCATTATCGGGATGATCGTACTTGGGCTGAAATTACGAAAAGAGCAGGGTGTCAAACCCTTCACGGTTTTATGTTGCGACAATCTTCCCCAAAACGGAGATCTCGTCAAACAGGGCGTATTGGATTTTGCAATGGCAATCGATGAGGAACAGCTTGCCGATTGGATTGGTGCAGAAGGGGCTTTCCCAAACTCAATGGTGGACAGAATAACACCGGCAACAACCCGAGATCTTGTCGAAGAAGTATCACAAGCCTTAGGAGTGAAAGACAGGGTTCCAATAGAAACAGAACCTTTTTCGCAATGGGTCATTGAGGATGATTTTGTAACCCTGCGCCCTGAATGGGAAGAGGCGGGCGCGCTGTTTGTAAGCTTGGTTGAACCCTATGAGCACATGAAACTGCGCATGTTAAACGGAACCCATTCCCTGATTGCTTACATGGGGTTTTGTTCAGGACATAAATATGTGCGCGATGTTATGGCGGATGAGAAACTATTGCCATTGATAAAAAACCATATCAAGGCAGCGGCACAAACCTTAAAACCACTTGAAGAAATAGTGTTTGATGAATACGCGGCTCAACTGATTGAACGGTTCAAAAATCCCAATATTGCGCATGAGACATATCAGATAGCAATGGATGGCAGCCAGAAAATGCCACAACGCATTTTTCAACCAGCCGTTGATGCCTTGAACAAGGGTTTGCCTTTTGAGCCCTTTGCACTGGCAACAGCAGCATGGATTTACTATTGTCGTGGCAACCATGACAATAATGCGGAATATGCCTTGCGTGATCCGCGTGAAACTGAGTTGTTGAACGCGTTCAAGAGTGGCAAAACGAATGCACGGGCAATTATCCAGGCATTTCATGAATTACCTGACTTAATTCCAGGTGAACTGGCAAAAAGTGCTGAATGGCTGAAAGCTGTTGAAACCGGTTTGGCAGACTTTCTGCAACATTAACAGGTAAGCGGTTTTTTGCGATTTTTATCCAAGTTCAATACGCATGCCATCGGTGCCAATGTGCAGTTCACCATCCCATTCTGGCTCGACTGCTGATATCCAGTCGGCTTCTCCAAAATCCGGATCATCAGATGGTATCAGATGATTGAGAGCTAGCGCTTTTACATTTGCCTGCTTTGCAATCTTGCCTGCATCCCCTGCCATCGTGTGCGACCGCAACCAGTGTTTCATAAGCCGATCATCGCCATTGTTGATACGTTTGAAAAGCGCATCAAGCGCATCGCCAAGCATGGCTTCGTGAATGAGCAGGTCGGCATCTTTGGAGAAGTCAGACAGTTTTGGTAAATAGGCGGTATCTCCTGAAAATACGATGCTCGTGTTCCCGGTATCAAAGCGCAACGCAAAACTGTCAACCAAGGGTGGGTGCTCATTGCGCATGGCAGAAACCTTTATGCCGTCTTCATTGAAGAAAACACCTTCTTCGATCACTTCAAAGCTGATCATGCTTTCGAGATCGGGTCTGCCTTCATCAGCCAGCCTGAGATCAATATCAAAGCGCATGCTCGCGACGAAATTTGTCCAGTAATCAGACAACTCTTTTGGCCCATATATTCTAACAGGTGAATTCAAACCCGCAGTCCATGCGGAATGCAAAAGTGGACCAAGTTCAAGATAATGATCAGAATGCATGTGTGTTATGAAGATTAGGCTCAGATCTCTGGGTTGCATGCCTTGATCAACAAGGCCACGCGCTACACCCAATCCGCAATCGACTACAATTTGTTTGCCGTCCAGTACCAACAGATTGGAAGTGGGATTGGTTGAACCTGGCCGAATTGCAGGTCCACCCTTGGTGCCCAAAAGAGCAACAAAATTATCAGTGCTGTTTATTTTCTTCAAGGCGTAATTCCTAACTTGCAAAATGAGTTAAAGAGATGCAAATCCGGCATCCAGCGCAGATATGACCTGGCTGATTTCATCTTCTGTAATGATAAGCGGGGGTGACATGATCAGGTTAGGTCCTGAAACCCTGACCATAACACCGTTTTCATAGATGGCATCTTGAAGCCTGATTGGGGTTTGCTTGTCTATGGGCGCCTTCGTTTTACGGTCTGATACAAGTTCGATTGCTACCATGAGGCCATGCCCACCACGGACATCACCGATCAGCTCATATTTTTCCATCAGCTTCTTGGCGCCTTCGAAAAGCTGTGTGCCTCTGGCAGCTGCATTGCTGGCAACGTCCAGTTTTTTGGTCTCTGCCAAACAGGCAATTGCGGCAGATGCACCTACAGGGTGACCTGAATAGGTATAGCCATGGCCAATCATACCGGCTGCAGTTTTGTCACCCTCAAAGACATCAGCAACCCCTTGTGACATCATCACCGCACCAAACGGAAAATATCCGTTAGTGATGGCCTTGGCGGTACACATCATGTCGGGTTTGATACCCCATAGACGTGAGCCACTCCAGGCGCCTGTTCTGCCAAAAGCGGTTATAACTTCATCTGTTATCAGGAGAATGCCGTATTTGTCGCAAATCTTGCGCACCATCGGCATGAAACTTTCATGTGGCGGGATAACACCGCCTGCGCCTAAAACAGGCTCCATAATGAAGGCTGCAATAGTGCTTGGTCCCTGAAACATAATCTCGTCTTCAAGCGCCGCAGCACATAGTTGGGCAAGTTGTGCCGGATCAGTTTCATTAAAAGGGTTGCGATAAGTGTAAGGGGCAGGGATATGGTAGCAGCCTGGTAACAGTGGTTCATACGCAGTGCGAAAATTGGCATTGCCGTTAATTGAAGCACCACCCATGTGGGTTCCGTGATAGCCTTTTTTCAGGCTGAGATATTTGACACGACCATGCTCGCCTCTGATTTTGTGATATTGGCGAGCCAGTCTTAAAGCGGTCTCGATACTGTCGGACCCACCTGAGGTAAAGAAGGCCCGAACCAGACCATCATCAGCAAAGAAATCTGCGAGTTCATAAGAAAGCTGAATAATGGCATCATTGGAAGTTCCGCGAAAGGTAGAGTAATAGGGAAGGGCATCCAATTGGGTTGCAATTGCTTCCTTCACTGGCGCACAGGAATAACCAAGGTTCACATTCCACAGCCCACCAACCGCATCTATGGTTTCATTGCCGTCAATATCCGTAATACAGACTCCCTTGCCTCCGGTGATGATTTTTGGAGGATTGGCAAGGCTGTCTGCAGCATGAGCCATGGGATGAAACATGTGACGAGCATTATTCTCTTTCAGAAAATTGGCATTGTGTGAATTCATTCCGCTTCTCCAGATTTTAAACATGACGCATTGCATGTTTGATGTTCCGAACCCGGAACAGATTTTCAATCTTTATGTTACAGAGTTCAATAGCGCGTGCAAGGTAAAATCGAAACAAAAGGTTCATATAATGAACCGTTCTTTAGGTGTTTTCAGTCTTGTTTTGAAAGTTGGACTTGATAGCAATTGCTGATTTGTTTTGTGCATGGGACAGCTTACGAATTTTGCTTGATTCTCCTGAGTGCCTTGAAAAGAAAATCTGTTTCGGATTGAGTAAAGGGAGCTGTCAGCGTTGCATTATAATCTCTTGCCTTGGAGATTAGATCTTCGAAAACAAGCCTTCCCTTACTGGTGAGAGACAGAACTTCAAAACGTTTGTCATCACGCATTGTCTCGCGTTCAAGAAACCGTTTTTTTTGAAGCCCGGTCACCGCACGGCTGACCTTGGTTTTGTGTAGGTCGCCCTTCTTGCAGATATCAATTGCGGTCATGTCCCCATAATGTCCAAGATGAAACAAGACGCGCCACTCAGTGACAAGCATTCCATATTTCGATTTATATTCCTGCTGAAACCCAAGGCTGGATTTCTCTGCAGCCCGATTAAGCAGGTAGGGAAGAAAATCATCGATATCAAAATTCATTAAAAAACACCTTGATAGTTACATTTTCAACTAATACCAGTTTATCAGTCGAAAGGAAATCGTTATGAATATCGAGCAATCGCAGCAGAATATGAAAAATAATGCTTCCTCCATCAAAACTCACGCAGGCTACATGCCCGGGTTTGGAAATGATTTTGAGACTGAAGCGCTCCCTGGTGCCCTGCCACAGGGCATGAACAGCCCGCAAAAATGTGAGTACGGTCTTTACGCCGAGCAGCTTTCTGGTACCGCATTTACAGCACCACGCGGGCAAAATGAACGCACGTGGTGCTACCGCATCAGGCCTTCCGTCAAACACACGTCCCGATTTTCCAAGATTGATATGCCCTACTGGAAGTCCGCTCCGCATGTTAATGAAGACATCATCAGTCTTGGACAATACCGCTGGGATCCGGTTCCTCACGCCAATGAGGAGATGACATTCATATCCGGTATGCGCACCATGACAACTGCTGGTGACGTGAATACCCAAGTTGGTATGGCATCGCATATTTATCTTGCCACCACTTCTATGAAAGACGAGTATTTTTATTCAGCAGATAGTGAAATGCTGATTGTACCGCAGGAAGGGCGTTTGCGCTTTTGCACCGAACTGGGTGTTATGGAACTCGAACCCAAGGAAATTGCCATTATCCCGCGCGGTATGGTTTACCGCGTTGAGGTGCTGGAAGGGCCTGCACGCGGCTTTGTCTGTGAAAATTATGGACAGAAGTTTGACATGCCAAACCGGGGGCCGATCGGTGCAAACTGTCTGGCCAATCCACGTGATTTTAAAACACCCGTTGCAGCCTTTGAAGACAGGGAGGTGAAATCGCGTGTGATTATCAAATGGTGCGGGCAGTTTCATGAAAGTTATATCAATCATAGCCCTCTTGATGTTGTTGCCTGGCACGGCAATTATGCGCCTTGCAAATATGACTTGCGTACTTTCAGCCCGGTTGGTGCAGTCTTGTTTGATCATCCCGACCCGTCAATCTTTACTGTCCTTACTGCACCTTCTGGTGTGGAAGGCACTGCAAACATTGATTTCGTTCTTTTTCGGGAACGCTGGATGGTCGCTGAAAATACTTTTCGCCCTCCGTGGTATCACAAGAATATCATGTCTGAACTCATGGGAAATATTTACGGCATTTATGATGCAAAGCCAGAAGGATTTATCCCGGGTGGCATGAGTTTGCACAACATGATGTTGCCACACGGACCGGATGCGCCAGCCTTTGAAGGGGCTTCAAATGCAGAGCTGAAAGCGGACAAGCTGGACAATACCATGTCCTTTATGTTCGAAACTCGCTTTCCACAACACTTGACTGAGTTCGCTGCAAAGGAGGCACCCTTGCAGGATACCTATCAGGATTGCTGGGATGATATCAAAAAGAAATTTGATGGCACGCCCGGTACTAAGTGATTACAAGAGAACAAGTCAAACTCCCGAAATCAGGAAATTTTCATGAAACTGGCAACTTTGAAAAACGGAACCCGAGACGGCGTATTGGTCGTTGTTTCAAAAGACCTAACCCAATGTTCAACTGTAGGGCACATCGCACCAACCCTGCAAGCGGCACTTGATAATTGGGAGCATGTGGCTCCCCGTCTGGAACGGGTTGCTGCCGGTTTGGAAACAGGCTCGCAACCCATACAGCGCTTTCACGAACATGAGGCACATTCACCCTTGCCCCGTGCTTATCAATGGGCGGATGGTTCTGCCTATGTCAACCATGTGGAATTGGTGAGAAAAGCAAGAGGCGCGGAAATTCCTGAAAGTTTCTGGACAGATCCCCTGATGTATCAGGGCGGTTCAGATGCCTTTTTGGGTCCAAGAGATCCCATTGTTGTGGCTGATGAAGCTTTTGGCATCGACATGGAAGGGGAAGTGGCTGTCATCGTCGATGATGTTGCGATGGGTGCATCGGAAGAAGAATGCGCAAATGCCATTCGCATGGTGATGCTGGTCAATGATGTCTCGTTGCGGGGCCTTATTCCGGCAGAGCTTGCCAAGGGCTTTGGTTTTTTCCAGTCAAAACCTTCATCAGCATTCTCTCCTGTGGCAGTAACACCTGACGAGTTGGGAGAGGCCTGGAATGACGGAAAACTGAATCTGCCCTTGATGGTTGACTATAATGGCGAACCATTTGGACGGGCAGAAGCAGGGGTCGACATGACATTCAACTTCTCCAGATTGGTCGCCCACGCGGCCAAGACAAGACCATTGTGTGCAGGTGCAATCATTGGGTCAGGAACGGTTTCCAACAAACAGGATGGAGAACCGGGTAAACCAATCTCTCAAGGTGGACTTGGCTACTCTTGCATTGCCGAAATCAGGATGATTGAAACCATCAACGACGGCAAACCTGCTACCAGCTTTATGAAGTTCGGGGATACAGTCAGAATAGAAATGAAAGACAAGGATGGAAAATCCATCTTTGGTGCAATTGAACAGGTAGTGGAAAAACACAATGGCTAAGGCATTTGCGTCCCAGGGGGACATGACGGAAAAGAAAATCACATTTGACGAAGTAGGCGAAGGGCTTTGGGCATTCACTGCCGAAGGAGATCCAAATTCCGGCGTTATCATTGGTGATGAAAGCGTGATGATTGTGGAAGCGCAGGCGACGCCACGCCTTGCAGGGAAAGTCATTGAGAAGGTTCGCGAAGTAACCGACAAGCCAATCAGTCATGTTGTCCTGACGCATTATCATGCGGTTCGAGTACTCGGCGCCTCTGCCTATGAGGCTGATCAGATCATCATGTCTGATGCTGCTCGTGGCATGGTTGCCGAACGGGGTCAGGAAGACTGGGACAGCGAGTTTCAGCGTTTTCCACGTCTTTTCGAGGGGCATGAAAGCATTCCAGGTTTGACCTGGCCAACGACAACTTTCAGTGAAAGCATGACGGTTTATCTGGGCAATCGCCGTGTTGATCTGATGCATCTTGGGCGAGCACATACTGCAGGTGACATTGTTGCCCATGTGGCAGATCAAAATGTGATGTTTACAGGTGATATCGTTGAATATCATTCCGCCTGTTATTGTGGTGATGGTTATTTCAATGAATGGGGAGATACACTGGATGCAATCCAGTGGTTTGATGTTGATGCCATTGCGCCTGGTCGTGGAGATGCGCTGGTTGGAAAAGAGATGGTTTCAAAGGCCATCGAAAGCACAAGGGATTTCGTTGAAAGTACCTATCGTCCGGCTGCCAGAGTGGCAGCGCGTGGCGGCAGCCTGAAGGAAGCCTGGGATGCCGTACGGGCAGAATGTGACCCAAAGTTTTCAGACTATGCAATCTATGAACATTGCCTGCCGTTCAATGTTTCCAGAGCCTATGACGAAGCAAGGGGCATTGCTCATCCCCGTATCTGGACAGACAAACGTGATATTGAGATGTGGGAAGCGCTTCAAGGATAGTTTAAAGCAGGGTTTCCAAAGAGGCTCTGAGGGAGGTGAAAATGCCAGGGTATGATTACAAACCTTTTGAGGTAACACCCCCGCCTGAGCTGGATGGAGAAGGTGAAGCCAAGACACGCTATCCCGTTGCAATCATTGGGGCTGGGCCAATCGGACTTGCGGCAGCTGTTGATCTTGCAACGAAAGGTGTGCCGAGCATCGTTCTTGATGACAATAATGTCGTCTCAATCGGTTCTCGCGCCATCTGTTGGGCAAAGCGTACTCTTGAGATTTTTGATCGTCTCGGCATTGGCGAGCGCATGCTCGCAAAGGGAGTGACCTGGAAGACAGGCCGTCTTTTCCATGGCTCAAGCGAAGTTTATAATTTTGATCTGTTACCGGAAGAGGGTCACAAATATCCTGCCTTCATCAATCTGCAACAATATTATGTTGAACAATATCTGGTTGAACGGGCAAAAGAGTTTCCCGACCTCATTGATCTCCGTTTTAAAAACAAGGTGGTTGAGCACCAGGACAATGGCGACCACATTACACTCCAAGTAGAAACCCCGTTTGGCAATTATGAATTGAAAGCGGACTATACCATTGTGTGCGATGGTGCAGGTTCGCCAACTCGTAAACGCATGGGATTGCCATTTGATGGACAAACCTTTGAAGAACATTTCCTGATAGCTGATGTGGAAATGGAAGAAAGTCCGTTTGAAACCCAGGTGCCAGAGCGCTGGTTCTGGTTTGAGCCTGAATTCCACAGCGGACAATCAGCCCTGTTGCACAAGCAGCCTGATAATATTTACAGAATTGACTTGCAGCTTGGGCCAGAGAGTGACCCGAAACTGGAAGCTACTGAAGAAAAGGTTTTTCCACGCATCAAGGCGATTGTAGGCGACAAGCCGTTTAAACTTGATTGGATGAGTGTCTACAAATTCCGGTGCGCAAAACTGGAACGCTTTGTTCATAATCGTATGTTGTTTGTTGGTGACAGCGCGCATGTTGTTTCCCCCTTTGGTGCAAGAGGTGGGAATGGCGGCATACAGGATGTCGATAACATATGCTGGAAACTGGCTGCAGTCATCAAGGGAGAAGCTGATGTATCGCTTCTTGAAACCTATAATGAAGAACGCGTGCACGGGTCGGCGGAAAATATACTGAATTCTTCGCGCGCCACAAATTTCATGACACCCAAATCATCAATAGAACATCTGTTCCGAAACGAGGTTTTGAACCTTTCAAGTAAAATGCCCTTTGCCAGAAAACTGATCAATTCAGGTAGATTATCTGTTCCATGTTCACTTGAAGCCAAGACGCTTCAACAAAATGATGAAAGTAATGGAATTAAGCAGGTTCAGGTAGGTGACGTGGTGCTTGATGCACCCGTAAAGGCGGATGGTGATAGCACTTGGTTGGTGTCGCAAGTTCAGGGCGAGTTTACTTTGCTGGGAGTCGGAGATGTTGAGTTGCCAGATGTTGGTGGTGTAAGGCGTATTGGTATCAATCAGTCCAACGTGAATTACAAAACCTTGCATGATGAAGAAGGTCTTGCAACAAGGCGCTATGGTGAAGGCAATGCATATCTCCTGAGGCCTGATGGTCATGTGCTCGCGATATATAAATCTCCAGATGCAGGAAAGATACGCTCCGTGCTGGACCATATTTCAAACCCAATATTTGAAAAGGAGGTGGCATGATGAATGACACCTCCATGATGACTGACAAATTGGGCGCCAATGGAGATGAGTTTTATAACTTCCTCATGGATGCGCATGAAGGTTTAAGTGAAGAGCAAAGCCATGCGCTTAATGCGCGTCTTGTTTTGATGCTTGCCAATGAGGTTGGAAACATAGATACGCTTAAGTCCGTCATAAAGACAGCAGTGGAGTTTAATCATGAGTGAGGTCACATTATACGATTATTGGCGCTCTTCTGCCAGCTACCGGGTGCGTATCGCACTTAATCTCGCCGGGATTGAATATAAAACCGTGGTTGTGAACCTGCTTGATAAAGAACACAGATCCGACGCTCATCTTGAACGTAACCCACAAGGCTTTGTACCGGTTTTGGAAATTGACGGGCATTCATTCACACAGTCTCTTTCAATTCTTGATTATCTGGACGAAACCCGCATATTGGGATTTTTGCCACAGGAGGCAGCCTTGCGTGCAAAGGTGCGCTCACTTGCCCACTCAGTTGCTGTTGATGTTCATCCGGTTTGTAATCTGGGTGTGGTGGGGCATGTAATGCAATTGACAGAAGGCAGGGAAGGCGTACGCGAAGAATGGATGCAGCACTTCATCCGTAAGGGATTAGTCGCCTTTGAAGAACTGCTTTCAGAGTTTGAACAATCGCCATTTGTGAATGGTGAGAAACCAGGACTGGCAGAGATATGCATGATGCCTCAGCTCTATAATGCAGAGCGCTGGAAAGTGGATTACTCTGATTGCTCTCAAATTGTTAAATTGCGAGACGCCTGTTCCAAAAATCAGTCATTTATCAAAGCGCACCCGGACGCTGTAAATTTTTGAAAAACTCCGAATGCTATTCTTTTGGGTTCCCTTCAAGGTGGTTGGTATCAAGCATGGCAAGAAGGTCGAGCAAAGTTTCATAATTTTGCACACCCAAAACTGTCTGGAAACGCTTTGCGATATGAGAGGCTTGTTCAAGATTGTCGTCTATCAAATTCTGTCCTGCATGCGTTATTGAGATGACTTGTCGCCGACGATCATTTTTGTCCTGAATTTGAGTAACCAGCTCTTTGCTTCTCATGGATTGTATAATGCGTGTCAGGCTCGGAAACAAAAGACTGGTACGTTCTGCCAGTGTAGAAGCATCCAAGGGGCCAAACTCTGACAAAACCCGCAAGACCCGCCACTGCTGTTCCGTAACTCCTGTCTCAGCCAACATGTTCCTGATCGGTTTCATGACGCCCTCGCGCGCACGGATGAGGGCAATTGGCAACGAACGCGATGTGGAAGGCAGTTTTTTGCTGTTCATGGTATCAAGCCTTGTTGATGTTCACTATTGACGTATAGAACATATTTAATTAACATCGCAACAATTAATATGTTAAGTAAATTTCTGGAAAACCCATGCCGCATTTTCATATCGACTACTCTGCAAATCTGGAAAGTCACGTTGATATGGCATTGCTTTGTGATGTAATCCGAAAAACAGCCATCACGATTGATACATTTCCCATGGCAGGTGTTCGCGTACGTGCAATCAGGGTTGATCACTGTTCAATGGCAGATGGGGATCCCAAACACGGTTTCATTGATATTTCCATTCGCCTTCGTGAAGGTCGGGCAAAGGATGTAAAGCTCGATGCTGTGACCAGGGTTTTTGAAGCTGCCAAAAACTTTTTGGCACCGGCTCTCAAAGGGCATTCAATCGCTCTATCAACCGAAATCAGGGATATTGATGCCGATTTGTCCCCAAAGTTTGGTACGATCCGGGACCATCTGGAGAAAATAGCATGAGTGCATTCGATTCCAATATCAAAAAACTGGATGCCTATCTGGAGCAGTTTCGCAAGACCGGTATTCCCAATAGAATAGCGGGCAGGGATGTTGCAGGAAGTGGGGGTGTTTTCCAGTCTCACTCACCCGTTGATAAAAGTGTTATTTGTGATGTTGCATTTGGGACGCAACACGATGTTGACGCTGCAGCAAAGGCTGCAAGTGAGGCATTTATAAAATGGCGTGATACACCTGCCGTTGAACGCAGGAATATTCTGGTCAAAATCGCAGAAGGCATAGAAGCAAGGGCTGAGGAAATAGCCCTTTGTGAATGTTGGGATACCGGCCAAACTATCCGATTCATGTCAAAGGCAGCCCTTAGAGGCGCAGAAAACTTTCGATATTTTGCAGATCAGGTTGTGCAGGCACGAGATGGTCAGCATCTTAAGTCGCCAACCCTGATGAATATTACAACACGCGTCCCGATAGGTCCAGTTGGTGTCATAACCCCATGGAATACACCGTTCATGCTTTCCACCTGGAAGATTGCTCCGGCACTAGCGGCAGGCTGTAGTGTCGTTCACAAACCTGCTGAGGCCTCACCGCTTACTGCCAGATTATTGGTCGAAATAGCAGAAGAAGCAGGCTTGCCAGCAGGTGTCTTGAATAGCGTGAACGGTTATGGCGAGGACGCGGGTAAAGCACTTTGCGAGCATCCCTTGATCAAGGCGATAGCATTTGTTGGTGAAAGCCGTACCGGCAGTCAGATTACCAAACAGGGTGCAGATACACTCAAGCGAAATCATCTTGAGTTGGGTGGCAAGAACCCGGTGATTGTATTTGATGATGCTGACTTGGAACGTGCGCTGGATGCTGTGATTTTCATGATTTATTCAATCAATGGTGAGCGCTGTACTTCTTCTTCCCGTCTCCTGATTCAGGATACAATAAAAGACAAGTTTGAGGCAAAGCTGATTGAACGGATCAATAAAATAAAGGTCGGTCATCCGCTTGATCCTGATACTGAGATAGGACCGCTGGTTACACAAGAACATTATGACAAGGTCAAAAGCTATTTTGAAATTGCAAAAGAGGATGGTGCAATCATCGCAGCTGGTGGCGAAGCGGTTGGTGATAAGGGTTATTTTATACGTCCAACTTTGTTCACTGAAGCCAAAAATAATATGCGGATTGCGCAAGAGGAAATCTTTGGTCCGGTTTTAACCTCAATATCTTTTTCAAGTGAAGACGAGGCACTTCAGATTGCTAATGATATTGATTATGGATTGACGGGCTATGTCTGGACCAATGATTTGACGCGTGCGCTCAGGTTTACGGATAGGCTGGAAGCTGGAATGATATGGGTTAACTCGGAAAATGTTCGACACTTGCCAACACCATTTGGTGGTATAAAGGCAAGCGGAATTGGGCGTGACGGTGGGGACTGGTCGTTTGAATTCTACATGGAGCAAAAGCATATTGGCTTTGCAACCGGCAATCATAAGATCATGCGCCTTGGTGCTCAGTAAGGAGTTTTGAAATGCCTGTACCCGCACCAAACCTGTATCCGGATTTCAATACCATAAGGCTTTCGCATGTTTGTCTGAATGTGAAGGATTTGAACATTTCAAAAACCTTCTACACGGACATCATAGGCCTTCAGGTAACGGATGAGAGTGATACGCATGTCTATCTCCGTGCCATGGAAGAGCGTGGCCATCACTGCATTATTCTGCAAAAATCTGATCAGCCTGGAACGGTTGAAGTCATGGGCTTTAAAACCTTTGATGAGGATGATCTTGATAAGGCCAAGGCATATTTCAAGAACAAGGGCAGGCCCACACAGTGGATTGACCGTCCGTTTCAGGGCAAGACCTTGCTGACCGCAGACAACATGGGAATACCGCTTGAGTTTTATCACAAGATGGATCGCCTAGAACCCATTCATCAGAAGTATGCTCTCTATAAAGGGGTAAAACCGCTTCGCATTGATCACTTCAACTGCTTTTCCAGTGATGTGGATGCATCCGTTGAATTTTACAGTGATTTTGGTTTTCGGGTAACGGAATATACCGAGGACGAAGACAGTAAAAAACTTTGGGCTGCATGGATGCATCGCAAGGGTGGTGTACACGACATGGCTTTCACAAACGGCAACGGCCCACGCCTGCACCATGTTGCATTTTGGGTGCCAACCCCTCTGAACATCATTGATCTGCTGGATTTGATGGCAACCACAGGTCATGTTGATAACATTGAACGTGGCCCTGGTCGTCATGGCATTTCAAACGCGTTCTTTCTGTATATTCTTGATCCGGATGGTCATCGGATAGAAATTTATTGCTCAGACTATCAAACGGTTGACCCTGATATGGAGCCGATCAAATGGGACTTGCAGGACCCTCAACGTCAAACGCTATGGGGTGCACCTGCGCCTGAGAGCTGGTTCAAGAATGGATCGAGATTTGTGGGTGTGGAAACCAAAGATTCCAGTATCAAGGCAAGTCCGATTATTGCACCATAGTCTGGTTGAGACTACTAAATGAAAGACGGATAATATGGACTGGGACGAATTTGCCGATTGGGGGCAGCACATCTCGAAATGGGGCGCTGAGTACCACAAGTCCTTGAGGGAGTTGCCTGTACGGGCGCAGACAGGTCCAGGTGAAGTTGCCAGTCAATTGCCGGAATCACCACCTGAAATTCCGGAAGACATGAAGGTCATTCTGAATGATTTTGAAACCATCATCATGCCCGGCATGACCCATTGGCAGCACCCTCGTTTCTTTGCCTATTTCCCTGCCAATGCGGCACCACCTTCAATGCTGGCAGAAATGCTAGTAACGACCGTTGCAGCTCAATGCATGCTTTGGCAAACCTCACCAGCAGCAACTGAAGTTGAAATCGTAATGATTGACTGGTTGCGTCAGGCATTGACTTTGCCCAAAAAGTTTTCGGGTGTTATCCAGGACAGTGCTTCTTCCGCTACACTTTCTGCTGTCTTAACAATGCGCGAACGTGCGACCGGATACACGGGTAACAAGGATGGACTTTCCTCAAAAGGCGCCTTGCGGATATATTGTTCCGACCAAGTACATTCTTCCATAGACAGGGCTTGTTGGGTGGCAGGAATAGGCCAGGATAATCTGGTCAAAATTCCAACAGTGGGAGCAAACCATGCTGTAGATGTATCTGCCATGAAACAGGCAATCGAGGATGATCTAAAAAAAGGATATGTGCCCGCAGGCATTATTGCGATTACCGGAGGAACTGGAGTTGGAGCAAGCGATAATCTCGCTCCGCTTGTTAAACTTGCTAAAGAGTATGACCTCTATACTCATTTGGACGCGGCGTGGGCAGGGGCAGCCATGATTTGTCCAGAGTTTCACAAGACTTTTTGGCATGGTGTCGATGGGTTTGACAGTATTGTTTTCAATCCCCACAAATGGCTTGGTGCGCAATTTGATTGCTCGGTTCAATTTTTGAAAGACCCGGCAGCCCAATTGAACACGCTGAAAATTGAGCCGGAATATCTCAAGACTTCAGGTGCTGACGTCACCAATTTTTCAGAATGGACCATCCCGCTTGGACGTCGCTTCAGAGCGCTTAAAATATGGTTTCTCATCCGCTCCTATGGGTTGGATGGCTTGCGTCTCAGGATTAGAAATCATGTCAAATGGGCACACGAACTTTGTGAAAAATTGAGAAATACAAACGAGATTGAGGTTGTGACGGAACCAATCCTGAGTCTGTTTTCATTCCGTTGTGCAGGCGACGATGAAAGACAGCAGCGGCTGGTTGATGCCATCAATGATGATGGTCGCATATACCTCACGCAGGGCATGTTCGAAAGGCAAAAAATTATTCGTTTTCAAGTAGGCCAATTTGAGACAACGCGAGAAGACGTCATGATGGCACATACAGTTATTAGAGAAATAATGGAGACACTAAAATGAAGTTTGCGACTTTCTCATCAGATGGAGCGTCTTCTTATGGTGCCGTTACGGATAATGGTATGATTGAACTGGGATCACAATTTCCGCATTGGCCTACGTTGCTGGATGTCATACAAGGGGAGGGGCTTGATCAACTTGAAGAGATTGCAAAGGACAAGCCAGTAACCCATGCCGATTTCCAATATGAAATGGTCATGCCAAATGCTCCGCGTATCTTGTGTGTGGGCGTCAATTTCCCGGATCGTAATGCAGAATACAAGGATGGTAGCGAACAACCAAAATATATGTCGCTATTTCCCCGGTTCGCCAGTGGCTTTACCGGTCATGATCGCCCTCTAATCCGCCCACCTGAAAATCATACACTGGATTATGAAGGTGAGGTTGCAGTGGTCATCGGTAAGACGGGGCGGCGCATTTCCCAGAAAGATGCCTACAAACACATTGCAGCTTTGACAATTTGCAATGAAGGAACAATTCGCGATTGGGTTCGCCATGCCAAATTTAATGTAACCCAGGGCAAAAACTGGGATAAGTCCGCAGCCCTTGGCCCCTGGCTTGTGCCTTTCAAGAAAGCAAGCCAGTTGGATGATGCACGCATCATTACACGGGTAAACGGAGAAGTCCGGCAGGATGATGTATTAAGCAGAATGATGTTCCCGGTTAGGCGAGAAATTGAATATATTTCCACCTTCATGACACTCAATCCAGGCGATATCATTATTACCGGAACACCCACTGGAGCGGGCGCCCGATTTGATCCGCCACGCTATCTGGTACCAGGGGATGTTGTAGAGGTGGAAGTGAATGGCATCGGCACGTTGCGCAACCATGTTGAGGATGAGGTTCTATGACCCCTCAAGAGCACAAAAAGGCAGCACAGGATCTATTGAACGCAGAAAATACTGGTGAGCAAATAGGCCTTTTGACGCGCATACACCCGGAAATGGGAATGGATGATGCCTATGCGATACAAAATGAAATTTACAAGCAAAAGCTTGCCCAGGGGCGCAGGGTGATTGGTTGGAAAATCGGGCTGACCTCGAAAGCCATGCAATATGCGCTCAACATTGATATCCCGGACAGTGGGATTTTGTTTGATGACATGTTGTTTGAAAATGGTTGCACTGTGCCAAAGGGCAGGTTCATTCAACCACGAATAGAAGCTGAAATAGCCTTCGTTATGAAAGAGCCTCTCGAAGGAGAAGGGTTAACACGCCAAGACATTATCAAGGCCACAGACTGTGTTTGCCCTTCAATTGAGATCCTCGATACTCGTATTGTCAGGGTTGATCCTGAAACCGGCATGACGCGAAAGATCTTTGATACCATCAGTGATAATGCAGCTAATGCCGGTATTATATTGGGTAAGGAAAGGCATGCGATTGATGACCATGATCTTCGCTGGGTTGGAGCAATCACATCCCGCAATGATGAAGTCGAAGAAACCGGCCTGGGCGCAGGTGTCTTGAATGACCCTGTAGAAAGTGTGCTTTGGCTTGCTCAAAGAATGGCTCAATATGGTCAGCGCATTGAACCAGGACATATCATCTTGTCTGGAAGTTTCATACGCCCTGTAGAATGCCAGTCTGGCGCAAATATCCATGCGGATTTTGGTGCTTTCGGAAGTGTGGATATTTCTTTTTCATAAGATAGTCACAAAAATTATTTTATCGAACCTGATTACTTATCAATTCAACCAGATTATTTTTAAACTAAGTGACAATGTCACTGAGGTCTTTTCATGAAGGTGACAGGACTTGT
>CALDZZ010000204.1 GCA_937944075.1 uncultured Rhizobiaceae group bacterium
CGAGCCTGATACCTCTGTAAACCTGTATTTCGAGAATGATTATCTTGGATCAGCTCAAGTGTCACAAAATGGTGCCTTTCTTTTTGAGGGAACAAAAACCATCAAGCCGGGCAGATATGATATTCGTGCGGACATGGTTCGCAGCGAGACGTCTGAGAGGGTTGATGGTCGAGCGGAAGTCAAGCTCATCCATAAACCTGATGCAAAAAATCCGAAACAAGAAGTGGCGGGACTTTCCAATCCTTCGATTGTGGATGACGGTGACACTGAAACGCCAACCGAAACAACTGATCAGCAAATCTCTTCTGAAGATGCTGACGCAACAAATAAGCCTGAAATAACCAGTGGTAGCGCGGTTATTATTAGAAGGGGTGACAGCTTGTGGACTGTTGCAAGGCGTAACTATGGCGCCGGTATTCGCTACACTACCATTTTCGATGCCAATCGGGATCAAGTCAGAAATCCGCACAGGATTTATCCAGGGCAAGTTTTGAAAATTCCAGAAGAAGCTCTCTCAGTCGAATAAATCAGCATGCCGAAAAGACGGATTGACTTTATCGGCATTTACCGATAGAGAATATTTTGTACTACAATCAATCCGGTAATTTCAAGTTTTAAAAGTAAGAGCTGTCATACATAATAACGACGGCTAAACCCAAAACGATAAAGCCTCCAATCAGGGAAAATACCAGGGGAACCCCATAATAAAGACACGCTATTGCTGAAGCACCTGTTCCAATTGCAAATGCAAAGACGAGCATCATGAAGCCATGAAGCAGGCTGCCCATTATCTCGGCAAAGAATGATTTGTTTCTTCTCATGAAGACCTTTCGATTGATGTCTTTGGCTGTGTGAAACTGTTCAACCTGATAGCATTTTTTAGCGCACGAGGCACAGGAATATGAGCGAAATGGTAAATGAATTCCAAACTGGCACTCAGTGTCATTGCACCGACAAGATGGCGGATGCTCTAAAGGCGCTAGGTCATCCAGTCAGGCTACGGCTGGTACAGGAAATCAGGGAATTGAAAAGTTGTTGTTGTGGCGACCTGTGTGATTGTTTTTCACAATCCCAATCGACGATTTCCCAACATCTGTCTGTTCTTAGGGAGGCAGGCATCATTGACTTTGAGAAAAATGGCAACAAGTCATGTTTCTCGCTTAATTATGAAGTTCTCAATGAACTCCAATCCTCAATTCAAGATTTAATCAGTCTCCCGACTGAAAAGGCTGGCAATAAAGCATGAACAAGACAGATAGACCTTTTGTCGATGCCGGTCGTGGGGGTATGAAGGGCACGCTTATTAATTTGTGGCCTTATATGTGGCCGTCAGACCGACCTGATTTGAAACGAAGAGTGCTTTACGCTTCAATTTTCATGGTTGTGGGGAAAATTGTAACCGTCCTTATTCCGTACTTTTACAAGCTTGCAACGGATGCGCTTACCGGCGATCTGGACAAGAGTGGCACGCTCTCGGACTGGTTTCCGTTAATGCTGCTGACGCCGGTGATGCTGGTAATTGCCTACAACATCGGCCGGGTGGTTTCGCTTGGGTTTAACCAGTTGCGTGATGCGCTTTTTGCAAGCGTTGGTCAGCATGCTGTTCGCCAACTGGCAACGATCGTTTTCGGACATTTGCATTCCCTTAGCTTGCGCTATCATCTGCAACGCAGAACCGGTGGCTTGACCCGAGTAGTGGAGCGCGGAACCAAGGGAATCGAGTCCATTGTCCGTTTTTCAATTCTCAACGGACTGCCAACCGTGCTGGAATTCGCCTTCATGGCAATTGTCATCTGGTACTGGTTTGATTGGCGTTATGTTGCTGTCATTTCGATAATGGTGTGGGCATATACCTGGTTTTCTGTTCGTGCTTCTGACTGGCGCATCAATATTCGCCGTGACATGAACAACAATGATACCGAGGCAAACTCCAAGGCAATCGACTCACTTTTGAATTTTGAAACGGTCAAGTATTTCGGCAACGAAAGCCTAGAGGCCAACCGTTTTGGGGATTCCATGGAACGCTATGAGAAGGCGGCAACTAAGGTTTGGACTTCACTGGCCTGGCTCAATTTTGGGCAAGCAATCATTATGGGTGCCGGCATGGTCGCCTGCATGTTGCTCTCTGTCTATGCTGTTCAGGCAGGTGAGCAGACGCTGGGTGACTTTGTCATGATCAACGCCTTGCTGATGCAGCTTTTTGTACCTCTCAATTTCATCGGCTTTATCTACCGTGAAATTCGTCAGGGCTTTGCTGACCTTGAAGAAATGTTCAGTCTTCTTGGTGTGGAGCAGGAGATCAAGGATAAGCCAGATGCGCGCAATATGCAGGTTCGTGATGGGGCGATCAGCTTCAGGGATGTCTCCTTTCATTATGATGAAGATCGCAAAATTCTCAAAGATGTTTCCTTTGAGGTTCCTGCCGGTAAGACGGTCGCCATTGTTGGTCCGTCGGGGGCTGGCAAGTCGACAGTCTCCAGATTAATGTTCCGCTTTTACGATGTGGTTGAAGGGTCTATTTCGATAGATGGCGAAGACATCAGGGATGTTACCCAGAAAAGTCTTCGACAAAATATTGGGATGGTTCCCCAGGATACCGTCCTGTTTAATGAAACCATTGCCTACAACATTCGCTATGGTCGACCTGATGCAACGGATGAAGAAGTCGAACAAGCCGCAGAAATGGCTCAGATAGGTGATTTCATCAGATCACTGCCGCAAGGGTTTAAAACAGAAGTCGGTGAACGTGGCCTTAAACTCTCAGGTGGTGAAAAACAACGTGTTGCCATCGCAAGAACCCTGTTGAAAGCACCACCTATTCTCATTCTGGATGAGGCGACCTCTGCCCTTGATACACAGACCGAGCGCGAGATTCAGGCGGCGCTGGATGTTGTTTCGAAAGATCGCACCACCATCGTGATCGCACACAGGCTTTCAACCGTTGTGTCTGCTGATGAAATACTGGTTTTGCAGGCTGGAAAGATTGTTGAGCGCGGGACGCATAAATCCCTTCTCAAGCAGCAGGGGCTTTACGAACAGATGTGGAGCCGTCAGCGTGAGGCGACAGAAGCCGAAGAGCGGCTACGTGCGGCCCGGGAAAATGACGAGCTTGGCATTCTAACACGCAAGAAAACAACCAATGATTGAGTTGAAGCCATAAAACTGGTAGCACTCCATAAACTGATAACGGGGATAACATGAGCCTTACAACTTCCATCAAGAATGCATTGCCGCCAGTCCACCCTGAAGGGTACAAGTTCATCGCAATTTTTGCGATTGTGACCGTTTTGATTGGCTGGATCTGGTCACCCCTGTTTTATCTTGGTCTGGCCTTGACGGTATGGTGTGCCCTGTTTTTCAGGGATCCAAAGCGGGTAACTCCGATCAGTGATGAAATGGTGATTAGCCCGGCAGATGGCAAGGTTTCGCATGTTGGTAAAATCGTGCCACCGGCCGAGCTTAATCTGGGTAGTGAGCCAATGCTCCGCGTGTCAGTTTTCATGAATGTTTTCAATTGTCATGTGAACCGTGCACCCATGAAGGGCAAGATTGAACGCATCGTCTACAAGAAGGGCAGCTTTTTGAACGCTGAACTGGACAAGGCTTCAGATGAAAATGAACGCAACAGCATGGTTCTTAAAACAGAGCAGGTCGAGATTGCAGTTGTTCAAATCGCCGGACTCGTTGCGCGTCGAATTGTTTGTTGGGCAGATCAGGGTGAAGATATTGATCAGGGTGAGCGTTTCGGATTGATACGATTTGGTTCGAGGCTTGATATTTACTTGCCGGTTGAGGCACAAGCCAGCGTTGCCGTGGGACAAACCGCAATTGCCGGTGAGACCATTCTGGCGCGCTTTGACAAGGATGTTACAATTCCCTTGATACGAGCAAGCTAGAGAGCAGGCAAAATCATGGAAACTCCATTTCCGCCTTTTGATCCTGATGGTGATGAGACCAAGGCGTCTTCAAACGACGATACACAGGTTCGTTTGCGTGATATCCCCATGCGGACAATCTTCCCCAATCTTCTTACGCTTCTGGCCATTTGTTCCGGCCTGACTTCCATTCGTTTTGCAATTGAGCAACGCATAGAGCTTGCTGTGGCAGCAATCATCTTCGCAGGTATCCTTGATGGTATCGATGGACGAGTTGCAAGGTTCCTGAAATCCTCAACGCGATTTGGTGCGGAGATGGACAGTTTGGCGGACTTTGTCAATTTTGGTGTAGCGCCAGCCATGCTCTTGTATTTCACGCTCTTGTCAGACGTGCGATCGATCGGCTGGATAGCAGCGCTCATCTATGCAAGTTGCGCGTGTCTCAGACTGGCCCGTTTCAATGTGATGCTGGATAATCCCAATGCGCCCAAATGGGTTTCCAACTTTTTTACAGGTGTTCCAGCACCAGCTGGAGCAGTTATTGCGTTGCTTCCGGTGTATCTGATGCTTAATGGTGTTGAAAAAACGCCAGTTTTAGCAGGGCTGGCAGTCGCCTTTACGCTTTTCACCGGATTTCTGATGGTCTCCAATATACCAACCTTCTCCGGCAAGAACATGACCGTAAAAGTGCGCAGGGATCTGGTTCTGCCACTGATGATTTTTGCTGTTTTAATGGCAGCGTTATTGTTCAGTTACCCATGGAAGGTACTTTCGGCAGTCGCTTTCTTCTATGTATTGTCGATACCGTTTTCATATAGAAACTGGTATCGATACAAGGCAAAAGTCAATCAGGGTTAAGTTTGGCAGATTATTCTGCTGCTTCTACAATATCATCCTTTGGTGGCTTTTTATCTGTGTCGTCCTTGCCGGCCTTCTTGGCAGGCTTCTTTTTCGACTTGTTGATTGAAGTCACATTTGAACGTTTCCCTGTGCTCGACAGGGAAGTATTCTCCGGCGCTTTGCCATCAATAACCTCATCAACTGCCTTGTCGATTTCGCTCTTGGGTTGTTCGGTGTTAACCGGCTGCTGCTCGCGAATACTGGTTTGCTCTGCCTTGTCAGTATCCGGAGTTGCAATTGCATTGGTATCTTCATCAATCGCACCTGCTGTTGCCATCGCCAGGGCATTGTTCCTGGGCCCGAACAGGCTTGTTACCCAGCTTCCAAAATTCACGATATTGGTTGGCAATGACAACATCACAGGAATGAGTATAAGCGTTAGCAATGTGGAGAAGGCCAGGCCTGAGATAATCGCTGTCGAGAGTTGAACCCACCAAATTGCCGTTATCGATCCTACGGTGATTGTCTGGGCAAAGAAGTTCAGATTAATGGTCAATGCCATTGGAACCAGCCCCATGATGGTTGTGACGGTTGTCAGCATGATTGGTCTCATGCGCTGGGCTGAAGTTTTCAACACGGCATCATGAACATCTGCACCTTCCTCACGTAATCGATTATAGGTATCTATGAGTACAATCGCGTTGTTTACAACAATCCCTGCAAGCGCAATGACACCCGTTCCTGTCATGATGATCGAGAACTTTTGTCCGGTAATCATCATGCCAATCAGAACGCCTGTTACCGCAAGGACAACGGTCGAAAGTGTCAGAATACTTTGGTAGAATGAATTGTATTGAGTGACCAGGATAATGAACATCAGGAAGAGTGCACCAGCGCCAGCCTTTGCCAAAAACTCTTCAGACTCCTTTTGTTCTTCATCTGCACCACGAAATTTCAGGAACGTATTTTCCTTCCATTGCTGTTCATCCAGCCAGGTCTGAATTTCGTTGATCTTTTCATCAGGTGTCAAACCGTCAGCTTTTGCTGATGCCAAAAGGTTAGCCTTGATATCCATTGCATAAAGACCATCCCTGCGCTTGATTGAAGTAACCTTTTGCTTGGGTTCCATCTTGATAAAATTGGTGATGGGCACCTGACCATTCGCAGTCGGCAAGCGCAACTCGCTCAAACGATCGAGGGCGCGCTGTTCTTCTGGCAGGCGGACACGAATGTCGATTGAATCATCTGAGTCATCCGGATTGGATGTGCCTATAAGCGTGCCGTTTGTAATAAGCTGTATCATGGCACCAACAGCCGGAATGCTGGCGTTATAACGGCCTGCTTCCTCACGGTCGACTGTCAATTGCCAGTCAATACCGGGAAGGGGGCGATCGTCTTCTACATCCTGCAAGTCGTTCATTGTATCAAACTTCTCGCGAATGCGGGTTATGGCCTCTACCATGTCATCATAGTTTGTGGATTTGACTTCAAGGCGAACGTCTTTACCGGTGGGCGGTCCACCTTCCAGTTTGCGAAGCTCGATCTTGATTCCAGGTATTTGTGCGGTTCTTTCACGAATTTCAGCAAATATGTCTACGGCCTTGCGACGTGTGGAATAATCGGCAAGTTCGATTGTGATACGTCCGACAACATCGGCGGGAAGATCCTGTGGCTGGCTTGGATCAACACCACCGCCGCCACCACCGCCCCCTGGTGCGGTTGCTGTCATGACAATGTTGTCAATTCCCTTGACCTGAAGTACCTCGTTTTCAACCGCGATTGACAAATCCCGTATATCCTTGCCCGACAGGTTGCCTCGTGCAGAGATGAAGAGAAGAGCAATGTCGGGTTCTTCATCAACGAAGAACTCTACGCCTTTTGCCTTTTCGGAAAACAGGGTGATAGTTCCATAGGCAACGCCGCCTGCAATCAGCAATACAATTACATTGCCAACAAGCCCTTTGGTAATTGTATTCAGGAACCACAGATACCCTCCTGCAAGCCCTTTGACTTTGGCGACGTCCAGTTTTTCAGGCGCAGATAAAAGACGGGCGTTCTCGTCGATGACAGGTCCGGAAGGTTTTTTTCGTCTGTTTATCATCCCTACAATCACGAAGGTAATGATTGCCATAAAGAGCCCTGCAAAACCTGCAATCATCATCTGCACTGTCGGCAAATCCAGTTTGGTATTGGCAAAATGAGTTTCATAAAGTGACGGTGCCAAAATATAATAGGCGACAAGAGCTGAGGCAAAACCAACGAAAAGAGTTTTCAGTATTCTGTTGTTATGCGCTGCAATGGCGCCCAATTGGGCAAAAACAACGCCCATGGTGGGTAGAAAGATAAGCGCTGTCAGCAAGGATGCCGAGAGAACAATAATTACCATGATAGGCAGGTAACTCATGAATTCCCCTGGAACACCTGGCCATAACAACAATGGCAGGAAGGCCGCCAGTGTCGTTGCAGTTGAGGATACGACAGGCCAGAACATCAGTTTCGCTGCGCGTGGGTAGGCCTCTTTTGGAGGCATGCCTTCATCCATTTTACGGTTTGCATATTCTGTGACCACGATAGCGCCATCCACAAGCATACCCACCGTAAGCACCATGCCGAACATGACCATCATGTTCACGGTCAAACCTGCTGCTGAAAGAATTAGGAAGCCGACCATGAATGAAGTCGGTATGGATATGCCGACCAAAAAGCCTGAGCCAACGCCCAGTGAGGCAACCACAATAATCATGACAAGGGCAATGGCTGTCAGAATTGATGCTTCAAGGGAGCCCAAGACTTCAAAGATGAAGCTGGACTGGTCAATCATGTAAGTGACCTTGATGGTTTCCGGCCAATCCTTGGTAAAGCCGTCTACAACTTCCCTTACATTCTTGTTGTTTTCAATGATGTTTGTGCCGATGCGCTTCACGACCTCAATCGACATTGCCGGTTTGCCGTTCACGCGTGTGTAACTTGAAGCATCCTTGAAGTTGCGTCTGATGTCGGCAACTTCGCCGAGTGTCACCACACCCTCGCCATTTTGCTTGATCGGGATTGAGTAAACATCCTGTACGGTTTCTACAAGACCGGGAACTTCCAGATTGAAGCGTGCGTTGCCGTCGTCAATAAACCCTGCTGGTACCAGCTGATTGTATTGGGAGACAGCGTTCAGCAATTCGGTTTGTGTAATGTTGTAGGATTCAAGCTTTGTCAGATCGAGCAGTACTTCAATCTGTTCTTCGCGAGTGCCTCTCAGATTGGCTTCCCTTACCGTTGAAATGGCCTCAATTTCGTCCTGAAGCTTTTTTGCATGGCTGAACAGGGTACGCTCAGGCACATTGCCTGAAAGGGTAACAATAATGGTAGGCTGCAAGGCCAGGTTGGTTGGGAAGATTGCAGGCTCTTCAGCATCAACCGGCAGCTCTGCCTTGGCAAGGTTTACCTTGTCTCGAATATCGGCGAGAACCTTGTCCTTGTCGGAGCCAATATTAAACTCGAGTATGATGGCTGCATGACTTTGTGAGGCCGTTGAAGTGATTTCCTTCAGGCCCTCCAGAGCGCGCAGCTGTGTTTCCATCGGGCGAACCAGCAGACGTTCTGCATCGCCAGGCGAGACACCCTGTTGGGTGATGGAGATATAATAAACCGGAACGTCAATGTCCGGGTTGGCTTCCTTTGGAATATTGATATAGGTCAAAATGCCGGCAATCACCATGACCACCATCATGGTAAGGACAGTTCTTGGTCGGCTCAGAATGGTATCAAGTGCAGAAATCATCCTTGAACTCCTTCTGCAAATTTCTGGTCGGGAACGGGTTCGACAGTCTCTCCGTCAACGACATATTCCTGCCCAAGGGTTATAATGCGGCTGCCTTCTTCAAGGCCTTCAATCCAGAAACCGTCATTGGTTTGTGATAGCACTTTGACCGGGTTGAATTGAACCTTGTCCTGGTCGTCAATTGTTTTCACGCCAAGCGTTCCATCATCCGCCAGTGTTAGCCAGGAAGGTGAAATTCTGAACGAACTGGTTTCTTCAAGTTTGATTGCAGCGCTCGCGGTCAGGCCGCCTCTGACTTTCTTGCCATTACTCTCAAGCTTTATGTCGGTCAGAAATGTTCGTGTCTGCGGGTCTGTAGAAGGGGCGATATAGGTAATTTCGCCAGTTGTTTCCTCGCCTGTTACCAGTTTGATACTGGCTTTCATGCCTTTTGCCACGGCATCAATGTCAGATTCAGGCAATTGGCCTGTAAAGAACATGGGGTCGCTATCTACCAGTGTGACACAGGCCCCTCCAATGGCGAGAACATCTCCAGGTGAAGCGATAGGGTCTTGCACGACGCCTGATGCATTGGCTTTTATTTTGGTGTGGGATAGTTCCAGCTCTACTTGCTTGACCTGCGCCTTTGCCGCATTGAGGTCAAACTGTATCTGCCGCATTTGCGATTTTGTGGTGAAGCCTTTTTTTAGAAGTTTCTGATTTGCTGCAAAATCTGCCTGAACCTGCGCAAGACGGGTTTTTGCGCTTTCCAGGTTTGCAATACGTGCTCCTGAAGAAATTTCGCATACAAGATCGCCTTCTTTTACAAAATCACCCCGGTTTACGTGTCTTTTTTCCAGCACACCACCGGTTTCTGCACGGATTGGAATAACTGCATCTGCCTTTGTGCGGCCTCGAAGGTTGACAGTTCTTGATCTTTTTTGTGGGGCGATTGTGACATAGCTGACCTTGAACAGATCGCTTGAGGTTTCTTCCACACGCTGTGCAATAGGCTTGGTGTCATTGCTGTCTTCGCCCTGTCCACCAATTTCTATTTCACCATAATACATCCATACCCCGATAACGGCTGTTATCAGAATAGCTACCAGATGTGATCCTCTAATTGTAAACGTCATGGTTTGAAACCTTGTGTTCTGTCGCCTTGGGAGGGCATTGTTTTCGTCATCATTCGGCCGCTTGATCCAATGTCTTGTTAAGTCCTGCCATGGCGATAAGGCTGTCACGATTGTTTCTCAGAAAATCCAGATCAGCGCCTTTTACGTGCAGTCCATAACTGGTAATCCATTGTGTGGCAGGGTGGTCGCATTCACTGCGCAATCCGCTGATCAATTCAACCAGCTCTTCCATTTCCCTGATACGGTTATCAATTGCCCTTGTAATAACTTCCGGAGAGGTTAGCCCAGCAGACATGGCGACCAGAAGAAACTCTGATTTGAACTTGTCATGAGCAGGCGGGATTGAAAGGGCAGAAATGAATTCCGCACGACCCTTATCGGTGATGGAATAGACCTTTTTGTCCGGCTTGCCACTTTGCGTTTCAGATCGGCAAGTCACAAATTCTTCGGCTTCGAGCTTGGCAAGTGTCGGGTATATCGAGCCATAACTGATGTCGACGAAATAGCTGTAGACGCCTTCGCTGGACTCTTTTTTGATCTCGTAGCCACTTGCATCACCAAAATTCAATATTGCTAGGATAAGGGTTTGCGTATTCATGAAATTTCCAGAAGCTTATGCATAAGTGTTATATTCATATCTGATATATGTCGTAACGATATATATCATTCAAGTGCCAAGCGAATTTTTTTTTACATACTGACAAACTTCAAAATTCTGGCCCATTTGGTAGAGGAAGCCAGAATTACGCAGATGGAGAGTGAATTAGGGTGTTTGTTAAGGCAAAACCAGTGCTTTAGTTCTGGTGTAATCAATTTTTCCTGATCCCAGGATTGGAATAGCATTAACTACTTCTATTGCGCTGGGTGCCAGCAGTTCAGACAATCCTCTCTCCTTGACGGATTTGAGAATGTCAGCCTTTTCCAAGTCAACAGCAGTCGTGACCAGAATGATTTTTTCGCCTTTTTTCCTGTCAGGAATTGATACCACCGCGTGGTCCTCATCGGGTGCAAGCGGGTTTACAATGCTTTCTATTTGCGTAAGCGAAATCATTTCGCCCGCAATTTTTGCAAACCGCTTGATCCGTCCCTTTATGGCGACAAAACCTTCATCATCAATGTGAACGACGTCGCCCGTGTCATGCCAGTCGCTTTTGCGGGGTTGCAACACACCGGGCTTGTCCGGCATCATATAGCCCAGCATCAGGTTAGGCCCTTTTATGATAAGCTTGCCGCCGTCTTCAATGCCTTCAACATCTTCCAGTTTAGCTTCAATGCCGGGCAAGAGTTTTCCAACGGTTCCGGTCTTGCGTTCTTCAATCGTGTTGACTGCCAGGACTGGAGCAGCTTCTGTCATGCCAAAGCCCTCAAGTACGTCGACGTCAAAGCGTTCTTTCCAGGTTTGAGTGGTTTCCAGTTTTACAGGCTCAGCGCCTGCAACCACCATGCGAAGGCTGTCAAAGTCGCCTTCCTTTGCCATTCTTGCGTATCCACCCAAAAAAGTATCCGTTCCGAACAGGATGGTGGATTGGGTCTTTGCTACGGCCTTTGGAATAATCTTGTAGTGAAGGGGTGAGGGGTAAAGAAATAGCGGCACGCCATATATCAGGGGCAACATCATGCCACCGGTGAGGCCCAATGAGTGGAACACGGGCAGGGCACTGAAGACCTTGTCGGTTTTGCGAGAAAATTCAATTCGTGCACCCACTTGGGCAATGTTTGCCAGAATGTTTGCATGAGAGAGAACGACCCCCTTTGGCAGGCCTTCTGATCCGGATGTGAATAATATGACTGCCGGGTCATCTGGTTTTGTTTCCTGCAATGGTTTGCTTGCCGAGAACAGCCCTTTGAGTTTGTCGAGAATTCCAACACTCTTGCGAACATCTTCCAGCCAGATGAACTCAAGGCCTGATTTCTCCATAACCTTCACCAGCTCTTGCAGGTCACCTTTTTCGATAAATGCGTGAGAGGACAAGACAGTTTTTACAGCCGCTGTTTCGCAGGCGGAAACGACCGTAGAGGGGCCTGCGCTAAAATTGAGCATGGCTGGAACACACCCCAGCGATTGCAGCGCAATCAGGGTAATAGTGCCGCCTGCTGCATTTGGCAACAAGACACCAACAGCTTCGCCTTTATGAAAGTGCGGCTTGAATTTTCTTGCCAAAACATTGGCGCCAATCATCAGTTTCTTGAAAGTTAGACTTGCGCCTGTAATATCTTCCAGTACTGGCGTGGAAGAATTGTATTTTCTGCTTGAATTTGCAACAGCTTCGAAAAGCGTTTTTCCTTCAAATTCTGACTTGAACGGTTGCATGTTAAAACTCCTCCAGGCCTGAATATCACAACTGGTGAAGCATGTTACAAGCTTTAAGTTTTCAAGATCGGAAAGAAGCTTTCAGCCTGTCGTATATTTGTCCGTTCTCCTCAAGCTTCTGCGAGGTCAGATACAGGATGCTTTGAGCTATTTCTGAAGGGTGTGAAATCGTTTCAGGGTCTTCACCAGGCATGGCCTGGGCTCTCATTGCAGTTCGCATTGGGCCAGTGTCCAGCAGGTTTATGCGCATTGCTGTTTTCTGGCATTCCGCAGCCCATGTCTGAACCATGGATCGCAAGGCGGTTTGAGAAGCGGTATAACAACTCCAGAAAGGCTTGCATGCGTCTGCCGCGTCAGCGGTCATGAAGACTGCTCGCCCGTTATCTGAAGTGCGCAACAATTGTGAGACTGATCGAATTAGACGGTAATTTGCGGTCACGTTCAGGTTCATGACCTTGTCAAAAGCTTTGGGTTCAAGATGCTCAACGGGTGTCAGATCGCCAAGTGTGCCAGCGTTGGAAACCAGCATATCAAGCTTGCCCCAGCGCTCGTGAATGGAAGCGCCCAGTCGGTCGATTGCATCAAAGTCAGTCAGGTCCAATGGCACCAGTGTTGTCGAGCCACCGTTTGCCTGAATCTCATCGTCGAGTTCTTCAAGGCCGCCAACCGTTCTTGCGATTGCAATGACATGAGCGCCTTCCTTGGCCAATGTCAGGGCGCAATGATATCCAATGCCGCGAGAAGCGCCTGTAACGAGCGCAATCTTTCCTTCTAGAGATGCCATTGCTAACCGTTGGCCTCTGACAGGAGCGACAGGTTTGAAATATTGTCGCGATCATCATGGTCGGTGAGGGCGGTTGGATATTCTCCCGAGAAACAGGCATCGCAATATTGGGGGCTTTCGTTGTCACGAGAGGCTTCGCCTGCTGCACGATACAAACCATCCAATGATATAAAGCCCAGTGAATCGACCTTGATGAAATCCTGCATTTCTTCAATAGACATGCGGGAAGCCAGCAATCTGTGGGTTTCAGGCGTATCCACACCATAAAAACAGGATGCTCTGGTTGGAGGGCTTGCAATGCGCATATGCACCGATGCAGCACCGGCATCGCGAACCATTTGAACAATTTTCTGCGAAGTTGTGCCTCTTACAATAGAGTCATCAACGAGAATAACACGCTTGCCTTCCAGCATGTGGCGGTTGGCGTTGTGTTTCAACTTCACGCCCATGTGGCGGATGGAATCTGAAGGCTGGATAAAGGTTCTGCCAACGTAGTGGTTTCTGATAATCCCCAATTCGAACGGCAGGTTTGCCCCTTGTGCATAACCAATAGCAGCAGGGACGCCAGAGTCGGGTACTGGAACAACAATATCAGCATCGGCAGGGGCTTCCTTTGCCAGTTCCACGCCAATCTGCTTGCGGATATCGTAAACGCTATTGCCTTCAATCGTGGAGTCCGGACGTGCAAAATAGACATATTCAAAGATGCAGAACCGTTTTTTCACTTCTTCAAACGGGCGCAGGCTGCGAATGCCACGGTCTGTAATGATAACAAGCTCACCCGGCTCAATATCGCGTACAAACCTTGCTCCAATGATGTCCAGGGCACAGGTTTCGGAAGCTAGAATATAGGATCCGTCCAGATCTCCCAATACGAGGGGACGCACTCCCAGTTTGTCCCTGCAGCCGATCAATTTTTTATTGGTAAGGCCGACAAAGGAGAATGCTCCTTCAAGGCGGCGCAGTGCTTCCTGAAGGCGATCCACGAACATGGTTTCCTTGCCCATGGCGATCAGATGAAGGATGGTTTCCGTGTCAGAGGTGGACTGGAAAATTGCGCCAGCGCGTTGCAATTCAATACGAAGGGTCATGGCGTTGGTGATGTTGCCGTTGTGTGCGACAGCAAAACCACCACCTGAAAACTCGGCGAAAAAGGGTTGAACGTTGCGCATTTCGTCGCCACCGGTCGTAGAGTAACGGGTATGCCCGATTGCGCGGTGGCCTTGTAGGCGGTCTATAACACTTTTCTTGGTGAAGGTATCACTGATGAGACCCATGTGACGTTCTGCATGAAATTGCTTGCCGTCGAAAGAAACGATGCCAGCGCCTTCCTGTCCGCGGTGTTGTAGTGCGTGAAGTCCCAAAGTGGTGAGTGTCGCGGCATCTTCATTATTGAAAATACCAAATACTCCACATTCTTCGCGGAGTTTATCATCATCAAGAAATGACATTTAGACCTCTTTCAAGGGGTTTAGGAAAAGACCTTATGTGTCTTGACCTTCCGGTTTTGGTTCACTTTGGATGCCCAGTTTTTCAAATACATAACCGCTTGGGTCTTCCGGTATTGCGTTTACGATGCTTTGACCGACTGAATCGATCATTGGCTTTGACTTCGCATTTGTTACCCAGCCAGGAACCTGTTCCGAGATGAGGAATTCGGCAAACAGTGTAATCACGGTTACAAGTAGAAATCCTCTGGCTGCACCAAAGATGAATCCGAGCGTTCTATCCAGCGCGCCGACGCGGCTATCAACAATCAGATCTGCAATCTTGATGGTTATCAGGCTTAACAAAATAAGTGCAATGATGAAGATGATGATCCCTGAAACGATCAGGGGAATGTCTTCATTGCTTGTGAAGGAAGCTGTATATTGCCCAACGAAGGGGGCGAGGGACTTGTGGAAGATAAATGCAATTATAAGTGCCACGATCCAGGAGCCTATGGAAAGCACTTCCCGCGAGAACCCGCGCACCATTGCAAGCAGGCCCGAAACCAGCATCAAGAAAATCAAAATAATGTCCAACAATTCAACTGACATGGTGGACCACCCCTATGTTTGTTCTGTTAGACGAACGATTAGCCCGATTTAGAAAGTTTTTCCAGTCCTAAGAAGGTTTTTCAGAACTTTGTTTCATGCTGGAGATTTTGACAGCCAATTCTGTCAATTCCTTGATGTGGTCAACCTTCATGCCAGTCGCTATGCTTTCCTCGTCACTGGCAGTGGATGCAGAGGCCTGATGAAAGCCGAGTTTGCCGGCTTCTTTCAGGCGTTGAGTAGCATGGGCAACCGGTCTTGTAGAGCCGGATAGGCTGACTTCGCCAAAATGCACGCTGTCTTTCGGCAAGGGTACGCCACACAGGGATGAAAGAAGCGCTGCTGCTACGGCAAGGTCTGCGGCCGGTTCAACAATTCTGTACCCACCGGCCACATTGAGATAAACATCGTATTGTCCGAGTTTGACCCCGCAATGAGCCTCCAGCACGGCCAAGACCATGGAAAGACGAGAAGAATCCCATCCCACCACGGCACGTCTTGGGGTGCCGAGCGAAGATTGTGCAACCAGGGCCTGGATTTCTACAAGAACAGGGCGCGTGCCTTCCATGCCTGCAAAAACGGCAGCTCCGGGAGATGATTCATTTCGCTCCCCCAAAAACAGTTCTGATGGATTGCGGACTTCGCGCAATCCCTTGTCAGACATTTCAAAAACGCCGATTTCGTCTGTTGGACCAAATCTGTTTTTTACATTGCGCAAGATACGGTAATGATGACCGCCTTCGCCTTCAAAGTACAATACTGCATCCACCATGTGCTCGACCACTCGCGGACCAGCGATTTGACCTTCCTTTGTAACATGCCCCACCAGCACGACGCAGGTGCCTGATTTCTTTGCATATCGAATCATTGCCTGAGCAGCTGAACGCACTTGCGTCACTGTGCCTGGGGCTGAATCTGCCAGGTCTGTCCAGAGCGTCTGGATGGAATCGAGAATTAGAAGCGCAGGCGGCTCATCATTTTCCAGTGTGGCGATAATGTTTTCAATGCTGGTTTCAGCTGCCAGTCCGACATTGGGTTCAATGGCATTAAGGCGAAGCGCGCGCATTCTGATTTGCGCAACGGCTTCCTCACCTGAAACATAAACAACCTTATGACCTTGTTTGGCGACTGCAGCAGAGGCTTGCATTAAAAGTGTGGATTTGCCAATGCCCGGATCTCCACCCACCAAAAGGGCCGACCCCTTTACAAAACCACCACCGGTAACGCGGTCCAGTTCATCAATGCCTGAAGTAATGCGTGGCGCCTGCTCGTTTTCTCCAGCGAGGGAGACGAGTTGAACCGGGGTTCCCTTGCGCATTTGCTTGCCAGGGTTTGCACCAATTCCTGAAGATGGGTTCTCCTCAGCAAGTGTATTCCATTCCCCGCAACCATCACACTTGCCAGACCATCTGGGAAAACTGCTGCCACAGGACTGACAGACAAACTGGGTTTTGTTTTTTGCCACAGAAAAAGCTCACAACAGAATAATTGTTCTTGTTATGTTCTTATTTGTTATGGACGTATTTTGCAAGCGGTTTTTGGATATGCAATCAGGCAGGAAAGCAAGCGCAGAATTTGCGCTTGCATTTAGTAATCTTGTTGCGCTTTAGTACGCCTTGTCGATAAGTGCCTGAATGTCACTTGTGCTGGTGCCGGCTACAACGCGGCCAACTTCCTTGCCATTCTTGAACATGATGAGCGTTGAGCGGCGCGGCACATTGTATTTTCCAATCAACGGGCTTGTGCGATTTTCGTCCCAATCAACTGCGAGCATCGTCATGCTGGCGTAAGGCTCGCCTTGAGCTCGAAGTGCGTTGATAACACGCTTTTGACGGTCGCAAGTGGAGCACCATCTTGCATGCACGCCCATCAAAAATGTTTTTCCTGAAGCCAGAAACTGGTCAAAGGTTTCGTTTGTGTACGGCACGGTATTGGCAAATGCAGCATGTGGCAGGGTTGCTGCAATCATGCCTATTGCTGTGCTTGCAAGAAATTTTCTGCGTGTAATGTTCATGAGTTTCTCCTTTGAGTTCAGAACTGAATGAAACTGTTTCTATTAAAAGGCTATGGATAAATCCTGGAACCAATAGGGCAGGGTTTCTATGGCCCAGCGTTCAATCACATAATGGAGGCCAAGCAGCAGGAAGACACCAACGAAAATCAGCAGACCGCCCATGATGGGGCGGGCCATCTGTGAAAGCGCCTGCATTCTCTCGCGATTGCGCATCAATGCTTCACGAGACAAGGCGCCCAATATCAAAATAACCGTGCTGACGCCCAACGCGAAGGAAAGCATGATCAGCGCTGCCCACGGCAGGTTGTTACCGGAGGAAGCCAGTGCAATGGCACCGCCCAAGGTTGGGCCGATGCACGGGGTCCAGACTGCACCCAGGAGGGCACCTGTTACAAACTGTCCACTCAGGCCTTGCGCTTCATATCCGGCGGTCTTTACCTGCAGACTGTTGCTTGCGCCCGTGGCTGCAAGGGCAAATCGCTCTCCAAGAGATGGAAGTAACAGAATAAACCCAAAACCGATCATGACAAAACTGGTAACGCGGGAAATGACAATGTCATCTATGCCCAATGCCGGCCCGAGCGAAGCAACGAACATGCCAACCACAACAAACGTAGTACACAATCCTGCACACAAATATAAAGTGCCAAGCCGATGTGTGTTAAGCGCTGTAATCAATATAACGGGCAAAACCGGCAGCACACATGGGTTCAGCAGGGTCAGGAGACCGGCAATATATCCAAATACTATGTCCATTTTACCCCGTGAGACGATGCTGATTTCCAGTGTTGAACCAGATAAACCAGAACTTTGAATTCTTTTAGTGATAAAGTCACACACGCAGAATGACATTTAATAACAAAGTGTTGAAGAAGATATCTTGCAGATTGAATCAACTGGCTTCAACAACCACCAATTACAATGATCTGCGTGTAGTTGGGATGGGAGGCGCTTGAATATATATTGTATAGTCTGCGAAGCAGTTTAAAGCACAGGTTTTGAGTGATAACCTTTAACCAATAAAGGATCGCTGGTACCGCCCACCCAGCGACGTCAGCAATTCATAGCCAATTGTACCACATGCCCTTGCTGCATCATCGACTGCGATGTTTTTGCCGAATAGCTCTACCCATTTAGCCTCTTGCAAAATCTGGTCTGGCACGTCGGTTACGTCGACGGTGATCAGGTCCATGGAGACGCGGCCGAGGATGGGGCATAGGTGGCCTTCCAGCCAGACGTTTCCGCCTTCCGGTTTTGCATTGCGCAAAGGAACGCCAGCCCCGGACAGGGCACGGTGGAAACCGTCTGCATAGCCACCTGATATGGTGGCAATTTTGGTGGGGCGTTTAAGTGTTGCTTCTGCGCCATAGCCAACTTTTTCGCCTTGTTTTGCGTGGCGAATTTGTAGGATG
>CALDZZ010000205.1 GCA_937944075.1 uncultured Rhizobiaceae group bacterium
AACGTATTGCCGGTAATGGGTTCCAGCCCCATGCCTTCAACAAAGGATTTTCGCAAGGATGATGAAAGACTTGCCAAAAAGGTCTTCCCGCTTGCTGTTGCATGAAAGGGTACGTTGGAGCCAATCGGCAATTGTATTCTCAAAGGCCAATCGGTTTCCACTCGATCAAGATACAGCATTCCGTTTTCCTCGGGAACGGCAAGATTGACCGTTTCCCCTATCTTGGCAGACACATCAAGCAACACCTGACGAAGTGCAATCTGGTTGCGCCAATTATAAAGGATACCGGAAGCAAGACTCTTTAATCGGGGCGAAGGTTGTAAACGCTTTCCCCTTGTCTCCCTGATGATAAAGCCTTCGTTTTCAAGCGTGGTACATAGACGGTGGACAGTCTGCTTTGGCAGGCCCAGGTCCTGGTTTATTTCTGTCGGTGTCATTGGCCGATCGGAATTGCCAAGAATTTCCAGGATTCTCAGAGTCCGCAAATTGGTCGGAATACGCGCCTCATCGTCAACCATGTCTCATCTACTCCCCATACCCGTAATGCAAAACCATAAACAACAAAATTTCAAAATATCGCTTGTAGAAATCACAAAACCATGATTTCATTTAAAAGCAAGACAAAAAGTCTCATTTTTTGATGTATTTGTCTAGTCTTGGAGAGATAAAATTGGAATTTGATTTTATTGTAGTTGGCGCAGGCTCTGCTGGTTGTCCTTTGGCAAACCGGCTTTCAGAGAATGGCAAATACAAGGTTGCCCTAATTGAAGCTGGTGGCAAAGACACAAATCCATGGATACACATACCCGTTGGCTATTTCAAAACCATGGGAAACCCCAAGACTGACTGGTGCTACAAGACAGAAACAGACCCCGGCTTGAACGGTCGCTCCATACCATGGCCTCGTGGCAAGGTTTTAGGTGGCTCAAGTTCAATCAACGGCCTTTTATATGTGCGCGGCCAGGCAGAAGACTTCGATGGCTGGCGTCAGATGGGCAATGAAGGCTGGAATTGGGAGAATGTTCTTCCCTATTTCAAGAAAGCTGAAAATTGGGAAGAGAAAACTGGCGAAGACCGAGGTGTTGGCGGCCCCCTCAATGTTTCACCTACACGTTTGAAACGCGATATAGTGGATGCCTGGATAGAAGCCGCTGTTGAGGCAGGTTATAAAAAGAATGACGACTACAACGACGGTGACCAGGAAGGTGTTGGGTACTTCCAGCTGACTGCCAAGGATGGCAAACGTTGTTCGTCTGCCGTTGCCTACCTGAAACCTGCAAGCTCGCGCAAAAACCTGAAAATCTTCACCAATTCACAAGCTGAAAAGCTCATTCTTGAAGATAATCGTGTCACTGGCATTACCATCAGGCAAGGCGGAAATAAGGGTAGCCTGATAACCTTGAAAGTCAGGAAGGAAGTTGTCCTTTCATCCGGCGCCATAGGATCCCCTCAAATACTAATGGTTTCCGGCATAGGTCCAAAAGATCAACTCAGCCAGAACGGAATTGAAGTTATCAAGGAACTTCCTGGTGTTGGCAAAAACCTTCAGGACCACCTTCAGGCAAGACCCGTTTACAAGGTCAACGTTTCCACAATCAATGTCGAAGTCGGCAACCTGTTCAAACAGGGGCTAATCGGCATGCAATATCTGCTCTCACGCACAGGCCCCATGACGATGGCTGCGAGTCTTGGTACCGGCTTTCTAAAAACACGTGAAGAATTGGCAACGCCAGACATTCAATTTCATATTCAGCCATGGAGTGCAGACAGCCCCGCAGAAGGACCACATAAATTCTCGGGCTTTACATCTTCTGTACTTCAGATGAGACCTGAAAGTGCAGGCCATCTCGAACTGACCTCATCAGACATCAGGGAATACCCAAAGATACATCCAAACTATCTTTCAACCAAACTGGATTGCGATACCATCGTTGAAGGTTTGAGAATATCGCACAGGATAACCCAAAGTGGGCCATTGAAAGACATTATTACCGGTCATCATAACCCGTCTGCGGAAATGGATTATGACGATTATGATTCAGTACTGGATTGGGCAAGGTCCAATTCAGTCACAATTTACCATCCAACTGGCACTTGTAAAATGGGCAGTGATGTTAATGCTGTTGTTAACGAAAGACTTAAGGTGCACGGCATCGACGGCTTGCGTATTGCAGACTGTTCAATAATGCCTATCATAACCTCTGGCAATACAAATGCTCCGGCAATCATGATCGGAGAAAAATGTGCGGCCATGATGTTGGAAGATGCCTGAATGATAATAATAAGAATTATAAACAATAATGTCGTGGGGACTTAATGCTTGATATTTTTACAGATTCTGCTGCTTTTTCAACTTTTCTTGATTACGGCAAGATCATTATAGCAGACATCGTATTGTCCGGTGACAATGCTCTAATCATAGGCATGGCAGCTGCAGGCCTAGCGCCTGAGTTGCGTAAAAAGGCAATTCTTTTCGGCATGGTTGTTGCTGCAGTTTTGCGCATTCTATTTGCGCTTGTTGCAACCTATCTTCTGGACATTCCAGGCTTGCTTCTTGTTGGTTCAATCCTGTTGTTTTACGTCTGCTGGTCACTTTATAAAGAGATTCGTTCCGGCCATGATGAAGAAGCTTTGGATGCTCTTGAAGTCGCAGATGACCCTGAAGGTGGCTATCAAGGCAAGCCACGACGCACCATGGGGCAGGCTTTAATTGCCATTACTATAGCAGATGTTTCAATGTCTTTGGATAATGTTATTGCTGTTGCAGCAATTGCCGATGGCGATTCTAATAAATTAATCATAGGCTTAGGGCTTGCCATCCTGTTGATGGCATTTGCGGCGACGTTAATTATGAAACTTCTTACACGTTACCCATGGATTTCCTGGCTAGGCCTGATAGTGTTATTGTATGTATCTGCCGAGATGATGTATCGAGGCATCTTTGATGAAGCAAGAGGTGTCTTGGCATATCTTGCGACCAAAGGGATACTTTAAGGATTTGGTGGTCATTCTTCTTGACCTCCAAAAACAAAAGGCAGATGATCTGCCATTAAATTGTGGTGAACAACCAATATCCCCGCACCTTCGGCAGGGAATCATATTGGCATCGCATTGAATTCGGAGGAGAGGAAGACAAAAGGGAGGAATACCATGTCTGTTCTATCTACTACAATGAAAGCGCTTACAGTGTCAGCTGTTGCGCTTGCTGCTACTGCTACAGTGGCAACTGCAGAAACAACTATTCGCGTACAGTCAGTGATCTCTGCGAAGGCTGATGAAGTTGTTATGCTTAAGGCATTTGGCGATGACGTAACTGCCCTAACTGGTGGCGAAGTAAAATTCGAAATTCTACCTGCTGGTGCTGTTGTTGGTGTTAAGGAAACACTTGACGCTGTCGACAAAGGCCTTGTTGAAGGCGGCTTTGCATGGACCCACTATTGGTCAGGCAAGCACCCTGCTGCAATGCTTTTCGGTTCACCAGTTGCTGGTGCAGGCGTTGGTATTGACAACATTGCATTCTTGTCTTGGTTCCAGTTCGGTGGTGGTAAAGAGCTTTACGACCAGCTTTGGGACGAAATGGGCATGAATGTAAAAGGCTCCATGCTACAGCCAGTTGGTCCAGAAGCTCTTGGTTGGTTCAAAGAGCCGATCACATCAATGGAAGACTTCCGCAAGTACCGTTTCCGCACACCTCCAGGCATTCCTGGTCAAACATACAAAGACATTGGCGTAGCCTCTGTTGCGATGGGTGGTGGTGATATCCTTCCGGCACTTGAGATAGGCACGATCGATGCGGCTGAGTGGTGCTGTCCAAAACCAGATAGCGTGTTTGGTTTCCAGAAAGTTCTGAAGCACTACTACTTACAAGGTCTGCATCAGGTTGTGGTAAACGCGGATA
>CALDZZ010000206.1 GCA_937944075.1 uncultured Rhizobiaceae group bacterium
TAAGAATTTAATTGAGATCGAATTCCGCAATGACCGGAACATGGTCAGATGGTTTTTCCCACCCGCGTGCTTCTCTTAATATCGAGATGTTGGTCAGATTGTCGTTCAATGATGGGCTGCCCCAGATATGGTCCAGTCTTCGACCCTTGTCGGCAAGATCCCAGTTTTTTGCGCGGTAACTCCACCAGCTGTAGATGATCTCATCAGATGAGATTTTCTGACGAACCAGATCAGACCACCCACCGTGATCGCGAATTCGATCCAGAAACTCTGTTTCTACAGGGGTATGGCTGACGACTTTCAAAAGTTTCTTGTGAGACCATACGTCATTTTCATGGGGTGCAATGTTCAAGTCACCTACCAGGATGTTTTCAACACCAGCATGGTCATGAGGCAATTCCAGCATTTCGTTCAGAAATTTCAATTTGTGATCAAACTTGGGGTTTTTCACCACATCTGCTTCATCGCCGCCTGCCGGAACATAAAAATTGTGAATTTGCAGTCTGCGTCCACCAGCCTCGACTTGTGCTGCGATGTGGCGGGTATCACCCATGCCAACATAGTCCTTGCTGAAACTTTCCGACAAGGGTCGTTTGGAAACTGTTGCAACCCCGTGGTAGCCTTTTTGCCCGTGAACAGCCATGTGTTCATATCCTAGCTTGCGAAAGTTTTTCGCTGGGAATTGGTCGTTCTGACACTTGATCTCCTGAAGACATAAAACATCAGGCTGATGTTCTTTTAGAAATTTCTCAACCAGCCCGATGCGCAAGCGAACCGAGTTGATATTCCATGTGGCAATCTTGAAGGGCATATTTGTTTCCTGATGATCGAAGCCCAATGATACAGGAAAAATTTTGGCTCAGAAAGAAGCGGGAATGTTAATTCCCACTTATTTGAAATGCTGGGGTGTTTGGGCCTTAGTTGGCGCCAGTCGGTTTGTTTACGGCAAACTTGGTGTTTGAGATTTTGACGTTTTTCCTGACGTTGAAAATCATGACCGATGTTTCCTTGCCTTGGGCATCCTTGATGGTCCATTGACGAAGGTCCTGGGTCTTGGGGTCAAACAGGAGGGTAATTTGAGAATCACCAAAGATTTTTTTGTCCCCCATCACAACTGTGGTGATATCCTTGGTCGCTTCAACCTTGCGGATTGATTTGTCATTGATCTTGATTTTATTGCTCAACAAGAGGCTCAAGGGTGTCTTTTTGAGCGGATAATAACTGGAGGTTTTCAGCTTCTTGTTTTTAACTTCAAGTGTGCGTCCGTTTGAAACGACGGTGATCGGTGACGGGTTTTCATAATTGAACCTTATTTTTCCAGGGCGCTTGATGAGGAACTGGCCGCCAGTCTGCTCTCCATTTGGGCCAAACTGCACAAACTCGCCAGCCATGGTAGGCACTTTCTTGAAGTGATTGCTGATAGCCTTGATTGCCTTTTGTTTGTCATTTGCAACAGCAGGTGTAGCAATAGTACTCATTGCTATTACACCAGACAAAACTGCCATCTTAAATGGTTTTGCAATAGAATTTATCATGTCAGGTACCCTAAATTGTATGCCCATGTGCCGTTTGGTAAACTTACTTAATGGCTGTTTGAAGGCATGAGTGTAGTCATTATATGGTTTCATTTTCATCAGGTACAAGGATTTCACGTTTACCTGCGTGGTTTGCTGCGCTGATCAGTCCCTCTTCTTCCATACGCTCAATCAGTGAGGCTGCACGGTTGTAGCCGATTGAAAGTCTGCGCTGGATGTAACTGGTTGAGACTTTTCTGTCTCTTAAAACAATAGCCACTGCCTGATCGTAAATATCGTTTGATTCAGACAAGGCACCGGCATCACCACCGGCAGCAGTACCCTCTTCTTCCTGTTCCTCGGTAACGCTGTCCAGGTATTGTGGGATGCCCTGTGCTTTCAGGTGATTAACCACGGAATCGACTTCGCCGTCATCAACGAATGGTCCGTGCACACGCTGGATGCGACCACCGCCAGCCATGTAAAGCATGTCACCCATGCCGAGCAATTGTTCCGCACCACTTTCGCCCAACATGACGCGTGAGTCGATTTTCGAGGTTACCTGGAATGAAATCCGGGTTGGGAAGTTGGCCTTGATGGTTCCTGTAATTACATCAGTTGAAGGTCTTTGCGTAGCCATGATCACGTGGATGCCTGCTGCACGTGCCATTTGTGCAAGGCGTTGAACAGTACCTTCGATGTCTTTGCCGGCAACCATCATCAAGTCGGCCATTTCGTCGATGATGACGACGATATATGGCATTGGCTCGATTTCAATCTCTTCTGTTTCGTAGATTGCCTCGCCCGTATCACGGTCATAGCCAGTCTGTATTGTGCGGGTGAAACGCTCTCCGGATTTCTTCGCTTCCTTGGCACGCGTATTGTAACCGTCGATGTTACGAACGCCGATTTTGGACATTTTCTTGTAGCGTTCTTCCATTTCGCGAACGCTCCACTTGAGCGCAACAACGGCCTTTTTGGGGTCGGTTACAACAGGCGTCAACAGATGAGGAATGCCATCATAGATTGACAGTTCCAGCATCTTGGGATCAATCATGATCATTTTTACCTGCTCAGGTGTGAAACGATAAAGAAGAGACATGATGATGGTATTGATCGCGACCGACTTACCGGAACCGGTTGTACCGGCAACCAGCAAGTGAGGCATTTTAGCCAGGTCAGCAACAGTTGCCTCACCGCCGATGGTTTTACCCAAAATAAGTGGCAATTTCGCCTTTGTATTTTCATAGACCTTGCTGGCCAGAATTTCACGGATGAAAACCGTTTCGCGATTTGCATTTGGCAATTCGATACCGATTGCATTTCTGCCTGGAATAACAGCAACACGGGCAGCGATTGCTGCCATGGAGCGGGCAATATCATCTGCAAGGCCAATGATACGGGCAGACTTGATGCCAGGTGCAGGCTCCAGCTCATAGAGTGTAACGACCGGGCCCGGGTGTACATTGATGATTTCACCCTTGATGCCGAAATCATCCAGAACACCTTCAAGTGTGCGAGCATTTGCTTCCAGTGCTTCAGGGGACAATTGCATTTCTGCAGTTTTTGGTGGCACATCCTGCATGAAGCTTAGCGGCGGCAGCTCAAATTCTCCGTCAGAAATCAGTGAAGGCTGAGCCTCACGCTCAACACGTTTGGAAGGTGTTGGGGGTGGAGCTTGTGTCTTTACACGCGTTGGTGTTGCGGTTGAAACAGTTTCTGGAATGACAGCAGGTTGTGGTGCAGCTTGCTCAGCCCACTCTTCTTCAATTGCTTCTGCTTCCTTGTATTCATTATAAGTGTTTTCACCATATTCAGGATTTTGAAATTCTGGTGCTGGTACCTGTCCTTCAATAATTGGCTCTCGTTGGGTCTGTGTACCGCCCAATTGTTGTGGCATGTCATAGCGGTCAAAATCATCGAGCATATCATCTTTGCCAGTTGCCATGATTTTGGCATGAAAACCCTTGATACGATGCATCAGCCCCGGTTTTTCCAAAGCTTGCCCAGTATCAACCGGATTGTCCGGCTTTGGCTTGAAAAACCGCATTTTGAAGACAAAGAAATAATGGCTTACAGCTCCCAGGAACCAGTTTGCCTCTCCGTCTCCATCCAGAAAATCATCATCATTGGCAATGTCATCTGGTTGAAGTTCTGTTTGTTCATGAAGCTTCCAAATGAGCCCTGAAGCTGCAAGGATCAGCCAAAAGGCTGGAACAATAAAGAGTGCTCCAAGGATTACCGCGTAAAAACCGGATATTTCGCCCAAAAGGAGTTCAGGCAAGTTTAAAACCATATCACCGCCAACACCACCAAGACCGACAGGCAAAGGCCAGGTCTGGGGAATGTTGAAGCAGGCAAAAAAGGCTGATGTGACAAGTACCGCCAGTGGCCAAAGCATAACCCTGTTTTTCATTGCAGGAGTTTTGCGCTGAAGGAGTTTTGCCCACCCCCAAAGTGCTGGAGGTATCAGGGCAATTGCTGATGCAAGACCAAAGAACTGCATGATGAAATCAGCAAATACTGCGCCTGGATATCCGATTGTATTGGCAATCTCTTCTCCATTCGCATTGGAAAGGCTCGGGTCCGTTACGGACCAGGATGCAAGTGCGGCAAATGCAAGAGCAGTGAAGCCAAGAAGCGCCAGGCCGATCAAAACTGAAAACTGGTTGCCCAATCCCTCCTTGACGGTAGGGTTTAATCTTCTTGTATCAACATCTGATAATTGCATGCCGTGCTCCAAAACGCTTTTCTTCCGCTCGATGAAGCAGAAAATCAAATATGAAACAAAGACTAAAGATTTAAGGTTAATCGCATGTTAACCATGGGGCATATTTCATGCGTGTTTTTGCAGGAAAGGAAAAATCTAGCCGCCTGCGACGCTGGTTTTTCCATAGTCCTTTTTACGCTCGCGAATCAGACCCTCCTGGGCGACTGATGCAACCAGCTGGCCATCCTGCGAATAGATGCTGCCACGAGTGAACCCTCTGGCGCCAGAACTGTTTGGACTGTCTTGGGAATACAAATGCCACTCTTCCATGTTCATGGGCCTGTGAAACCACATTGCATGATCAAGGCTTGCTACCTGTAGGTTGGGGTCAAAGACGGCGCGCCCATGGGCAAACAGGGATGTATCCAGCAATGTCATATCCGACGCATAGGCTAAAACTGCCTGCTGAACGGCTGTGTTTTGAGGGAGCTTGCCAGTTGCCCTGAACCAGATGTTCTGTTTGGGCTCCAGCTTTTTGTTAGAGATATAATGTTCCAGACTGATTGGTCGCAACTCAATCGGGCGTTCCCGTTTCCAGTAATTGCGAACGCCTTCGGGCGCATGATCAATGAATTGTTCCGCCAATTGTTTTTCGCTTGGCAGGTCTTCTGGTTTGGGCATATCAGGCATTTCAACAAAATGCTCCAGCCCTTCCTCCACAATCTGGAAAGAGGCAGACATGGAAAAAATTGCCTTCCCGTGCTGAATGGCAACCACCCTTCTGGTGGTAAAGCTTCTACCATCACGAATGCGATCTACTTCATATATTGTCGGAACGGATGGATCTCCAGGCCGCATGAAGTAGCCATGCAGGGAATGAACTATTCTTTCAGGCTCTCCTTCAGGTGGGCGAACGGTTCTTTGTGCTGCAACCAGTGCTTGACCGATTACCTGCCCGCCAAAAATTCTTTGCCAGCCAACATCCGGGCTTTCACCGCGATAGAGATTTTGTTCAATGCGTTCCAGATCGAGTATATCAAGAAGGGTATCAACGGCTTTGGACATAATGGTTTGCAAAGCGTTCAGAAGAAACTGCTTCGCTTTCTTTCATTGTTAGTAACATGCGACTCATCAGAAGTTATGCGTTACAGGATAAACAATATTTGCCCTGAGACAATGTTGCCTCTGGAAGTTTTGTGTTTCACTTTCCATTTATGGTATGATTGTTAAAACAAATGGAATTCTGTTATGGCCGGAACGAAAAATACCCAACTTCCGAAAACGGTTGATATTCTTGTCGCAGGCGGTGGCTATGTCGGTCTTTCGTGTGCGGTGGCCATTAAAAACTCGGCTCCTCATCTCTCTGTCATGGTGGTTGATCCCGTACCGGAACATGTCATCGAGAAAGATGAACGTGCCTCTGCAATTGCAGCAGACGCTTCGCGAATGCTGGATGCCCTGGGTCTTTGGGAAGATTTGGTCAAGACTGCACAACCGATCAATGAGATGATTGTAACAGACAGCAAGGTCAACGATATAACGCGCCCTGTTTTCCTGACCTTTGAGAACGATCAGGAAGGTGACCAGCCGTTCGCACATATGGTTGAAAATCGTGAACTGGTAAAGGCGCTGCGCCAAAAAGGTGATGCAGACGGAGTTTTGCGTATTGCGGAAAATGGTGTTGAGGAATTTGAAACCGGTTCTTCTCATACAGTTGTGAAACTTTCATCCGGTGATGTTGTTTCAACCAGACTTCTGGTTGCATGTGATGGTGTTCGCTCCAGATTGCGCGATATGGCAGGCATTCAAACTGTTCACTGGCCTTACGATCAAAAAGGGATTGTCTGTACTGTCGAACATGAGCGCCCCCATGAAGGAAGGGCGGAAGAACATTTTCTGCCTGCCGGCCCTTTCGCCATTTTACCCCTGAAGGGCAACCGCTCTTCCCTTGTCTGGACAGAAAGCTCTCGTGATGCAGAGCGTCTTCTCGAACAGGACGAAATGATTTTTGAAGCTGAACTTGAACAACGCTTTGGTTTCAAGCTGGGTGCAATTTCACTTGCCAGCAAGGTACAGGCTTTTCCGCTTGGGCTCAGGCTTGCGCGCGAGTTCGTTCGGCCACGCTTTGTACTTGCCGGTGATGCTGCACATGGCATTCACCCGATTGCCGGCCAAGGACTTAACCTTGGTTTCAAGGATGCTGCAGCTTTGGCGCAAACCATCGTTGAGGCTGACCGTCTGGGGCAGGATTTCGGGACTTTGGATGTTTTGGAGCGATACCAGATGTGGCGTCGTTTTGATACGGTTCAAATGGGCGTTGTAACAGATGTCCTGAATCGGTTGTTTTCAAATGACAACAGTATCATTCGTGCAGCCAGAACCTTTGGTCTTGGCGTTGTTGATCGAATGCCGGCGATGAAAAAATATTTCATTAACCAGGCTGCAGGCCAAGACACGGCTGCTCCAAAACTTCTTCGCGGAGAAGCAATCTAGCAAGCCCGAAGACGAGGACTGTAAATATCAGGATTTGGTAATTTCTTCCTCGTCCAGTTCGCGTGCTTCAGACGCGATCATGACAGGAATGCCATCTCGTATCGGGTAAGCCAGTTTGGCAACATTTGAGATGAGTTCGTTTGCTTTCTCGTCGTATTCAAGGGTAGTCTTTGTCAAGGGACAAACAAGTAATTCAAGCAGTTTCGGATCAGGCCTTGTCATGGGAGGTGTTATTGCACATTGCCATAGGCGTCACCATTTTGCTTCGCCAGATGAAATTCAGAAATTGCAATCAGGGTATCTGCCCGATCCTTGAGGGTCTCGGCTTCCAGTAGCGCCTGCTTTTCTGCCGGATCATAAGGGCTCATCATGCAAAGAGCTGTCAACAGTGTTTCCGTATCTGCTTCATTTACCGTGTCCCAGTCAGCATCCATATTGTTGGCGGTCAGGTAATTTTTGAAAGCCACCAAAATGGCATCGCGGTCAATGTCATCGCCTTGTGTATTTTCAGCTAAATCAGTTTCAATAGGCTCAATCTTGCATTGACGATATTCCGTATTGGTCGCGATTTCTTCAATAACCTTGAAGCGGCAAACGCCTGACAAGCTGATGTGAAACCGTCCGTCTCCGGTTTCCTGAAAGGCGGAAATCCTGCCTATACACCCGACTGCACTCAAGGGCGTTGGACTGTTTTCATCATGCCCGTCAGGATTTAGCCTGGGTTGTATCATGCCAATCAGTTTTTCACCTCGCAGTGAATCGTTGATCATGTCGATATAACGCGACTCAAATATATTAAGAGGCAATTGCCCACCCGGGAGCAACAGAGCGCCAGTCAAGGGAAATACGGGAATCACTTCCGGTACATCCTCCAGATAAGTATAGGTTTGGTTGCCTGCTCTCATGATTATTCCAGCTACGATATCAGATATGATTCTATCTGGTACTAAATGTGGATTTCTCAAGGGTTAGCGTCAAAATATGCCTTAATTGGAAAACAAATTCCGATTCAGGGACAAAATTCATTTGTGTCTGAAAACTCAGGAAAACAACATGGATGAAAGTTTACGCCTTGCAGCGATTGTCGTTTCATCTGTCATTCCCCAGGCTTCAAAAAACTGAAGTAATTGAACCCGTGCAGCGTCTTCGTTCCAGCCTGGCTTTTGTTTCATGATTTCCAGCAATTGGTCTGCTGCCTCTTCACGCTGGTTTGCAGCGTTAAGTGCGATGGCATAATCCAGACGCAGTTGCGGATCTTCGGGCTGTTCTTGAACCTTGCTTGCAAGATCACCTGCAGTATTGCCAAGAGCCTCTGCCTGCTCGGCAAGATCCAACGCTGTCAGCAAAGATGCAATTTCCGGTGATGCAAACTGCTCATCATTGAGATGTGCTATTACATCTCGAGTTCCGGCAATATTGTTTTGTGTCAGATAGAGATGGCCAACAGCCGATAGCGCCTTAAGGTTCTCTGGTTCTGTTGACAAAATATGTCCATATATGCGACCCGCAGCTTCAATGTCACCCCGGTCTACAAGTGTTTGGGCATCTTCAAGCAGCGTATCCATTTGTTCATCAGGATCCATGGGCCCTGCAATCTTTGCAATGAACTCGCGGATTTCAGCTTCAGACTTTGCCCCCATAAAAGCATCAGCAGGTTTGCCTTCAACAAATGCAACAACAGCCGGAATGGACTGTATGCCCATCTGGCCTGCAACTTCAGGGTGTTTGTCGATGTCCATTTTTACCAGACGAATCTTGCCGTTTGTAGCGGCAACTGCCTTTTCAAGATTGGGTGCCAGCTGTTTGCAAGGTCCGCACCAGGGTGCCCAAAAATCCACCAGAACAGGAGTTTGCATGGAAGCCTGTATGACCTCCCTGGAAAATTCAGCCGTGGAAATATCCCTGAAAGCTGATCCGCTATCTGCCGCCTGTCCTGGAGCAGTTTGCGGTTGTGCAGCATCGCCAAAGGAAACATTGGTATTTTGTGCGCTGGTATATCCGCCACCTGCACCAAAGCCGTATTCGTCATTACTCATGCTTCTTCTCCAGTTTCCGAAACCTGTATGATAAGCGGCTCATGATTAACTTCCTTGAGAAACCGCAGCAGGTCTTCCCTTGAGATGGTTGTTGTCATTTCATTCGTCAATGGGTGACAATTAATCAATTCATGGCGCAACAAGGGTTCATCGATGATGACACTAACCTGGTTTTGCGAATCATTGATGGGTGCAAAAGCGGTAACAGACCCCGGCTTCACACCCAACAGTTCCATAAGGGCTTCCGGTTTGCCAAAGGAAACGCGCCCCTTGGCGCCGATAAGTCCATGCACGGAATTAAGCTTTATCTGAGCAGAGCCTTCGGCAACAACCAGAAAATAATTGCTTTTCTTGTCCTTGAGAAACAGGTTTTTCGTGTGTCCGCCAGGAATATCCTGTTTGATTTTGGAAGACTCATCAACCGTGAACACGGCTTCATGTTCATAAGTGGTTGTCTTGATGCTTAATTCTTCAAGTTTGGCAAGAAGTTCACCGGGTGTGAGAGGCATGAATAATAACTGCTGTTTTGAGAGTTCGACTTGCAACACCAATAAGTCCTGACGCTCCTTATATCAAGTCTCAACTGCCTTGTCTGTTAAGCATATCCGGCATCATTTCAATTAGATTAAAAAACCCTCTTGCAATTCAAATCGAGTTGCTTCATACAACGAAAACAAGCGACAAGCTTACAAGTGAGCGGGCGTAGCTCAGGGGTAGAGCATAACCTTGCCAAGGTTAGGGTCGTGAGTTCGAATCTCATCGCCCGCTCCAATTTTATTTCCTGCCATTCAGCTATATTTGTGCATTTTGCAGTCGCTTGTTTATATAGCAGGCGAAGTCGTAGTTTGGTCTTTCAAGGTGTGAAAGATGGCCTGCCTTGGCAGATTTTGATGTCAATCCCTTGTAGACTTTCTCTGTGCATCCCTTGTCTTCAGCGTTTACAGCGTCAAGCAGGGTTTTAAGCTGGGCAAAATGTTTTTGGGCGTTTTTGTCGTTTACATATTCTGGTGACATGCCACCGCCAAAGCTAATTCGTACCTTGTCCACGCCTTGCGGGTGCAATGACAGATACCAGAAATAACCCGGGGTCAGGGTGATCATCAGACTTGGATATATTGCAAGCAGGAATGTTGTGCGGCGCAATTCGCCCTTAAGGCGTTTGTTGTCAGGATGGGCAAGCGCAATCTTGAGCGTGTCATCTTTGAGAATTGTATGATAGTTAAAGGCTTCTTCACCAGGTGGGCAGATCATGTCTTCCAGACGTGACAAGCCGCCAACCGTATCGGCATGGCAGACCGGCAGGTGGTAGCTCTCCATAAAATTTTCGGCAAGCACCTTCCAGTTCGTATTCCACACATGCGTTTCAAAAAAGGTTTCGGTGTAGGTTTCCATCCGGAAATCACCGACGAGTTCTTCTACCTTGGCAAGTTCTCCCGATACCGGTTTGGCGTTTTCATTCAGGGAAACAAAAATCCAGCCCAACCATTCCTCACATTTGACTTGTGGCAGTTTGTACTGCTCCTTGCAGAAGCCCTGATTCAGTGACATCGCTGGCGCTCCGCGCAGGCTGCCATCCAGGTTATACGTCCATGCATGGTAGGGACAAACGATGGACCGGGCGTTGCCACGACCTTCGAGCAACGTGGACATGCGATGCAAACACACGTTGGACATGGCTTTCAAATCTCCATCATTGTCTCGTAAAACAATGATGGGCTGATCAGCAAGTTCCAGGGTTACATAATCTCCAGGGTTGGACAGAGCAGATGCCCTGCCTACGCAAAACCAGTCCTTGGCAAAAATATTGTCTAGTTCGGACTTTAGGAAGGCCTGGGATGTGTAAACACTGGGAGGCATGGCATGGGCCTCTTCAAAAGGGCGCGCAACATTTGCCTTGAGTTCTGTGATTGCGTTCATTGTTGCAAGCTCCGTGATAAAAGATATTGCCTGTAGTCATGAAAAACAAATTATGCCGCTTTACCTAAAGTTGGAAGCAAAAAATCAGCATCTTGGCAATGACATTGGGAAATTACAGTTAGGGCACATTGATTCTTATGCTTCTTCAGTCAGAGACACTTGAGCTGATGTCTTGTTTCTGCTTGCTTTTGCCAGGTAGGTTGAACGCACAAAGGCCAGGATAAAAATAACGGTCATAATCAGTACGATGGTAGGTGCTGGTGCGCTGTCGATGTAAAAACTGGCGTAAACGCCAAGAAATGAAGACAGACATGCAACCAGAACTGAAACCATCATCATGTGCCCAAACCGCTTTGTCAGTAGAAATGCGATAGAGCCGGGCGCTATCAGCATGGCGATGGTCAGTATGATGCCGACGGCCTTGAGTGCAGAGACAATGGTAAGCGACAGGATGACCAGAAGGGCATAATGAATGATGCGTACTGATAGCCCTGTGACCTTTGCCTGAACTTCATCAAAGGAATGAAGCAGTAAATCCCGCCATTTGATTAATATCAATCCGGTTACAAACATGCCGATTGTGAATGTTGTCGCGATGTCTGATGTACCAACTCCCAACATGTTGCCAAAAAGAATGTGATCCAGATGAACGTCAGACTGGATTTTTGTGTAAAGCACAATTCCCAGGCCAAACATGCCTGAGAAAACAACACCCATGACCGTGTCCTGTTTGACACGGCTGTTATCTTTCAAAAATCCTGTCAGAAGGGCGCAAACCATACCAGCGACAAAGGCACCAACAACCAGTGGTATGTTGATGATATAGGCGATGACAATGCCTGGTAGTACTGCGTGGGCTACAGCGTCCCCCATTAGGGACCAGCCTTTCAAAACCAGAAAGCAGGATAAAAGCGAAGCCGGAATTGCTATGACGATGGATATGATCATCGCGTTTGTCATAAACTCAAATTGAAAGGGCTGAAGCAATGTATCCATCATGAGCCTGGCTCATCATTTATGCCTGATGCAGCTTTTCGCCTGGCCGCAAGCATTCCGTGTTTTGGCGCAAAAAAGAATGCTGTGAGAAAGATCAGAGTCTGGAAGCAAACGATGATACCTCCTGTTGCTCCATCCAGGAAAAAACTGAAATAGGAACCAAGAAAACATGTCATCGCACCAATGGTGACGCTTATCATGAGCAATCTTGGAAAGCGGTCTGTCAGCAGGTAAGCGGTTGCGCCGGGTGTCACAACCATTGCAATAACTAGAAATGCACCAACTGTTTGCAGAGCGGCCACTGTGGAGGCTGCGAGAATGGCAAAAAAGACAATCTTGAGAAGA
>CALDZZ010000207.1 GCA_937944075.1 uncultured Rhizobiaceae group bacterium
GCCTGGGAAAAAGCCAAGGCCATGATTATGGATCCTGATATTCATATGGTTTTATGCGATGAACTTAACATCGTGTTGCGCTATGATTATCTGGATGTGAACGACATCATTGAAACGCTGAAAAACAAGCCTGAAATGAAACACGTCATCATCACAGGCCGCAACGCCAAAGACGAATTGATTGATTTTGCTGATCTGGTCACAGAGATGGAAATGGTAAAACATCCATTCAGATCAGGCGTTAAGGCTCAGGTTGGAATTGAGTTTTAAAACTAATGTCTTTTGATGAGTTTGTGAGTCAGGTCAATGCAGTTCACCAACGTCTAAACGTTGTGCTGGAACCAACACCTCTGCAGCGTAATCAGTATTTGTCTGACCTTTACAACACCAATATCTGGTTGAAGCGGGAGGATCTTTCTCCGGTTCGCAGTTATAAAATTCGTGGTGCTTATTCGTTTATCATGCAGGCGCTGGATGAGGCGCCGGAGCAAAAGAATTTTGTGTGTGCTTCTGCGGGCAATCATGCACAGGGTTTTGCTCATGCCTGCCGGAATTTCAAATGCAAAGGCGTGGTTTTCATGCCTCAAACAACGCCGAAGCAAAAGGTCATGAAAACCTCTGCCTTTGGGGCGCCCTATATCGAAATTCGTTTAGTAGGAGACGGGTTTGATGCCGCCAATGCAGCAGCACTAGACTATTGCAAGGAAGTTGGCGGGCAAATGGTGCCGCCGTTTGATCATCCCCGCATCATGATGGGGCAGGCAACGGTTGCAAAGGAAATCCTGGAACAAATGCCTGAGGGTGAAACGGTTGATCATATCATCATGCCGGTTGGCGGCGGCGGGCTTTCATCCGGAATGACCAAATATCTGCAAGGGGTAGGGAAGGCTTGTGAGTTTACATTCGTAGAACCGGATCGTGCTCCCAGCCTGAAAACGAGTCTTCAGGCTGGCAAGCTTGTTGCGCTGGATGAAGTTGACAATTTTGTGGATGGGGCTGCGGTTGCTCAAATGGGGGTCAATAATTTTGATCAGTTAAAGCAGTTTGATCCAGATCAGGTAAACCTCATACCCACTGATCGTGTCTGTGCCACAATGTCTGATCTTTTGAATGTTGAAGGCATTGTTCTTGAGCCTGCTGGCGCCTTGGCAATTGATGCACTTAAGGACATTGAACGCGTGGACTTACAGGGCAAACATATCGTTTGTATCGCCTCGGGAGGTAATTTTGATTTTGAACGACTGCCTGAAGTAAAAGAGCGAGCCTTGAAGTTCAGCGGCCTGAAAAAATATTACATTCTTCAGTTCCCGCAACGCCCAGGGGCCTTGAAGGACTTTCTTATGATGCTTGGACCGGAAGATGATATTGCCCGATTTGAATATCTGAAAAAGTCTGCCCGGAATTTTGGATCTGTCCTGATTGGTCTGGAAACATCAAAGCCCGGTAATTTTGAGGTATTGACGTCGAAGATGGACAAGATGGGTATGCGCTGGCAGGATATTACAAATAATGAAATCCTTGCCAATCTGGTGATTTGACAGGGCTTTAGTCTACTCGGCTGGCTCCTTGCTAAAGCTTTCTTCAGTGTCGCAGGAATCAATCGCATCGAAGAGGATTTGTGTCGCTCGAAGTTCATTTCCGCTTTCAATGCATTCCACCAGTTCGGTCGTGATTTTTTCAAGCTTGCTTGCGGATAGACAGTTTTCCATTGCACGCAATATCTTTGGATGTTCAGTAGGGAATGTATTTTCTCCAACGAGCAATTCTTCAAACAGTTTCTCACCCGGTCTTAGCTTGCCTACCTTGATTTCGATGTCACCCTTTGGATTGTTCTCATCACGAACCGTATGGCCTGATAGTTTGATCATGTTTTTTGCAAGGTCGTATATTTTGACTGGCTTTCCCATGTCCAGTACAAATACATCACCCCCTTTTGCATAAAGGCTTGCCATTAAAACAAGGTGGGCTGCTTCGTTAAGGGTCATGAAATAACGTGTCACCTGTTTGTGGGTGATGATGACCGGGCCACCGTTTTCAATCTGTTCTTTCAAGACAGGAACAACTGAGCCTGATGAGCCCAGGACATTGCCAAAGCGAACCATAGAAAAAGTGCAATTGTTGTTGGTCTTGCTGATGTTTTGAAGCACCATTTCAGCCAGCCGTTTGCTAGCGCCCATAATACTGGTAGGTCTGACAGCCTTGTCTGTTGAAACCAAAGTAAAGTTGTTCACGCCGCATTCTGCTGCAGTTTCCACGATACTTTTGGTTCCCAGAAAATTGTTTTTAATGCCTTGTAAAATATTTGCCTCCACCAAGGGGACATGCTTGTAGGCGGCCGCGTGAAGAACGACCCGGATTTCATACATTCTGAACAATCTGGACAAGTGTTCCTTGTTCGTAACGCAGCCCAACAAGGCTACCAGCTCAATGTCCAGTTTGTCAGCAAGAGGTCTTAGTTCTTTTTCAATCTGATATAAATTATACTCTGATATGTCGAATATGATCAGGCGATGAGGCTTGTGCTTCATAATTTTTCTGCACAGTTCCGAACCAATAGAACCGCCGCCGCCACTTACAAATATATTGTTGTTTTCATAGAAACTGTTGATTTCCTCACCTTCGATTTCGACTCTGGTTCTTCCCAATAATTCCTCGGGCTCAACTACCCTCAAGCTTTTTACGATGTCGCCTGACTGGATGACTTCCTCATACCCTGGAATTTCCTGTATCTTGCACGACAGGTTTGCCAGTGAGGCCAGGAATGTATTTCTACGGTCTTCGGTTTTCAGGGGGTCACTGATGAATATTTCCTTTATCAGTCCCTTTTCCAAGAGGTTTTTAAGTTTCTTTGGCTTGTAAACGCGAATGCCGGATATATCGAGACCTTGCAAATGCGGGTTGTCGTCCACGAAGGCGATTGCCTTGTAAAATTTCGAATTATATAGATTGCTCGCAAGCTGCGTTCCGTTTGCGCCTGCACCGTAAATTGCAATTGGTATGCGATTTGTGTTTCTGAATTCGAGAAAGCGCAACGCACTCAAGATTATGAATCTGAAAAGGAACATTCCAATAAACAGAACCAACCCTGCTATGAGGGGTGTTGTTCTAGGCGCGCCCAAATCAAGACCAATGTTGGCAAGAAAGCCTATGAAGGTCACCGCGAAGACCACAAGTCCAATATCGGCTGCAAAGCGACTGCCAATATTGCTCAGTTTAATGAGGTGCAGTCTTTTCATGAATGAAGCAACAACGAGTGTAACCATCATGATGTAAACAAGCGTCATGGAGTCAGAAAACCATCCAATCGGCCAGAGCATGTTGAGCCTTAATACAAAGGCTATAAACATGGATATAACAACAAAGCTAAGATCAGCGAATAACAGTAATACAGTTTTCAGGTTTCTTGGCAGTGTTACAAGGTATTCATACACAGGGTATTCTCCATAATTTGATGGAGTTATTATTAAATTTTTTAAATGTAATGCCCTGCTAACAGCATATCGAACACAAGCTGTTTAATCAATGGTGCTGTTTTGTTTCTAGAAGTGAAACCAGTTGAATTACTTTCCTAAAACCAGAGTCCCTAGGCTGACTTTTGTTCAGGTAATTTGATTTTAAGCCATTGCTCAATCTTTAGTTTCAGCTTGTTGGGAGAAACCGGTTTGGATAGATAATCATCCATCCCTGCATCAATACAGGCTTCCATGTCACCTTTCAGCGCATGTGCGGTCACTCCGACTATCGGGACCCGCTTGGACTGCGTGGTGCGTTCGAAGTTCCGAATGGCCTGTGTTGCTTCCTTGCCGTTCATTTCAGGCATGGATACGTCCATCAGGATCAGTTTTGGCTTCAGAGCCTTGTATGATGCAAATGCGAGCGCGCCATTTTCTACTATCTTGAAGTTGAGTTCTGTTTCCTCAAGGATTTGTTGGAAAACAATCTGGTTAACTTCATTATCTTCAGCAACAAGAATATCCAGCTGTTTGTCAGATTTAAGGAGGGAGCCCTTGCTGCTGACTGACTTGGAATAATTCTGTACTCTTTTGGATGCTGCAATATCGGTTTTCACATTTGCTCTTTTGTTTGCGATTACCTGCAAGATGGTTTCGAGCAAAATTGAAGATCGTGTTGGCTTCGTCAGGTTAGCTTCTGCGCCAAGTTGTGCGAGCCTCTGATTGGTTTGCGAACTGTCAACGGATGTTAGCATCAAGACAGGTATGTCTTTCAGCTTTTCATCGCTTCGCATAATCTCCAGTACTTCTGCGCCAGTCATTTCCGGCATTTGATAATCGAGGATTACCAAATCCAAGTCCAGATTGTTTTGTACAACAGCGCGCATCACTTCCAGTCCTTCACGACCGGAGCTGGTTGCTGCGCCGTCAAAGTTCCATGCGTTCATTTGTTCGGTAAGAATTGCACGGTTTACCTGATTGTCGTCTATAATCAGAATACGGGCATTGCTCATGTCACCTGGGATGACATTTCTCTGAATACATTCCTGGTGAACAGGCAAATCAATTGTAAACCAGAAGGTAGAGCCTTTGCCGACTTCACTTTTCACTCCGATATGTCCACCCATCAGCTCAACAAGTGAAGATGAGATGGAAAGTCCCAGTCCTGTTCCTTCGTGCTTGCGGGTTGCAGAAGTGTCTGCCTGACTGAATTTTTTAAAGACCTGATTGCATTTCTCCTCCGGAATGCCGATACCGGTGTCTTCTATTGAAAACTTGATGCTAATCGATTCATCACTCTTGGGAGCGGTTTGATCTTTTTCGATGTTGATAAAAATATGACCTTTTTCAGTGAATTTCACTGCATTGCCAACAAGATTGGTAGTGATCTGTCTTATTCTTCCAACGTCACCAACAAACATTTCAGGCAGTTTCGGGTCTACGCGGACAATCAGTTCCAGGTCTTTTTCAGCAACCTTTGATGAGACAAGGGTAGCGACGTCCTCAATTGAGTCCGACAGGACGAAAGGAGCCGGGTCCAGTTCCATCTGACCCGCATCAATCTTGGAAAAGTCCAGAATATCGTTGATAATCGTCAGAAGAGAAGCGCCTGACTTTACAATCACGTCAGTGAACATTTTTTGTTTTGGATCAAGCTCTGTTGAAGCCAGTAATTCCGCCATTCCCATCACACCGTTCATTGGCGTTCTGATCTCATGAGACATATTGGCGAGGAATTCTGATTTGGCTCGCTCGGCAGATTCTGCCATTTTTGTAGCGTTTTCCAATTGTACTTCACGGTTTTTTTCTTCCGTGATATCAGTATAACTGACAACAAGTCCATTATTTGGGGTGTGAACACCCTCAACGCGCAAAATTTTCCCGTTTTTCATTCTGCGTTCGAAGTTATAGGATTTACCCTCTTTGATATCCTGCTTCAGTTTTTCCTGATACTCATCGCCGGATACCCCATATGAGAAGTCACCAAGGGTTGCCTGACGCTTGATTACTTCATCAATCGGCATTCCAACTTCAAATAAATTATCCTCTGCTCCCAATAGTTCCAGCGTTCTGGGGTTTAGATAGCTCAGTTTGTTTTCATCGAAAATAATCAGGCCCGGGATCATGGCATTTGTCCACGCAGCCTGAATTTTCGACATGCGCACGGCTTCTTCCTTGGCTCTATCCAGTTCCAGCTCTCTTTGTTTGAGCGTGGTAATGTCTGTCAAGGTGAGTGTAAGGGTATTGTTTTCCCTGTCTGGCACTCCGTCTATTCTGACGGTTTTGCCAGCTTTGGTGTTTCGCTCCAATTGATACGGTATTCCAGCAGAAATTGCCTGCAAGTGCTGGGAGATGTAGTCCTGTTCTTCACTATTTTCGTCATGGTTGTTGACTTGCATTTGCAATGAAAGAAAATTTTCGAACGTTTGCTCTTCAAATAGAACATCATCCCCGATTTCCAGAATATCCATTGCCTGATTATTAAAGAAAACAACTTTCTGCTGTTCAAACATGATAATGCCCTGAGCCATGGCTCCTGCAATTTTTTCCTGTCTGGATAACGTTAGCTCAGTTTCGGTTTTTGCGAATTCGATTTCAGTCTGGCGCTTTTTGGCGTCTGTAACATCTGTGTAGGTCAGAATCGTAAATGCATCATTTGTTATGATGTCGACACGCAAATGCTTGCCATAGTGCGTTTCGCGTTCAACTTGCTGTTTTTCTTTGTCGCGTAGAAGTTTAAGGTTTCTCTGAATGCTTGTCTCGTCATTGGTGTAATGACCATGAGCTTGCAGGGTAACAAAGAACTCTTCATACGAACAACCAAGGTTGAATTCATCCTTTGGGATGCGTAACAAGTCGGGAGCTGAGGCATTTATGAACTGAAGTTTTTCATTCTCGAAGATAAGGACACCCTGAACCATAGAGTTTATGGCTCCGGTAAACATCTGGGTGATTTTCCTGAGCTCTTCTTCGCTTTGCTTCAGGTGGGTTACGTTTGTGCGCAATCCAATCAGATTACCCTTGTTATCCCTTTTGTCACGCTGCCTGATCCACTGACCCTCATGGTTTTGAAATATTTTATCAATACCTTCTTCCGAGCGACGTTTTTCGACCAAAGAAGCAACAAACTCCTCTTCTTTTCCCTCAATGCCGGGAATGATGCCGGATTTTGCAAATCTTGTCGTAATGGTCTGGTAAGTTTCGCCTATTTCGAGAAACTTGCCACCCTCACCAAATTGT
>CALDZZ010000208.1 GCA_937944075.1 uncultured Rhizobiaceae group bacterium
CCACTCGTCTCCAATTGTTTCAGATCCATAATAAGACCTGCGTTCATCAGCAATTCGACATTAACACCGTCCCTGGTTCTGGACGGCACATCGATCAGTTTCTCAAATTGCTTTTGACGACCGGCACGAAATTTGACTTTCTCAATATAGGCCTCGGCAATATCGCTTGGCGGACGCAGGATAACGCGACCAGCATCGCCATCCACGACAATCGGGTTCCCCTGTTCAGCATAGGAAACAAAATCAGCCAACTGCCCGACTACCGGAATACCCAGCGCACGGGCAACAATCACCACATGAGAATTTGGTGCCGCCTCCTCAAGGACAAGACCGCGCAACTTTGAACTGTTGTAATCAAGCAACTCGGCAGCACCCATGTTTCTCGCAACAATAATATGATCACCATCTACTACGGCTGCAGAAGACCCATGCGCCTTGCCAACCAGTTCACGCAAAAGGCGATTGGCAAGATCATCAAAATCATGCAGGCGTTCGCGAAGGTATGGATCAGGCTGCCGCATCATGCGGGCTCGATTGTCATTCTGGACTTTTTCGACAGCCGCCTCTGCCGTCAGGCCATTGGTGATGGCCTCTTCCATACGTCGGTTCCAGCCCCTGTCATGGGCAAACATTCGGTAAGCTTCAAGCACATCGCGATGTTCTCCCTCGATGGGAACATTTCCACTTTGGAACAGTACATCGATGGAAACCTGAACCTTGACAAGCGCCTCGCGCAAGCGAATGATTTCCTCATCAGCCTTGTCATTAAACAGATTGGTAACAATCACACGCGGTTCATGCAAAACCACGAAGCCAAGACCAATCCCGTCTGACAGTGATACACCATCCACGGTTTGCGGCCTGCTCAAATCAAGGGAAACACCCTTGGGTGAAAGGGCTTCAAGTTCACCTGTTGCAATCAACTCGCCCAAAACCATGGCAGTGGTTTCAAGCGCCTCAACTTCGGCATTCATGTAAGTACGGTTGGTCTTGTTTTGAACAACCAGCACCCCAAGGACACGACCGGCACGCAAAATGGGAACACCCAGAAAGGCATTGTAGATTTCTTCACCCGTCTCGGGAAGATATTCAAACGCAGGATGCTTTTGAGCATCGTTCAGATTAAGCGCACGCGCGGAGACCGCAATCGTACCAACAAGACCCTGCCCGACTCTGAGTGCGGACATGTGCACAGCTTCTGGCTTCAACCCGTGTGAGGCGTATAGTTCCAGCATTCCATCAGCCCGCAAAACATATACTGAACACACTTCCGTAGACATGTTGTCGGCAATATCGGCAACAATCGTATCCAGCCGCGTTTGCGGATCATTGGGTTCTGCCATGATTTCGCGCAGACGGCGTAGCAGAACACTGGGTCCTTTGGGTTGAGAGCTCATAGGGCCTCCCATTAAGGGCTAAAAGCCCTGATTTCTATTCGCAAAAGTACATATACAAATTTGTATAATATTCAGTTTACTGGTTAAGCCCATAAACCGAGTGCAAGGTACGCACTGCCAATTCTGTATAATCAGCATCAATAAGCAGAGAGAATTTTATCTCTGAAGTCGTTATGGCACGGATATTGATATTCTTTTCCGCAAGTGCCGCGAAAGCCGTTGAAGCAACGCCTGCATGACTTCTCATGCCAATACCAATTACTGAAATCTTTGCCAGACCGGTATCGCTTTGCAGCGCCTCAAAAGAAATATCATCTTTTTCATCTTGTAGCACATTAACAGCCTTTTGCACATCACCTTCAGGAACGGTGAATGTCATGTCTGTTTTGGAGCCGTCTTCAGAAACACTTTGCACAATCATGTCAACGTTAATCTGACTGTCGGCAAGAGGACCAAAAATGGACGCTGAGATGCCAGGTCTGTCCGGCACACGGCGCAGCGAAATCTGAGCTTCATCCTTTGTATAGGCAATGCCGGTTACAACTTCTTTTTCCACAATCTCATCCTCATCACAAATTAGCGTACCAACCGCTTGTTCCGTATTAATGCTTTCCGGTTCATCAAAACTTGAACGCACAAATGTACGCACACCATGCACCATGGCCATTTCAACAGAGCGCACTTGCAAAACCTTTGCCCCAAGTGAAGCCATTTCCAGCATCTCTTCAAAAGAAATTTTCTCCATGCGCTTTGCCCGGGGTTCAATACGCGGATCGGTTGTGTAAACCCCATCCACATCCGTGTAAATGTCACAACGATCAGCACCAATGGCTGCAGCGATAGCAACCGCAGAAGTATCAGAACCACCACGCCCAAGCGTTGCAATCCGGTTATCGGGGCCTATTCCCTGAAAGCCGGCAATTACAGCAACCTGCCCGCCGGAAATGCGTTCAACCAATAACTCTGAGTCAATTGTATCAATCCGTGCAGCACCATGTGAGGCATCCGTTTTGAGAGGGATCTGCCAACCCTGCCAGGAACGCGCATCAACGCCAATATGTTGCAAGCCCATCGCAAGAAGACCAGAAGTTACCTGCTCACCAGACGCCACTACCGCATCATATTCACGAGCGTCATGCATGGGTGCAATTTCTCTGGTCCATGCAACCAGTTCATTGGTTTTGCCAGACATTGCAGAGACAACTACTGCCACTTGATTACCTGCATCAACTTCACGTTTGA
>CALDZZ010000209.1 GCA_937944075.1 uncultured Rhizobiaceae group bacterium
TGGATGGGACGCGAATTATTGGACGGGCAGTTGAAGGGGTTCGAATTCGGCGAAGACAAGGCGCAAATGGCAGAAAACCTGGAAAAAGTTTCAGCACTTATGGCAACAGCGGCAGAACAACTCAGAAAAGCCGGAGAGGCCGAGGTTGAGCATTTTGGTGATGGCTGAGGCTTAGGCAGTAAATTTACAAGTCTATTCCATTATTAGCTGGCATTAAATAAACATCCTACTGTTTCGGGAAGTAATCCACGCAATCACCTTCGCGGTAGACGTCTGTTGTCGCGCAATGCAGGGCGCCGCCGAAGGCGTAGGCGTCCCTAAACGGGATTGGCAGGACTTCCAGACCCATTTTATCGAATTGCTCCATCTGGTTCACTTCAGACGCTTCGCAGCACACTGTTTTTTCATCGACCATCAAAACGTTCATGGAGAGCCATACGGAAGAATAACAAAGCGCTGGGGGTTGATTGTGAGCAGGGCGGGCTGCGTCAACAATTTCCCAATCGTTCTTGTGGAAATATTCGCGTTGATCATCTGGCAAGCGGCGCTCAGGATTATTGATGATGAGGCCAGGGCGGATGGGTGTGAAGGTTGCGTCAATGTGTATCGGGTAAGGATCGCCCGGGAAATTGACAGCTCTCACGCGATGATCCGGGTAATGTCTGCGAAGCCAGTCGATGCCTTTCAGATTGGTTGTAAAACCGTGTTGCACGATCAAGTCCTTGCCAAAGCGAAGAACATCGGCTGCATCAAACATTGGCTCTTCTTCGGTTGTGACGAAGAACTTTTCTGCTGTCCATTCCAGCCGCTTTTCAACACCAATAGTGTCTGCAAGATAGTCCATGCGATAAGATGCATCTGTCATTCGGGGTTTTGGGGCAGAGACATGACGGAAGCCGGGGTCTTCCTCGAAGTATTGCTGCATCAAGTCGCGGTAACAGAGGTATTCAAAGAAGCGACAACGGTATGACATGGTTGCTTCCAACATCTCCTTGCCTACGGTCAGAATGACATCACGCGGAGGCATACAACCGAAGGAAGAGGGGTTTTCCCAATCCGGCGTTGAAACGGGTTTGGAGAAATCAATCGGTGTAGGGCGGTCAACGCGTACGCCTCGGCTTTCAAGAACCTTGGCAAAGTTGTTCAGCTGTTCGTTGGCCTTGTCTACGGTTTCCTGTGTGCGAGGCCCCCATTGGCCTTTCATGTCACTGTCTTCCGGCACTTTAGCATCAAGCGCTGGTTCGGATGGCGGTATCATACAACCGTCAGCAACGCCGACAATAACGTGTTTGAGCGGTGACCACTCATCCCATGATTTAACAACTGTTGGTGAATTTGTATCGGCGCTCATCGGGTTCCCCAATCTTATATTTCATTGGGAAACTCCTAGAGTAAATTGGGCCTGCTAGGCAAGCCCAAATAGCGTCACATCCATGACGGTTGTTGATGAAAGTTGCGGGTTATTTTCCCAATGACAGAAGAGTGTCATCTTTGCGCATCAGGAAATGTGCCAGCGATGCGCCCAAAATTGGAACCGAGGCCAAAAACAAAAGGTTCGGCTGTTCAAACGGATTCAGGATTTTTGGCATGGATACAATCAAAGTCGCTATGTTCATCAAGAGTACTCCACCGACAGTAATCGTCTTGAAAAGGCCAGCCAGATAGGCAAGTAAAAATGCGATCTGCAAATATCCGATTGCAAGTACAATGTTCTGACCAATCGAGACACCATAAAAGCCTGCAAAAATGCCTGCTCGTTCCGCACCATCTCCAGCATAAGAGACAGGCGCAGCAATTTTCAGGTATGCCCAAACAATCATGAGCAAAAACAAGGATACGCGAAGCGACAGTAGGGCAAGTTTTGTATGGGATGGTGACGTCATGTCAATTTCCTGATTTATTGTTGTGGGCGAGTGATGCTGGCGTTTCGTCTCTGAACAAGTCCACGGATACGGTTTTTCTCGTCTTCATCGAATTGCAACTGATCTTCGTGGTGTTGTTTGAAGAGTTTGGAAAAGACTTTTTGTACGTCCTCACGCATTGCAACACAATCTTCTGCCGCAGGCAGGGCGCTGATGGCATTTTCCATTTCAATGGCATAGCGGTCCGCAATTGCCAAATGAACGGCTTCATGGACGCGTGCATATTCTTCCAGAGAGTTCCAGGCCTGTGCAAGTTCTGATTTTAAACGGTTTACGTTTGAGTGTCGGGGTAGGGTTACCCTTGCCTTGACGTTGATACGGGCACTTGAAACAATACAATTGCCACCTGACAATTGATATTTGATTTTTGGCAACATTCTGAGATCCGTAGAGGCCAAGGCCTTGCCAACACCTGTAACTTCAGGCCCGTGGATTTTTATCTGCCTGTCAACTTCGGTAAAGGTATCACCACTGACAGTATAGTAGCCAACGCTCACAAGTGTTCGTTCGCCAACTGAGGTGCATGCTGCCACCAGCAAAGTTGCGCCCAAAGCCAGGTATTTAAACGTAGATTTAATCATTCAAAAGTTACCTCGTTCAGAGCACTATGTGTTGTTTGCCATTCTCAGGTCAAGACTTTGTCTTTTCACCAATCCAAACAACTTCGTTACCTTCATCCGGGTCGCTGGGTACAAGCCTTGCCAGAAGCAGAGAAATAAAGGCCATTGCTGCGCCTGCAAGGAAGACTGCTGCGGGACTAACAACCCAAACAAGACCAAACAATACAGGAATGAATACGGCGGCAATATGGTTGATTGTAAAAGCTACGCCGGCAGTCGGTGCAATATCGGCTG
>CALDZZ010000210.1 GCA_937944075.1 uncultured Rhizobiaceae group bacterium
GTCTGGCTATCAAACATGTCTGCGAAGTATCTGAATACGGCTATTAATTTTCAAATTTCGGGTAATGACAACCTGACCAGAATGTTGGTGCGCGGAACACTGGATATTGCCGTGCTGTACTCTCCTGAGATCAGGCCAGGGCTTAATGTTGAACACATACTCGACGACATGCTGGTGTTGGTAACAGGTGATGAGACGGTAAAAGAGATTTCTGAAGAACATTACATTTATTGTCAGTGGGGGCCAGAATTTGCCATTGCCCATTCGCGCTGGTTTCCTGGCTTGAAGCCGCCCCAGATTTCCTTGCGCATTGGCACTTCAATACCGCAATATCTAATCAAGAACCGCAAATCTGCCTACATTCCCTACAGGATGGCTGATGACTATGTTGCTGATGGCAGTCTGCACTTTATTGAGGGCGCACCATCCTTTCCGTTCCCTGCATATGCCCTCTGGACAACCAACAAAGGTGAGAGCAAGTTTGAGTTTGCATTAGAAGAATTGCGCAGGGCTGCCAGGGAAGCACCCTGGATTGAGCTTCGATAATGAATTAGTCTTAACCTGTAAGGTATTGATGAAATCCATTTTTGACGCTTTAAATTATTTCCAAAATCCAGTATTTAACTCACAAGAGAGTTTCAAAACTCTGTGGTTTTTTGGAAGTGGGTGTCATGAAATTCAAATACTGCACAAAGATTATTGGTCTTTTGTTCCTGTCAGTATTTATTGCTGCGTGCGCAACGCGCCCTGATGAAGATACATCCATTAGAACCATAGTTCCAATTGATGCAGTCGATACGACGCGATCTGTCAACGTTCCGCAACAGTGGTCGCAGGATAGTAATCACTCAATCATTGCCTTTTCTGCAGGAGGTGCAGACGGTGCTTTTGGTGCTGGTGTTATTGCGGGCTGGACTCAAAAAGGGAACCGCCCGGAATTTGATGTTGTGACTGGTGTTTCAACTGGTGGTCTTTTGGCGGTTCTTACATTTCTAGGGCCACAGTATGATGCGCTGGCCAAGGAGCTTTATACCAATCAGACCAATGACAAGATTTTTAAAAATCGTGGCCTTAATGGTATTTTCTCTGACAGTTTATACGATAACACCCCGCTTAAATCACAAATTGAGAAATATGTGGATGCCGCGATGCTTGCCAAAATCGCCAGAGAACATGAAAAAGGGCGCCGTCTTTATATTGCAACAACCAATCTTGATGCAGGGCAATTGGTCATATGGGACATGGGGAAAATCGCCATGGGTGGCAGAACCAATCCGGTGCAGCATTTTCAAAAGGTTTTGAGAGCTTCAGCAGCAGTGCCAGGTTTTTTTCCTCCCGTTTACATCAAACCGCAAAAAGGTGTGCAACTCAGGCAGGCTCATGTTGATGGTGGGGTTAAGGAACCAATTTTGTATTCAACCTTCATGGGGCGATCATCTGCCCGGCAAAAGGATTTATATATCATTGTGAATGGTACAACCAAACGGTTCAATGATTCAAACCCTGTTCAGCCAAATTTGGCGAGTATTGCCCAGAAAACAATCTTTGAGCTTATGCGGGAATTGCAATCGGATACGATTTTCCGGCATTATTCCAGAGTTAAAAACTCAGGCGTCAAATTTCACCTTACTTCAATACCGGATGATGTTCCTGTATCTGACAAGTCACTCGATTTTGACCCGCAACGCATGCAGGCACTTTATGAAGCTGGATTTTCCTTGGGCTTGCAAGGCCCTGAAAACTGGGAAACCAAGCCACCAAGTGTTTTGCGTGAGGCTAATGCTGAATAAAAATCAAGGTTTATCATTCCCAAGTGGAACAATGGCATCTAGCAGGTCGCCATATCCTGTGTATTTGTATTCATATTCGAGCCCAAGAAATTCTGCAGCCTCTCTTGCTTTCTGCTCAAGTTCGCGATCTTGAGTTTGAGCAAGGTAAAGTGCCTTGGTGTAATGTGCGAAATACATTTCACGCAGTTCAGGATGTTTATCCAGACCAAGGGGCCGTTTCATGAATGTTTCAAAATGACGTGCCAGAAAATCTGTAATGAAAAAGGTGGTCAGATAATCACCATCTGCCTCTTCAAAGTTTTTATTGCCCATATAAAATGAAAAACAGTGCGGTCCTTTGATGCGTTCGACATTATGTTTTTGACAGATTTTGTCGAGTTCTCCACCAGTACCGCAGTCGGCGTAGCCTACAAAAATGTTTTCAAACCCATCTGCCCGTGCTTTTATTATGGCCTTGTCCATTTCAGGAGCAATATGTTCAGGATGATGGTGATAGGATGCGGGCAAACACTTCAGGTCTATATGATCAAAGCCAAGTTGCTGGTTCACTGCCATGACTTCGCGCGCAATCATGCCACAGGCTATGATACGCAACTTCGGGGCAGGGTGGCTGTTATCTGACACCTTTTGAACCTCATGTCTTGATTCATATTTATCAAGTGATTGCTTGTAGTATATCACAAAAAAGGGCGCCATGGGCGCCCGTTTAAATTCATGCGTTCAAGTTGATTTAACCTGCAGCCATTTGGTTGTGCTTCTTGGCCATGAATTCTTTTGCAGTTTCAACCGCAACCGCAGCATCCCTGCAATAAGCGTCAGCACCGATGGCAGAGCCAAATTCTTCATTTAGTGGCGCACCACCAACCAGAATCGTGTGGTCATCACGAATGCCTTTTTCAATCATCGTATCGATAACGACCTTCATGTATGGCATTGTTGTTGTGAGAAGAGCAGACATGCCCAGAATGTCAGGCTTATGCTCATCAATTGCTGCCAGGTATCCATCCACATCTGTATTGATGCCAATGTCATGAACGTCAAAGCCGGCACCTTCCATCATCATGCCAACAAGGTTCTTGCCAATGTCGTGAATGTCACCTTTAACGGTTCCGATAACCATGGAGCCCAGTTTTGGAGCACCTGTTTCTGCCAATAGCGGGCGCAGTATGGTCATCCCGGATTTCATGGCATTCGCTGCCAGAAGAACTTCCGGAACAAACAGAATGCCATCGCGGAAGTCGATGCCAACAATACGCATGCCTTCTACAAGCGCTTTGGTCAGAACATCATATGGGGTCCATCCGCGCCCAAGAAGAATATTGGTACCTTCAACAATTTCTTCCTTCAGACCATCATAAAGATCGTCATGCATCTGGGCTACCAGTTCATCGTCGTCTAGCTCTGCTAGGATGATTTCGTCTTCTTCTTCAGACATGGGCTTTCTCCAAAACCGCGCAAGGCAATGCCTTGATTTTTAAAAACCATTCGAATCTTGGGGATTCAAACCTTCCTCCACATAGAATGCGGCATATTTTCCATTTAGCAAGCTAAAGTTAAATATCAGTTCCAAATTTACGACCAGAGCATAATAGTTTGCGACTTTCTTGATATCCATTGCTTTTCAGTTTCGTATTCTGCCCACCATTTGTATATGTCCCAGCTTACGTTGTGTATGAAGCTTTGCCCAAAGGTGATATGTCTAAATTGTTGTTGAATTGTGGTTTTGAACCAGACATGATTAAGCAACTCATTGATAATATAAATGTTCAGCTGGAGAATTGTTATGTTTCGTTTTGTCTGTGGTCTCGCACTTGGCCTTTCTGTTGCCAGCCATGCCTTTGCTTTTGACAAGTCAAATCTGGATATTGAAGTCTTGGTAAATGAGAAGGATAAGCACAATGGTGCAGACCTGCTCTTTACACTGTTTCAAGTGCAGCCAAAGGGTGACACATCTGCACCTGCACGCGTTGGTTCTGTCGTGAGAATGAGCAGAGATGGTAAACTTGAGGCTGTTCGGTCATTTCCCAAAGGAATTGTTTTTGATTTCAAGCAACAGCCAAATGGCATTTACACGTATCAAGCGGAAAATGGTTTTTTGGGGTCATGCAAAGGATTTAATCATGTTGTGATCCAGACCAACAGTGAACTTGAATATCAAAAACAACATGTCACCAAAGGTTTGGTACATACAAACAAACATGACTTTGATGTGCTTCCAAATGGCAACCATGTTTTGAATGCTTATGAACCTGTTCGCTCATCGAAAGGTGCCGAGTTTAACCGTAAAAGTGACTGTTTGCAGGATTCTGTTGTTCAAGAAATTACGCCGAAAGGTAAGGTTGTTTTCGAGTGGCATGCTCTTGAGAATTACACAACGAACCAAACGTTTTACAAGAGAGATCGTGGTGATTACATTCACCTTAACTCGACTGATCTCAGTGATGATGGTAAGATATACCTCTTCTCACTCTTCGGATACTCGCAAGTTGCGGTTGTTTCCAGAAACACGGCTGAATTGATTGGTACGCTTGGTAATGGCGGGACATTCAAGTTCGTCGACGACCCTCTTAATGGATTTTGTGGATCCCACCAGGCAGAATGGACAGCTGAGAACAGAGTTTTGTTATTTGATAACGGCCACCCGAAGCGTTGCGGTGAAACTGAGAAGAAACGCGATTATTCTCGTGCTGTAGAATATCAGTTGGATTTTGAAGCAATGACCGCGACCAAGGTCTGGTCTTATGAACGTAAGGACATTCACGGAAAGATTGCTGGTGGTGCGACCAGACTTTCAAATGGAAATACAATCATTGCGTGGGGTGCACACTCAAAAAATCTTGAGACTGCTCCATCTTTTACAGAGGTTACGCCCCAAGGTGAGGTTGTCTGGGAAGCGCGCGCTAAACTGGATTATGAAAAGCTGTTACCTGAAAAGAGAACACCAAGAACCTACAGAATTTATACTGCAAACCAGTAATTATTTATTCCATGCCATAATATGATTGATTGGTAGTTTGGGTTGCCTCCAGTATGTGTGTTCTGGAAGGATAGAAGCTTTGACAGTCAAATGCCATATTGCGCCAGCGTTTGGCGCATTGTGACAGTCTGGTTTTTGACACTAGAATAAATATTGTCATGAGTAATCTCGATAATAATTCTTGAGGATTAGGCTATGAGCGTAGAAGAACAATCTGGCGAAGCTGCACCTGCACGTGGCAGAAGAAGCAGGGGCGGTGGTGGCGGTGCAGCCGGACGCAGGCAGGCCCGTGGCGGACTTAATCTTAAATCATTACCCTATATTCATCGCCAACTTGAGCCGACTGATATTTTAAGTCTTGAAGCGATAGAAATCATTGAAAGCAATGCTGATACACTCATGGAAGAAGTGGGCGTTGTGTATTCAGAAGATGAAGAAGCGCTGCAAATGTGGAAAGACGCAGGGGCAGATGTTCAAGGCGAGCGGGTTCATTTTCCCAAAGGTTTGTGCCGCGAGTTGATGAAGACAGCACCTTCAAGCTTCACACAACATGCGCGCAATCCTGAGCGTAACGTTGAAATTGGTGGTAATACTACCGTTTTTGCACCTGTTTACGGGCCACCATTCGTAAGAGACCTTGATGGCGAAAGACGCTATGCAACAATTGAGGACTTTCAGAATTTTGTGAAGCTGGCGTATATGGCGCCAGCGATGCATCACTCTGGTGGAACCGTTTGTGAGCCATGTGATATTGCTGTCAACAAGCGGCATCTTGATATGCTTTATGCACACATCAAATATTCAGATAAACCGTTTATGGGTTCTGTGACTGCGCCTGAGCGGGCAGAAGATACAGTGGAGATGGTGAAAATCCTTTTTGGTGAAGACTTTGTTGATCAACATTGTGTGCTGGTCAGTCTGATTAATTGCAACTCTCCAATGACATTGGACGGAACAATGTTGGGTGCGCTTAAAGTTTATGCACGCGCCAATCAGGCTTCGATTGTTTCTCCTTTTATCGTTGGCGGTGCAATGTCACCGGTTACTGTTGCCGGAACGCTTACCCAGGTTTTGTGTGAAGCGACTTCTGCTGTTGCTTTTTCACAGCTTTGTCGTCCAGGTTCTCCTGTAATCATGGGTACGTTTGCAACGTCAATTTCAATGCAGACCGGAGCCCCGTCATTTGGCACACCAGAACCTGGTCAGGTTTTGATGGGTGCTGCACAATTTGCACGCCGCTATAATCTGCCTTTCCGATCTGGCGGCTCGCTCACAGGAGCAAAAGTGCCGGACGCTCAGGCCGCCTATGACAGCGCCAATACGCTATGGCCTGCAATGGCGGGTGGCGTGAATTTCATGCTGCATGCGGCCGGGTGGCTGGAAGGTGGTCTTGTATCCTCGTTTGACAAATTCATAATGGATTGCGATCAGCTTGCCGCCCAGCAAAAGATGGCTGCTGGGATTGACATGAGTGAAAACGGGCAGGCCATGGATGCCATTCGTGAAGTAGGGCCGGGCAGTCATTACCTTGGTTGTGATCATACCCAGAACAATTTCGAGACTGCATTTTTTGCTTCTACTGTTGCCGACAACAATTCGTTTGAGCAATGGGAAGTTGAGGGGTGTCTCAGGAATGAACAAAGAGCCAACAAGATTGCACGGAACTGGCTCGAGAATTATCAGGCGCCTCATCTTGATCCCGAGATTGACGAAAAGATCAAGGCCTTCATCAAAGACAAGAAGGACTCAATGCCGGATGCTTTCACCTGAAGTGAGAGACCAGCCCTGGAATCACGTGCCAGGGAAGTCGTGGGGAATACAATTGTCCACAATACCTGGAGGCTGAATGCCGATGGCAAGGTCTCCCGTTGATTTTGCTAATCTTGTTTCAAGGCTGGATTCATCCGGCCTTGTTTGTTTTGGAGGCTTTGAACTTTCACAAAAAGAGTGTGTAGAGGAAGGTGAGGCGTTGCTGGGACGCAAAGCCATATTGATTGGCAATGCAGGGCCGCAAATGTGGGAAGCCTTTTCAGACTCAAAAGAGTATAAAGATAACAAGCCCGATCCAATGAACCGCTGGACAAAGCGAGTTCTTGACCTGATAGCTGATGAATATCAGGCCCATGTTATTTATCCTTTTGAAAAACCGTTCTGGCCATTTCA
>CALDZZ010000211.1 GCA_937944075.1 uncultured Rhizobiaceae group bacterium
CAGTTTTTCAATTTCCTGAGATTGTTATCTGTTCTATTGCAGTGTGTGGCTTGAAGAGAGGATACCCATCTCATCGAGTTCCTTGATATGGGCTATCAGTCTTGAAGCTTCTTCATTGCCTCTTTCCGAGGCAAGGCGATCGATTGTTTCCTTGATGAAAACTTCTGCTACAAGTTCGGTTCCAAGGTTTTCTATCTGAACTTCCGACCAGGCATCTGTAAAATACTCTTTGGCCAATGAGCGCTTTTCCTGCTCAATCAGTTCTTCAAGGTTTTCAGGTATTTCAGAATTTTTCACTTTACCAAGTCCCACCATAAGTTCTGCAGGTGAAAGCTATATGATAATGTGACAAAAATCATCGGGGTGCAGCAATTTGTTTTAACAAATGGTTAACGGCCGTAGCGGGTTGGGATTTCACCTGAAAGCTTGATGCCTTCGGCAATATACCGCCTGTTAGCCTCGAGTGCTGCCTTGGTACATTCCCGGTAGGTTTCCTGAAAGCCCCGGAATCCGTGATTGAAGTTTGCAATCATCTGCGCCTTGCGTTCTTCCACCGGCTCTTCCTGCTTGATGATATCCTGCATGATGTCCCGCCATTTGGAGCCTTCATCAGCGCCACATAATTCCCGAATGTAATGAAGCGACCCCAAAATTTCTGATAGCCTCAACATTTGTGGCCCATAGGCAGGGGGCAAGGTTGTGATCTTTTGTGAATTGTCTTCAGCTTTCGTTTCCTCGGATGCATTTTCCCCTGCCGATTGTGCCTGCACAAACCCGGTAGCAGAAAAGCTCATAAAGACTATCAGAGCCAAGGATGGCAATAGTTTCATCTTGCTGATTGACAACTTGTTCATGTCTGACTTGTTCATCTGGTTGAATGCGGATTTTCATGATTATTACATCACAAAGCGCTTGAATTTCAATGGTAGCCGGAAAACATGGTTACTCTATGGCTTGAGTTTTTCATTCAATATTTCCTGAACAAACTGCGGGGTTTGCGGGGTGGTTGTCAGGTTTTCCATTTCCTCTATCGTGAACCACCCGATATCATCAGCGTCATCCATTGCTTTTGCAGTGCCTGAAAAGGACTGGGTGAAAAAAGTGGCAAGTACATAATGAAACGTCACTGAGCCTTGTTCATCTTTTGAAATACGGTCTCTAAGTCTCACAAAATCCAATGCCTCGGCTTTCAAGGTGGTTTCTTCTTCCAGCTCTCTGTAAGCGGCCTCTTCAATGGTTTCTCCGGTTTCCTGAGAGCCGCCGGGAAGGGACCAATGTCCCTTGTAAGGTTCCTTGCCGCGTTGGATGAGCAGAACCTTGCCGTCTTTGTAAACCAGAACACTGGCACCCGTCTGTGGTTTAAGTGGCATTAGCAGAATCCTTGGAGTAAGGGGAAATAAAGTTCCAAATTGCCCGCAACTTCCCTTATAAGACTATTTATAAAAACACTTACAAGACAGTGCGAACAAACTGGTTAGCACAAAACTATCAAAATTGGATATATTGATGTGTGGTCGTTTTTCATTACTGGCCGCTCCCGAAGAGCTTTCAATCCTGTTTGGTGGAATCACTCTGGACGATTTCCCGCCAAGATATAACATAGCACCCACACAGCCCATTCTTGCCGTGAGCGCAGGGCAGGCTGCCTTGCCAGAAGCGCAACTGGTGCGTTGGGGTCTCATTCCACACTGGGTGAAAGATCCAAACGAATTTACATTGATCATCAATGCCCGTTCTGAAACGGCAACCACCAAGGCCTCATTCAAAACAGCCATGCGCCATCGTCGTGTGTTGATCCCTGCTACAGGGTTTTATGAATGGCACAGGCCTGAAGACAGGAAACAGCCCAAGCAGGCCTATTGGATCAAGCCGGCTGATGATGGCGTGGTCTGCTTTGCAGGACTGGTTGAAACCTGGATGGGGACGGATGGCAGCGAGATGGACAGTGGCTGTATCTTGACCACGCAATCCAATGCGCAGATTGGAAACATTCATCACCGCATGCCTGTTGTCATCCAGCCTGAAGACTTTGAGCGTTGGCTGGATTGCAAAACGCAGGAACCCCGGGATGTTGCGGATTTGATGCGTGGCGTGGAGGACGGTTTCTTTGATGCAATCGCAGTAAGTGATCGGGTCAACAAGGTGACCAACGTCGGGCCGGAAGTTCAAAAGCCTGGGCTTGCTGAACCGCAAGTTCCTGCTGCCAAAACCCGAAAACCTAAGGATGACGATAACCAGATGGATTTGTTTTAATGTTGCTTGGATTTGCCACCGGTTTTGGTTTGGGTGCCTCACTTATCATTGCGATTGGCGCGCAAAATGCCTTTATTCTCAGGCAAGGGGTGCTTAGGCAACATGTGTTCATTCTTTGCCTGATTTGTGCTGTTTCAGATGCGGTGTTGATTGCCATTGGTGTTGCCGGTGTCGGTGCCATCATAGAATCTTCACCCAACCTGTTGTTTGTAATTCGAATTGGCGGTGCCTTGTTTCTCTTGTGGTATGCCTGGGTTGCCTTTTCACGCGCGCTTAATCCGCTACCGATGAGTGAAGCAAAAGATGAAAGCGGAAACCTTCAAGCCGCAGTTTTAACCTGCCTTGCCTTCACCTTTCTCAATCCTCATGTCTATTTGGATACGGTTCTTCTGGTAGGGGCCTCTGCGCCACATGAAGGAAATGCAAGACTGGCCTATGGCATTGGTGCCATATTGGCATCTTTTGTCTGGTTCTTCTCCCTTGGTTATGGCGCCCGCTTGCTTGAGCCTGTCTTCAAGGATCCCAATGCCTGGAAAGTGCTTGATACCATCATTGGTATTGTCATGCTGATGATCGCCTTTGGACTGGTTTATCCAATTATGGGTTGACGCCCCAGCCTAATCATTGAATAGATGCGCTATGACGACGACCTTAATCAAGTCTTCATGCAAGACCTGCACAATCAAGTGTATTATTAGCTAGCGATTCGCTGGCCTGGTCGTTTTTGAATTTTCCTTAATTTTAACGTCCTGGGCCAAGGGATTATTTTTTGAATTTTGGAATAACATGCCTGACCTGAAATTATACAATACGCTGACGCGCGAAAAGGTATCCTTCGTACCGGAAGACGAGAAAAATGTTCGCATGTATGTGTGCGGACCAACTGTTTATGATTTTGCACATATCGGAAATGCGCGGCCGGTCATCGTGTTTGATGTCCTGTTTCGCCTGTTCCGGCACAAATATGGTGAGAACCATGTGACTTACGTTCGCAATATCACGGATGTGGATGACAAGATCAATGCGCGTGCACTGCGTGATTATCCTGACTTGCCGCTCAATGAAGCCATTCGCAATGTGACAGAAAAAACGGCCAATCAGTTTCATGCAGATGTCAAAGCCTTGGGTTGTCTTGAACCGACCCATGAGCCGCGTGCGACCGAGTATATTGATGGCATGGTATCCATTATCCAGACACTGCTCGATAAGGACCACGCCTATATTGCTGAAGGGGCCCAGGGCAGGGAAGTTCTGTTTCGTGTGAAGTCCATGGAAAACTACGGAGAGCTTTCCAATCGCATGGGAAGGCTGGATGAGCAGGTTGAAGGAGCACGCGTTGCCGTCGAAAGTCACAAGGAACATGCTGGTGATTTCGTGCTCTGGAAGCAATCCCATGATGAAGAACCAGGCTGGTCAGGAAGTTTCAATGGCGAGACCATTCACGGCCGCCCGGGCTGGCATATCGAATGTTCCGCCATGTCGGAAGCACTTTTGGGCAAGACCTTTGACATTCACGGTGGCGGGCTTGATCTCATCTTCCCGCACCACGAAAATGAAATCGCCCAATCCTGCTGCGCCCATGGCACAGACAAAATGGCTTCTGTGTGGATGCACAATGGTTATGTGCAGGTCGAAGGCAAGAAGATGAGCAAGTCGGATGGAAACTTTGTGACCATCCATGATTTGCTGCACACGGAAAAATTCGGTGGCCGAAAATGGCCGGGCGAAGTTCTGAGGTTGGCAATGCTCATGACGCATTACCGTGAGCCGATTGATTTTTCAGTAAAGCGGTTGGATGAGGCGGAGAATATTATTGCGAAATTAGCAAGGCGAGTTCTCGAGGCAGATAATGGTGATCCACTGGCTTTTGTTTCTTCTCTTATGGATGATGTAAACTCGTCTGAGTTTATTTCAAAGCTAAATTCACTGTCGGGAAAACCACTTTCAGATGCATTAGATTTGTTGGGAGTAGCATTTTCGAAAGTTGAAGCTAACCTTGATGATGCTGCGATCAATGCTGCAATAGATGAGCGACTAGCTTATTTCGCTGATAAAAATTTCGCCGAAGCAGATCGTATTCGTGATGAGCTTCTTGAGCAGGGCATTCAGCTTAAGGATGGCAAAGATCCCGAGACTGGCGAGCGTGTGACAACTTGGGAGGTCAAGAGGTGAGTATCATGACCAAAGAACGTATCTACCTATTCGACACAACGCTACGAGATGGCCAGCAAACGCCGGGGGTTGATTTTTCCGTTCAGGACAAGATTGTCATTGCCGAGATGCTGGATGAGTTGGGGCTTGATTTTGTTGAGGGTGGATATCCAGGTGCCAATCCGACTGATACGGAATTCTTTTCAAAAAAACGCACTAAG
>CALDZZ010000212.1 GCA_937944075.1 uncultured Rhizobiaceae group bacterium
TTCCCGCGTGAAGCCGGTTTTGACATTACAGTTGCTTCTGAAGTCATGGCCATTCTATGCCTTGCAACGGATCTTGATGATCTGAAGGAACGTCTTGGTAATATTATAGTTGCTTACAGACGTGACCGCTCTGCTGTTTACGCTCGTGATATCAAGGCCGATGGCGCCATGACGGTTCTTCTTCAGCAAGCCATGCAGCCCAACCTGGTTCAAACGCTTGAGAATAATCCGGCTTTTGTGCACGGTGGACCATTTGCGAATATTGCCCATGGTTGTAATTCGGTCGTTGCCACCAAAACTGCCTTGAAGATTGCAGATTACGTGGTTACTGAAGCTGGTTTTGGTGCAGATCTTGGCGCAGAAAAATTCATGAACATCAAATGTCGCAAGGCAGGCATATCGCCTGAGGCCGTTGTGATTGTTGCCACTGTGCGCGCCATGAAAATGAATGGTGGCGTTCAAAAAGCTGATCTCAACAATGAAAATGTAGATGCAGTCAAGGAAGGTTGTGCAAACCTTGGACGCCACATTGCCAACATGAAAAAGTTTGGTGTGCCGGCTGTTGTGGCAATCAATCACTTTGTGACGGATACCGATGCAGAAGTTGAGGCTGTCAAGGCGTATGTCGCAACACAAGGTACAGAAGCCATACTTTGTAAACACTGGGCGCATGGTTCGAAGGGCACGGAAGATCTTGCCAAAAAGGTTGTGGAAATTCTGGATGGCGGTGAAGCACAATATGCTCCTCTTTATCCAGATGACATGGGGCTGTTCCAAAAAATGGAGACCATCGCCAAGGAGATTTACCGCGCTGATGAAGTGCTGGCTGATAAAAAGATACGTGACCAGCTAAAGCAGTGGGAAGAGGCCGGATATGGTAATCTTCCTGTCTGCATGGCAAAGACACAGTATTCATTCTCTACCGATCCGAATTTGCGTGGTGCTCCGACAGGACATTCGCTCCCGATTCGAGAAGTGAGGCTTTCTGCCGGTGCTGGCTTTATTGTTGCAATCTGCGGAGAAATCATGACCATGCCAGGTTTGCCAAGAACACCATCAGCTGAAGCAATCATGCTTGATGAGAATGGTGATGTTCAAGGCCTGTTCTAAAAGTCGTTGATAATATTGCTTAAAAGGCCTGATTGCACATTCTCAATCAGGCCTTTCATTTTTGTGGATTTAGCCTGATTATTGGCTTGTTAAGGGCGTGCGCATTTATTTTGCAAATAAATACATAAAATTGAAAAATACACTTGGCAAATCGCCAATAGCCTTGTTATATGCCCGCACGTTCCCCGGTAGCTCAGTGGTAGAGCAGTTGACTGTTAATCAATTGGTCGCTGGTTCGAATCCGGCCCGGGGAGCCACTTTTTCCATCAAAATTGAACAAAAGAATTCCTGATTTCAAAAATCTTGATTTTGAAGTTGACAATTGTGTGCAAACCCTTGAAGTAAGCGACTGTTGGCATCGTGGCGGAGTGGTGACGCAGCGGATTGCAAATCCGTCAACCCCGGTTCGATTCCGGGCGATGCCTCCAACCATATCAGGTTTCACCACATTACCTGTTTCTAGATTGACAAGCCCGATGGGCAGGGAAGTTTGACGAAATGGTAGATTTCGAACAAGCACGTGAAAACATGGTCGACTGCCAGGTTCGCACCAGTGACGTGACTCAACACCAGCTTATTGCTGCAATGCTAAGCGTGCCGCGTGAAGCTTTTGTATCACAAAACAAAAAGCCATTTGCCTACATTGATGAAGATCTATCGCTTTCAGGACTTACCAATGAAAAGCGTTATTTGATGCAGGCTGCTTCATTTGCGAAGCTTGTTCAGGCTGCAAAGATTGATGATGATGATGTTGCACTCATTGTTGGCACTGCGTCAGGTTATTCAAGTGCCGTGTTTTCTCTATTGTGTAATTCTGTCGTAGCCATAGAGCAGGACAAAGCACTTGCTGAATATGCCTCTACAACACTTTCAGAGTTGGGATATGTCAATGTGGCTGTACTGCAATCTGAATTGTCAAAAGGGTATCCATCTGAAGCTCCTTATGATGTAATCCTCATCGAGGGCGCTATCGAGAGGCTTCCAGAAACCATTTTGGATCAGCTTGCAGAAGGAGGCAGGCTTGTTTGTGTCGAGGGTCAGGGTAATGCTGCACTTGCGAAACTTTATATCAAGAAAGATGGCCTGATTAGTGATCGGGAAATTGCAAACAGCAGTGTTAAGCCGTTGCCAGGGTTTGAAAAAGAAAAAGAGTTTACCTTTTAGGGCGTAATCAGCTTTTTGATGAATTATTACGTGCGGTATCCAAACTTTAATTTGACCCATCGTCAGTTTTAAGTATGTATACGTCCAAGGGCGGCTAAAACCATCTTTGTACGTTGTACAGGAGTGTTGAGTAAATGTTTGTTGTGAGTAGATTGCGACCTGGAAATGGCTTTTTAAAAGCTTTTTCTATTGGTTTGTTATTGAATACAGCCGCGCACGGGATTGCTCTAGCCGAGACAATCAACAGTGCACTTGCTGCTGCATATAACAATAACCCGACACTCAATGCTCAACGTGCTGCAACAAGAGCGGTTGACGAAAACATTCCAATCGCTAAATCGGGTTATCGTCCAACAATCACAGCAAATGCCAACATTGGTTTGTCTAGAACCAAGTCCAACAGTTCATTTTCATTGCTGGGTGGTTCAGAAACCAATCTAGCTCCCGGTGGCTTTGGTGTTGTCATTAATCAGACCCTATGGGACAGTTATTTGACCCAAAATAATGTCAATGCTGCTCAGGCTGCGGTTAGTGCATCCCAACAGGCGTTGCGCAATGCTGAACAAAACATACTTTTTAATGCTGCGGCTGCCTATCTTGATGTGTTAAGAGACCGCGCCATACTTTCCTTCCAGCGAAAAAGCCTTGAGTTCCTAAACGAGCAAGTTCGTTCCGAGCAAACCCGTTTTGACGTAGGTGAGGCAACACGAACTGATGTCGCGCAGGCACGTGCCAGCCGGGCTGCAGCTCAAGCTTCTGCCAGCCTGGCAGAGGCAAACCTTAAATCCAGTGAAGCGGTTTACCGCCAGATCATTGGCAGAAATCCTGGTAAACTCTCTCGTGTCAAAGGGGTTGATCGCAGAATACCTTCAACTTCCGGCAAGGGCTTGGCTATTGCCCAACGAGAGCATCCTGCAATCAAGTCAACAGAGTTTCTGGTTGATCAGGCCATCTTCAACGTAAAGTCTGCTGAAAGCGGTCTTTTGCCAAGAGTGGATCTTCAGGCCTCTGCCAGCCGTAATTTTGATCAAAGTGCAAACGCCAGCGTATCTACGAACCAGTCTGTTTCTGCAACATTGACTGTCCCGATTTACCAGGGCGGTGCGCAGTCCGGGCGTGTAAGACAGAACAAGGAAACTCTGGGTCAAAGACGAATACAGGTTGATGAAAGCGTCGATAGCGTGCGTGCAGCTGTAATTTCTGCCTACAGCCAGTATCAGGGTGCTAAAGCTTCCTTTGCTGCCAATCAGGAGCAGTTGAAAGCAGCGAAGCTTGCTTTGGATGGCGCTGTTGAAGAGCGCAAGGTTGGTCAAAGAACCACGCTTGATGTGCTGGATACACAAACCCAGGTTATTAATGCCCAGATCGCGCTTGCAAACTCTACGCGTGAAATCAAGGTTGCCGGCTATGCAATTCTTTCTGCAATTGGCCGTTTGAGTGCAAAACAGCTTGGATTGAGTGTCAAAATCTATGAGCCGATTGAGCATAAAAAGGCTGTTGAAGACAAATGGTTTGGCTTGCGCACACCGAGCGGAAATTAAGCCAGGGCCGTTAAAAAGCCCGGACGTTAACCATGACAGGTTTTTAAACTGGTGATAAAGCCTTATTGTTGCTGAAGAATTTTCCGTTAACTGTTATTTTTATAATTACTGACAAATATTGTATATTGATTCGATATTATGAGTCGGTTTCGAGACTCACACGGGGAATATGGAGTATATTTAATGGCTGAAGCTGCGGTAAAAGAGCCTTCAATGGAAGACATTCTGTCTTCAATCCGGAAAATAATTTCAGAAGAGGGTAATGCACCTGAACAAACAACTGAAAGCGTTGCCAATGCGGCAAAAGAAGCTTCAGTTTCTTCTGACATGCAAATGTCGGATGTTCTAAATCAGGTACGTACCACTGAAGAAACACCGGTCGCGCAGGAGCCTGTTACGCAGGCTGCTCCTCAAGTTTCACAGGCCAGCGACACTTATAGTGACAACCCAAGCGGTAACGAAGCTGCCAAAATGGCGGCCTCGCTCGCTTCCATTGCACAAACTGTCAAAAGCGAAGAGTTGAACGAGGATATGCAGTCCACTTCCATGGCTGAACCTGTCGCTGCTGAAAGTGTTCCTGAGCAGGAAGATGTTGCCATGCCTGAGCCGGTTGCCGAAACTGTGGAATTGGCTGACAATACATCTCTTTCTTCAATCGTAGATTCAGTTGTTGAAACGCAGCCTGAAATTACACAATTCTCGGAATCAGTTTCTGAAGCTTCATCTGAAATCCATGTAGAAATGGCAGAAGCAACACCTGCGCCAACACAACAAGCGCCTGTCAATGAGACGGCTCTTGAAACCATGGTACAGGAAGAGGTTGCTTTTAAAGGAGCCTTGATGTCTCCAAGTGCTGATACTGAGGTGACTGGTGCTTTTGATCGTCTAAAACGCAGCGCGATGGACGATATTGATGCTAAAACTGAAGCGATCCTGCGCCCAATGTTGAGAGAATGGCTGGATGAAAATCTGCCAAACATGGTTGAGCGTATGGTTCGTGAGGAAATTGAACGCGTTGCACGGGGCGTTTAATTCATAACCACCATGAATTATTAAAGGCTGCGGTTTACGCGGCCTTTTTTGTTTCAAGTGAGTAATTCA
>CALDZZ010000213.1 GCA_937944075.1 uncultured Rhizobiaceae group bacterium
GTTCTTTTTAGCGCGAGTTTGCCATTTTCCAGAGCAACCTTGCGATAAAAGCAGGATTTGGCACCTGTGTGGCAGGCGGCAGTCCCTTCAAGTTTCACCTTGAGGACAATCGCATCCTGATCACAATCTGTAAGAATTTCATCGACAAAAAGAATATTACCGGAAGTTTCGCCCTTAAGCCAAAGTTCTTGTCGTGACCGGCTCCAGAAATAAGCTTTTCCCGAACTGATAGTTTTATGAAGTGCTTCAGCGTTCATGTGCGCCAGCATGAGGATTTCACCCGTAAGGGTGTCTTGGGCAATTGCTGTAATAAGACCCTCAGCATTGAAACGAGGTGCCAATACAGCACCTTCTTCAAGTTCCTGCTTGTTTTCGAGTGTTGGAAACGTTTCAGACATTAAGGCCACCGGAAATAATTCTGGTAGCCTTATCGTCTATTCCCTGCCCATACGCAACATGGAGAAGAAATTCTGTTGCTCTGCCGGATTGTCATGGAAAGCGCCCGTGTAGGCGGTCGTCATGGTTGTTGAACCGTGCTTCTTGATGCCGCGCATGGCCATGCACATGTGTTCTGCCTCAATCATGACGGCTACACCACGAGGTTCAAGCGCATCTGTAATTGTGTGAGCCACTTGGGCAGTCATGTTTTCCTGCGTTTGCAGTCGTTTTGCAAAGATTTCAACTGTTCTTGCTATTTTTGAAAGACCAAGCACACGTCCATCAGGCAAATATGCGACGTGAGCCTTGCCAATAATGGGAACCATATGGTGCTCACAATGGGAATGGAACGGTATGTCACGTACCAGAACCATATCATCATAGCCGCCAACTTCTTCAAAGGTACGGCCCAACACGTCTTCTGCATCAAGGTCGTAACCGCCAAACAGCTCAAGATAGGCTTTGGCGACACGTTTTGGTGTGTCGATCAAACCTTCACGGTCAATATCCTCGCCAACCCATTTCATCAGGGTGCGAACAGCATCTTCCGCTTCTTCACGGGAAGGGCGGTCTTCTTTTGCAAGGATTTTGCGTGTTTCTACTTTTTTCAGGCTTTCGAGAATTGCATCCATGCCAATCTCCTCTTTCGTCATTCGTTAAACTCCGCGTCATTTGATCTATTCGGACCAGTCGCAGCCTTTAACTCTAGCTTGTGCGTTAGAGGTTTGGCTTTGGCCGGGTTCCGGGGCTTTCAGAAACAATTTTCTTCCGGCACGGTGACCTGACATATTCTCGATATAGAGTATTCTTTTAAATGCTCAATAGTTTAGCATGCTAAAATTTATCACATATTTGTCGACGTCTCGTGACTTGAACATTATATTGTGTTCAGCATAAGGTTTACGCCTTTAAGGCTGAACGGTAACTGAACACGCTATTGGTAGAATTGAGTGAGCTTTATAATGTTGGATTCTGTCTATAATTCCAAAATTATCGAATACGCCGGAAACATTGAAAAAGTCGGTGAACTTGAAGGGGCTCATGCTACTGCCAAGGTTCATTCAAAATTGTGTGGTTCAACAGTTGAAGTTTCCATTAAAATGGAAGGCAATGTTATTACCGATTTTGCCCACAAGGTAAAAGCCTGCGCCTTGGGTCAGGCCGCTTCGTCTATCATGGCGCGTGTTGTGGTTGGTAGTACCTCGCAGGAAATGCGCGAACTGCGTGATACGGTATACAAAATGTTGAAAGAAGAGGGTGCCCCACCAGTTGGAAAATTTGAGGAGTTCAGGTTTTTGGAACCGGTGAGGGAATACAAGCCACGTCACGCCTCAACACTTCTGACATTTGATGCTGTCGTCAATTGCATCGATGAAATTGAGGCGCAACGCCATGCAGCGCAATAGCTGTGGTGAAGCAAATGGCAGATGAATCAAAACCTGATCAATCTGCGTCAAGCGATTCAAAACAAAGGCATATTTCCCGAAATCGCAATTGGCAGGGCGAATGGCCAAGGACGCCAGGCAGGCTGTTGGGAACAGGCCTGATACGTGCTTATCAACTGACGTTTTCAAGTATCATAGGACACGGATGCAGGCATTTTCCGACTTGCTCTGAATATGGGTATGAGGCCATTGCACGCTTTGGCTTGATCAAAGGCGGTTGGATGACTGCTTTGCGAGTTGCAAAATGTGCACCTTGGGGTACAAGCGGGCATGATCCTGTAATCCCTATCAAAAAGAAACCTGATGAAAAATAATTCTGCTGCAATTGTCGAAGTTCTTCGTGGTGATTTTGTTGAAAGTACCCATGAAGTGGATATTGTCGTGGCAGATGCTGCTGGAACAATCGTTTCTTCATACGGAAAAAGCGACATTCATATTTTTCCCCGCTCTGCCAATAAATCTCTTCAAGCCTTGCCCTTGATTGAATCTGGCGCTGCAGATGCATTTGGTTTTGAGGAAAAGCATTTGGCGCTTGCGTGTTCCTCTCATAACGGGCAGCCCATGCACGTTGAAGCTGCCAGTGAAATGCTTCAAAAGGCAGGGCTGGATGGCACTTGTCTTGAGTGTGGAGCGCAACTTCCCAAACGCTCTCAAGATCAGTCACTACTTGTGCAAGAGGGCATTGAGATTGCTGCAATTCATAATAATTGTTCTGGCAAGCATTCAGGATTCCTGGCATTTGCAAAACACACAGGCCTTGAAACCGCAGGTTATATTCATTTTGATCATCCGGTTCAAAAAGAAATTGCTGGCGTTCTGGAGACTGTTACCAGTGCAAAACACGGTAAGGACAATTACGCGATTGACGGTTGTTCCATTCCAACGTTCAAAATCCCACTGCAAAACCTGGCAATAGCCTATGCAAGATTTGGCGTGGGAGAAGATGCTTCAAGCCAACGCGCCAAGGCAATGCTGAGATTAAGGGATGCCTGTTTGAAACATCCTGAGATGGTGGCCGGAGATGAACGGGTTTGTACCCAGCTTATGAAAACACTCGGTAACCGTGCTTTCGTCAAGGTTGGGGCAGAAGGTGTCTACACGCTTTCCCTGCCTGAGTTGGGCTTGGGTGCTGCCATGAAGGCAAGGGATGGAAACTTTCGTGCAGTGGAAGTTGCTGTTTCTCAATTATGCTGTGATTTGCTCAAGCTTGATGAACAGGCTAAGGGGAAAATGAAATCATTGACGAATCCGGTGTTAAAAAACTGGAATGGGTTTGAAGTTGGTTCTATGCGAATGGCATAATCCATAAACCTGAAATTGACAGGGGATTATCCGACTTATGAGAGGCGCTCATGTTTAAACTCAGACAAATTACACCCTTTGTTCCCGTTTCCAACCTTGAAAAGTCCGTTGATTTTTTTGTCAGAATTCTGGGTTTCAACTGTCCTTTTGAAACAGAGAAGCATGCATATGTTCAACGCCAAAATGTTGCACTAAGACTTGTTGAGCTTCATCCTCCAGTAGATTTGACCGAAGAATGCCGCGAGCAATCGTGTTATATTGATGTTGATAATATCGACGCACTTTATGAAGACATGAAACCCATGCTGGACACCTTGCCAGCAGGCCGTGTGAGAGCGCCATTTGATCAATCCTATGGACAACGTGAATTTCATGTAAAAGATGAAGATGCGTTGTTAATCTTCTTTGGTGAAGAAATAGGCTCATGAAAGCAATACAAACGCTGGTGGCTTCAAAATATTCGGTCTGGTTCGTCTTGGCGCTTCCGGCCTGGGAGTATGTCCATGAATTGTTTTATCCATCTCGCCATTATCCGGAAATCATGCAATTTTCAGGTGAGCTTTCTATTCAGATGTTGGTCTTCACACTTTGCATTACACCGCTAACGCTGATCTTGCGATATTTTGAGTGGGGTAAAACGATTGCACGCTGGTTGCTCAGAAATAGAAGATACATTGGTGTCGCTGGTTTTGCATACGCTGTAATTCATACGATTTTATATGTGAGACAAACCTTTGATCTCGAATTGATCTGGCTGGAAGCGCTGGATTGGCCTTTGGGTACTGGCTGGATATGCTTGATAATACTATTGCCTATAGCACTCACTTCCAACAAGACCTCAATCAACATGATGGGCAAATCGTGGAAGGTGATGCAGCGATTTTCCTATCTCGCGATCATCGCAGGCTTCGCCCATTGGCTCTTGCTTGATTTCTTTATTGATAACGCAATGATGTGGATCATACCTTTGGTCATTGCAAAGCTGGTGCATTTGGGCTTTCGCCTGTATAGCAGGTTCAAGAGTAGCGCACCCAAGGCACAAGTTTCATGAATTACAGACATATCTATCACGCAGGCAATTTTGCTGACGTGGTAAAGCATATCATCCTCAGTCGTGTGATTTTGTACATGCAGCGCAAGGAAAAAGCCTTCCGTGTGCTTGATACCCATGCAGGCATAGGTCTGTATGATCTTTCCTCTGTCGAGGCGCAAAAGACAGGCGAATGGCAGGGCGGCATTGCCCTTGTAATGGAGGCATTTGCAAATGCCCCAAAAAACGTGAAGCCCTTGATAGAGCCTTATCTTGATGTTGTGCGTTCATTTAATGAGGAAACGCAAGGCATTCAGCGATACCCGGGGTCGCCCTTGATCACTAGAACCCTCTTGAGAAATCAGGATCGCCTGACAGCTTTGGAGCTGCATCCTGACGATTTTGAAACACTCCAGACCCATTTTGAAGGGGATTATCAGGCGCGTATTACTCACCTTGATGGTTGGCTGGGCCTAAAGTCTCACCTGCCACCGAAGGAAAGACGTGGAATCACATTGGTGGATCCACCATTTGAGGTTTTTCATGAGTTTTTCAATCACCTCAAGGGCATTACAAACGCAAACGAAAGGTTTGCCGGTGGTACGCATATGATGTGGTATCCGGTTAAAAACCGTAAGGCTTGTGATGAATTCAGAACAGAACTTTATAAAACCAGGATACCAGCAATTCTTGACGTAAGCCTTGAAGTGAGACGCCCCAAAGGCTTGAAGGAAACCTTTGATGGAACAGGTCTGGCAATCGTCAATCCGCCATATACGCTTGAGCAAGAGTTAAAACTCATTTTGCCATGGCTGAAAACCGTACTGGAAGAAAACAAGGGTTCGGGACAATATACAGTAAACTGGATAAACAAGGCGCTTTGACACTTGTCTTCGCAACTTGCCTCTTTAAACCAAATCACATATTGATTTCAGAATACAATAACATCAACCACCCGCATTCGTTGGCGGGACTGGACAAAAAGGATACCGCCCAAGATGGCCCAAATTTCCCTTACATTTCCTGATGGCTCAAAACGCGAATTCGAAGCTGGTGTTACCGGTCTTGAAGTTGCG
>CALDZZ010000214.1 GCA_937944075.1 uncultured Rhizobiaceae group bacterium
GTATGCACATGGCGACGATTTTCTGATAGTGCATGGAAAAAATGAAGGAAGGTTCTAGAATATTGGCTCATGGAGCCCGATATGTCCGCCAAGATTACCACAGGCGGCTCTATCATTTTGGGTTCACGAAATTGCGGCAAGACCAGATCACCCCCCGTGCGCATGGCTTTAGCGAGCATCCGACGCGGGTCTGACTTTGCGACGCGGTTAACAGGTTGAAAGCGTCTGGTTTTGACTTCATTGAGCGGCAAGGTCATCTTGGCCATTTCGCGCTTGGCCTGATTGATCTCTGCCACAGTCATTTGTGCGAAGTCTTTTTCGCGTAATACCTCACGCGCAGACGTCGTAAACTGCGCGTCGATTTCTATCTCAGGGCGCTCAAATTCTTTTTGGCTCTCCTGCCCCGTAAACATCGCTTCAGACACACGATTCTCAGCGGCTTTAGGCTTTTCGCGGTTATCATCTTCGCGCATTTGAGGTGAGAACATCTGTATCATTTTCTCAACCAGTTCCCGCGAACGCCAAAACAAGTTGAATGCTTGTTCAAAGACAATCATGTCTTCTTTGCGCGTGACCAGTACACTGTGCAGCGTCCAGTAAAAATCATCACGGTCAGAGATACCGCCTGCCTCGACAGCACGCACACAATCCACCACAGAAGAAGGCCCAAGCTTCATCCCCGCCGAGCGAAGCGTTCGGGAGAAGTAGAGGATATTTTCGGCAAGTTTGCCGGATGGGTTGGCTTGGATGGTCATAATTAAATATTCAATATCTTTGATAAAAATATAAATGGTTGAATAAAAACTACGATAAACAAATAACTCAAAATCAATGAGACTGTAGTTTTGTTCGTTTTATCGCTTAGGAAAGATGCTTTAAAGATAAGTTTACACAGTCTGGAGTTGAACATCTTATCGTTCAAATTACCAAACCAATTCCATCTCATCATCTGCTTAGTTGATATAAAAATGAGAACCATAAACGGTATAGGCCACAGAATAAAAACTAAATGAATTGGCTGTTCTATTATTTGCTCTTTTATAGTTCTTGTCCCACCAATTTCTAAAACATAATTTTGTGAGCCCACGGCTAATATTAAAACAAAAGCTATTGCAAAAATTACAGCCCAATTCTGTTTTAAAAAATCCATCTAATGCATCATCCCGCCAATTCCTTCTTAACATCGGTCAGTATCTGCTGGCCTTCGCTGGAGCTGATTTGGGCTATGTCGTCTTGATATTTAAGAAGCACGCCGATTGTATCTGACACGCCTTGCGGGTCGATTGCCACCTTGTCGAGTTCGATCAGGGCTGAGGCCCAGTCTAGCGTTTCGGCAACGCCGGGGTTTTTAAACAAGTCCTGCTGGCGTAGTTTCTGCACATAGGCCACAACTTCTTTTGCAAGGTTTTCGCCTGCTTTTGGAACCTTGGAATGAACGATAGCCAATTCGCGTTCTGCGTCTGGATAATCCACCCAGTGATAAAGACAACGTCGTTTGAGAGCGTCGTGGATTTCTCGTGTGCGGTTTGTTGTGATGATAACGATTGGCGGCTCTTTGGCCTTTATCGTGCCGAGTTCCGGAATGGTCACCTGGAAGTCTGACAGTATTTCCAAAAGGAACGCCTCAAAGGCTTCATCCGTTCTGTCCAGTTCGTCAATTAGCAAGATCGGCGCTTTACCCTCTTCACCTTCAAGCGCCTGCAGTAATGGGCGTTTGATTAGAAACTCGTCGGTGAACACGCCTTCGTTCAATGATTCCTTATCACTGGAAGCTTCACGCATTCTGATATCCACCATTTGCGCGGCATAATTCCACTCATAGACAGCGGATGAGACATCAAGTCCCTCATAGCATTGCAATCTGATTAGAGGTCTGCCCAATGCTGAGCTCAGAACTTTGGCGATTTCGGTTTTGCCTACACCTGCCTCGCCCTCGAGAAACAACGGTTTTCCCATTTTCAAAGCAAGATATAGCACGGTCGCCAGAGAACGATCTGCAATATAGCCCTCGCCTGATAATAGCGTTTCTGTTTCATCAATGCTTTTGGGCAGGTGCGCCATGCGTATCTCCAACTCTTTGTAAAATTCAAGTTAGCGCGTTAACAGGTATAAAAAAAGAGGCACGAACAAAAGTCCATGCCTCTTTGCAATCATTATGTATGAATGGGTTTAGCCAAGGCCAAGGGCTGCGAATGCTGCGCCTTCTGCTGCTTCCAAAGTCAGGAAGACACCCATGCCTGCAACAAGAGCACCTGTCAGGCGAGCGTTCACTGCCGATGCTTCTGTTGCATTGAAGATGTTTTTAACTACCCAACCAGAACCCAGCGCGATTGCATATTGAATTGCACCCAGACCCAAGAGGTAGCCAATTAGAACAGAGCCGCCTATTGCAGCTTCTTGGGCTACGATTGAGTCACCAAATGCTGAACCGTGGAACAGACCAAAGACTGCGAAGATCGGAAGTGCCAGTGACATGCTTAGTGCGCGACCAGAAAGAACGATATAACCGACTGCCAATAGCGAGAAGCCAATCACTGCTTCCTTCATTGGAAGGCCAATGCCATTTGCCATCATCAGGCAGCCAACAAGCATTGCAATGATGTAAGCTGCAGGAGCTGTGCGTGCAAAGCCAGTGTAAAGCGCCGCAACGCCCACTGCGATGACGAAGAACAGGTGATCAAAGCCCAAAAGCGGATGACCAATACCTGATAGCAGACCTTGAGAGAAAGTTTCCATCGGCTGACCAGCCAACGGGTGGTGCGCCAAGGCTGGAGCGGTTGTCGCCAGTAGTGCCAAAGCACCAAAAAGAGTTTTTTTCATTTTATTCCCCTTCAAATAATACAAGTTGTGAAGGAGGGATTTCGTAAGAAGGGTCGAGTAGTCGCTCTAGTCTTCCACGGAACACCCCGTCCGTTTTTCATTTGACTGTGATGAAACAGAATGTTTCACAAAGCCTGCAGGCTGGTCTCCTGGCTCACGGGTCCAAGTGCATATCCCCTTCCCGGCTATTGCCAGTGGATATTGATATGCACTCACCGCTTACAGTCGCGGGGGCGGCTGCAGATTAAGGCCCCTGTTTGGGTCATCCCCTTCTGCATTCCCATTTGATCCCCTGACGCCTCCTGCATCTTGTGGGGAACCTTGCATCATTCTATGTGAGGCCAATGCCCCAGAAACGTCAAGCAAATTTCGACATCATTCAATATTTTTGCGACGAAAGGGACGAACGCCAGATAAATCAGGCATTCACCCTGCTTAATTCCTTTTAATTTCATGCAAATCACATTAAAAATTCAGGCACCATGGATTTTTTGCGACTCAATCAACTCAGGCAAGCATTTCAGTTTGCGGTCTTTCTGGCTATTGGCAGCTTGAGTGTATTACCGCAGGCTGCAAAGGCAGAATTGATCGCAATCTCAGTGCCGCTAACGGGTGATTTTGCCGAGATTGGCAATGATTTTGCGGTCGGTGCAAAGCTTGCCATAGAGCAGTCTGGCGTAAAGCATGAACTCTTCATTGCAGATGATGCCTGTGACAAGGATTTGGCAGTCTTTGCAGCAAAAGGCGTTTTGTCCAGCAATCCGGATATCATGACCGGAATGATCTGCAATGAAGTGGCCATTGCCTACGCCAATACGTTCAGGGATAGCGGCATCCCCTTGCTAGTTACTGGCGCTGGCTCTGTGCGGTTGCTCAAGGACAGGGAGCGTGAAGACTGGAAAATCTGGCGAATGTCTGAGGGAGATGATGCTGTTGCTGATGCTATCGCCGATTATATATCGCAAGATCTGAAAGACACACCATTTGCGCTGGTTGATGATGGTACCATCTATGGACGCACAACCACAGATGCCATACGCCTGAGACTGAATGATCTTGGTATCAAGGCGCAATTCACTGACAGTTTTCGTGCAGCACAATCGACACAATCAGGTCTTTTGAGACGATTGGAGCGTTCCGGGGTTTCAATTGGCTTCATAGCAGCAGCAACGACGGATGACCTGCTTACTATCGCAAAAGACCATACAAGACTTGGCCAGAACTACACGCTTGTGATGAGCGAGCAAATAGCGACCCTGCCATTTCTGGAAGACGCTGAGACTGTCAATAATGGCATGCTTGTCATGATGAAACCCAGAACAGAAACCCTTAAAAGCGCTGCAGAACTCTCCGCTCTGCTCAACAAGCGTAACATTGAGCCAAGCCAGGCGATTTATGACGGATATGCTAGCACCCAATTGGCCATAGCTGCTCTTGGCGAAAACAGGAAAGCTACCGTCGAAAACCTGAAAAACAATAGGTTCGATACCATCAAGGGAACAATCGAGTTTGACGAGAATGGTCAAAACAAGTTCAATCCATATCAGTTACACGAATGGAATGGCGGTAATCTTGTCCCTTTGAAAACATCACAGAAAAACCAAACGCAATAACTCGGAATATACAGGCGAACATGATCAAACCAGGCCCTCAAAATTCAATAACGGATATCGAAGGCATCAAGGTTGGCAATGCGCAGGATGAAACCCTCAAGAGCGGTGTTTCGGTCTTGCTTTGTGAGGCCCCAATGGTTGCTTCAGTTGCAATTTCAGGCGGTGGCCCGGGCACACGTGACACGGAATTACTGGCACCTGAAAACACAGTTGATGGGGTCGATGCGCTGGTTTTGTCTGGCGGATCTGCTTTCGGCCTAGATGCGGCATCTGGCGTACAGTCATGGCTTCGCGAACAAGGCAAGGGATTTGCCGTTGGCAACATGAAGGTACCAATTGTACCCCAGGCAATCCTGTTTGATCTCATCAATGGGGGTGACAAGGATTGGGGCAAGTTTTCGCCTTATCGAGACTTGGGATATCAAGCGGTTGAAAATGCGGGCAGCGAAGTAAAACAAGGATCCACTGGTGCAGGAACAGGCGCGCTGGTTGCCGGCTTGAAAGGCGGACTTGGAACGGCCTCCATCAGGCTCGAAAATGGAATTACTGTAGCCGCCTTGTTTGCAGTCAACTCACTTGGCTCACCGCTTATCGGTAATACACATCATTTTCACGCAGCCCTGTTTGAACAGAACAAGGAATTTGGCGGAAGCGGATTGCCCGCTTCATTTCCGCAGGATGCAAGTAGCATAAAGGTAAAGTTTCGTGAAACAGCAACTGGCGTTTCAAACACAACCATAGGCATTGTTGCTACAGATGCGAAGCTGACCAAGGCACAGGCGAAGCGACTGGCAATTTCAGCACATGACGGAATTGCTCGAGCGATTTATCCGGCACATACCCCCATGGATGGCGATCTTGTTTTTGCAGTAGCCAGTGGCCATTCGCAAATCATACCTTCAAATAACGACTGGCTGGATTTATCCGCCCATGCAGCAAATGTTACTGCGCGCGCAATTGCAAATGGTGTCTATCACGCAGAACCCTCGGCAAACGACATTTTCCCTGTTTATAAAGATTTTTTCCAGGATAAATTATAAATATCAGTAACTTATAAGGGGCATAATATGAAAGGAACTTTGACATGAAACTCTTACTTGTCTTTCTAAACATGCTTCTAATCTACATTACAAGCCTTGTTCTTGCTCATGCAGGAGACTTTGCAAAACGTGAAATTCACGGATTTTCACGTGACGGGGCCCTGTTCGCCTTCGAGGAATATGGTGTGCAGGATGGTTCTGGCTTTCCCTATTCAAACATCTATATCATTGATACGAAGACAGATGAATGGACTGCCGGATCTCCGTTTAGAGTTCGTCTTGAAGATGAGACACGCGATGTTTTTGCAGCACGAGAAGAAGCCAGCATACTTGCAGGGCCTGTGATGAAAAGTTTTGAGGGGCGCGGTAATATTGTCGCCACATATCAGGCAACTCACAGGAGCATCGACACCAAGAGAATGTCTGCAATACCGCGGCTTGTGATACCGGCGATAGATGACGAAATTGAATTTCGCCTCGAAGAGATTTCATTCCCCTCTACGGCTCCATGTCATGCATTTGGAGAGAGCAAGGGCTTCCGGCTTTTGAAACTTGCCTTGAAAGATGGGAATACTACCCAGGTCCTGCATGAAGACAAAAACATACCTGCAAGCAGATGATGTCCTCTACGCTATGATTTGGCAGATTTGGTAACCTTTTACCCTGAAGCAGGCCAACCTGTTTTTGCCGTTCTCATAAGAATGCAAACTGTTGGCTTTGAAGGACCTGACGGGCGTTTTCTGGCAGTGACCGGTCAACTAAGGTGATAAAGGCCCTATTTTTTGACCTTTTCACGAATCCTGCTGATTACAAGATTTTGCACTGACCTGTTTTTATCAATCCCAACATGATCCGTTCCAAATTTGGATACGTCGATGTTCGTAATTCTACCCTTGAAGCCTGCACCCTTGCGGTAAAACTGACCGGATGGAATTTTATAATTGATAACCTGCACTGCACCTCTTCTCAAAGCAGGCGGTTTCGGAAATCCTGGATCAAGACCAATCAATAAATCGGTTCTCACCCCGGCACTACCCAGTTTATTTGCAAAGCTGGCAGCCTCAACCCCCCCAAGTGAGTGTCCTACTATGATGATTGGGTAGGAAACATTGTTGGACCTTGACCGACGGATGATATCATCAGCCAACTTGTCCCAATTGCCATTGGAAATGGCCTTTGCACGAATGCCCTGGCGCTTAAGGCGCTTGGTCATTTGGTTCATGCCATCGGAGAAGACATTTAAAAATCCACGTATCATGTAGACTTCTTCAGCAATTGCTGGTGTAGCTGCAAAAGTGGACGCACTTATTAAAGTGGCAAAGAATGAATTGCGGATGGCCTTGTTCATGAATAATCCCCGAAACACGCTGATTGAACCCTTAAAATGCAGTCATATACTGAATAATTCCTTACCATTGGTCAAATAACTTTCCAAAAAAAATCAACTCGTGGGTAACTTTTGCTTTGGATTGAAACCTGACTTTCACAATGTTAACAGAAAGACAACTTCACTAACAGGTAGATACGAACATGATCCCTCGCTATTCCCGCAAGGAAATGACCGATATTTGGTCTCCACAATCAAAATTCAAAATCTGGTTTGAGATTGAAGCGCATGCCTGTGATGCGCTCGCCAAACTGGGAGTGATTCCTGAAAGTGCTGCAAAAACCATTTGGGAAAAGGCCGGTGAAGTCGAGTTTGACGTGGACCGCATTGACGAAATCGAAGCGGTCACCAAACACGATGTCATCGCATTTCTCACCCATCTGGCAGAAATCGTTGGCGATGATGCCCGTTTCGTGCACCAGGGCATGACATCGTCAGATGTTCTGGATACCTGTTTCAATGTTCAACTGGTCAAGGCAACCGATTTGCTGCTTGAGGATATGGACAAGCTTCTTGCTGCCCTGAAAAAGCGTGCCTTTGAACACAAGGACACGATCACGATTGGTCGCTCGCACGGCATACATGCGGAACCCACAACCTTTGGCGTCAAGCTGGCACAAGCCTATGCGGAGTTTGAACGCTGCAAGAACCGACTCGTAGCGGCACGCGAGGAAATTGCGACTTGCGCAATCTCAGGTGCTGTTGGAACCTTTGCCAATATTGATCCCGCCGTTGAAGAACACGTCGCAGAGGCAATGGGTCTGAAGGCAGAGCCAGTATCAACACAGGTTATTCCCCGCGATCGCCATGCCATGTATTTTGTAACGCTTGGCGTGATTGCTTCTTCAATCGAGCGCCTTGCAACGGAAATTCGTCATCTTCAACGTACAGAGGTGCTGGAAGCGGAAGAATATTTCTCACCCGGACAAAAAGGCTCTTCTGCAATGCCGCACAAGCGTAATCCGGTTTTGACTGAAAACCTTACAGGCCTTGCCCGTATTGTACGCATGGCGAGTGTGCCGGCAATGGAAAATGTTGCGCTATGGCACGAGCGTGACATCTCGCACTCTTCTGTTGAGCGCATGATAGGGCCTGACAGCACCGTAACGCTGGACTTTGCCTTAAACCGCCTGACAGGTGTGATTGATAAACTTCTGGTTTATCCGGAAAACATGATGAACAACATGAACAAGTTCCGAGGTCTTGTACACTCGCAACGTGTACTTCTTGCGCTTACTCAGGCTGGTGCATCACGTGAAGACAGCTACCGCCTTGTTCAGCGCAATGCAATGAAGGTTTGGGAAGAAGGCAAAGACTTCCTCACGGAACTTTTGGCAGACGATGAAGTGACTGCCCTTTTGTCTGAAACGGATATTCGCGAGAAGTTTGACCTTGGGTATCATACCAAACATGTTGACACGATCTTTGATCGTGTCTTTGGGTAATCAATCCTGTCATTCAAAATTCATAAAAGCCCGCAGCCCCTGCGGGCTTTGTTGTATCTGGCAGACTTCAAAAATTAACCAATAGAATTAACCACTTGCGTTAACTACAACGCCAGAAGGTTAATGCAATATTAAGATTTACCATTCCTTAACCTTTGAATTTGTGATAGTTAAAATTTAGTTCAAAATGTATGGAGTATGAATCTTGAGCAAGCTGTCTGCGGCGGACATGTTTGCGCTCAATAAGCGCGAATCTGCATCCAATTTTCCAAATAATCAAAAAAACAAATCTCTGGCTAAAATGCTTTCTGGCGCAGTTGCATCCGTTTCCGTTATGCTGGCTACACAACTTGAAGCCAACGCAGAAGATAAAACGAGGGTCGAAAAACTTGACGGTCTAACGACTGCAAGTCTTGGCAACCCGCACATCACATCGGACGCCCAAAACGTTAAAACAAACGCTATAGAAGATGTGCTTGGCAGTGCTGCTCAAGATGTTGCAGCACTTGGGATTGATGCATTATCTGTGTCGGCACTGGCTCAGCAAGCAAATCCAGCTGGCAGCATAACATCAACAGCTTTTGGTGAACAAAGTGGCCGCCTACCAAGAGATTTTGTATCAGAGGCTCCTGGTGTAACAGATCCTGCCCAACAAACTGACTACATAGGCTTTGAACAAGCAGATTCCGCAAGAGTTGCAACACCTTCCAATAATGGCGGCAGCACATCTGTAGCAGGACTAAGGGGTGAAGCTGGCGAAGACGGACATGATGGTGCTGATGGGCGAGACGGAATCGACGGTAAAGATGGCACCAATGGAAGAGATGGTATTGACGGTAAAGATGGTGCAAACGGACGAAATGGCATTGATGGCAAAGATGGTACCAACGGGCGAGATGGCATCGATGGTACAAATGGCGCCAACGGGCGAGATGGCATCGATGGTATAAATGGCGCCAACGGACAAGACGGCATCGATGGTAGGAACGGACGAGATGGGATCGATGGTGCCAACGGACGAGACGGTGCAAACGGAGCAGACGGCACGAATGGCCTGGATGGACGCGATGGTGTCGATGGCATAGATGGAAAGACCGTTTTTCTACTTGATGGAAACCTGCTTCAACAACCAGACTTCCTTGAAAGCCTGGATGCCCAGGGGTTGGAAGTTCAAACAGGGCCTTTCGGAACGGTTAGTTTGACGCTTTCGCCTGACCAGCTGGAGATTGTCAATAATCTTATTACGCTTGCATTTCCCGATGAGCTGGAAAATGGAGAAAACGCGGATGGAAATGAAGGTGAGGAAGAATTTTCACATCTGATCCCATTCTCCGGCAGCGATCAGGAAGACTTGCTGATTGGAACCGAAGGCAACGACATTTTATCCAGCTTTGGTGCAAATGACATTCTTATCGGCGGGCTTGGCGCTGATACCCTGCTGGGTGGTGATGGCAGTGATACAGCCAGCTATGAAACTTCAGACGAAGCTGTTTTTATCGATCTTTCTACAGGCGATGTTTTTGGTGGTGAGGCAGAAGGTGACACTTTCAACTCGGTTGAAAATCTTATTGGCAGTAACTTTGAAGACGTTCTGATTGGAGACAACAAAAGTAACCATCTAACCGGCGGACAGTCTGAAGACGCCCTCTTCGGCGGAGATGCATATGACATCCTGCATGGTGGAGCGAATGCGGATTTGCTTGATGGAGGCGCTTCTGATGATGATCTTGCAACCTATTTTGACTCTGATGAAGCGGTCTCCGTTTCATTGACGAATGATACTGCCAGCGGTGGCCACGCAGAGGGAGACGAATTGTTCAACATTGAGTCCCTTAACGGCTCCCTTTTCGATGATTTTTTGCAAGGTGATCAACAGGCAAACAGATTGGGTGGACTGTTTGGCGAGGATATCCTTCTGGGTGAAGCCGGCAATGATACGCTACTGGGCGGGTATTCTGGGGACCTTATAGATGGCGGCGAAGGCAGCGATACAAGTGACTATACAGCCTCTCTTGAAGGCGTGAGTGTAAATCTGAAAACTGGCGAGTCACGATTTGGAGAAGCCGAGGGCGACATCCTTGTTTCCATTGAAAATCTTGCTGGCAGTGCATTTGATGACACTCTTGCAGGCGATGACGGGATAAACCGTCTCACTGGTCGTGATGGTGACGACATGCTGATCGGCCATGGCGGCAATGACCGCCTTGTTGGCGGCCTGGGCGCCGACCATCACGATGGTGGCGAAGGCGACCGCGATGCAGCAGATTACAGCGCGGCAGAGGAAGCAGTGGGTGTTGATCTCGTTGGTGGCGGTTTTGCCGGCGAGGCAACCGGTGATACGTTTGACAGCATTGAATTCATTGTTGGCTCTGAGCATCACGACAACCTGTTGGGCAATGACGCGATCAACAGAATTAATGGTGGTGATGGCTGCGATGTTATTTTCGGCAGAGGTGGTAATGACACTCTCATTGGTGAAGCCGGAAATGACATTCTCAATGGTGGATCGGGTAATGACGTTTTCATCTTTAGTGAAGGTGACGGCAACGATATCATCGAAGACTTTGAAGCTGGTGCGGGACGCACAGATCGCCTTCGCTTGCTGGACAGTTCCTTTGAAAATTTTGAAGACGTTCAGTCTGCACTGACAGATACCGAAGATGGCGCATTGCTGACTTTGGACAATGGCAGCATTCTCTTGCAGAACCTGAATTCTGCGGATCTGGTTGCTGATGACTTCATTCTTGGATGATGTGGGTTTCCGAAATATCAAAAGGACTTGAACTATCCTTTTGATTGTACCGAGTACGGATAACCATAATCATCATTCAAGCAAAAGGCGGGAGGCCCATACACCTTCCGCCTTTTTTCTTGTTTCTTTAACAAACCACACTTACATAGCACCCATGAAAACATCACAAGCAGATATATTGATTGTTCCAGGCTACAAGGGAGCCAATGAAGACCATTGGCAAAGTCGCTGGGAAAACAACATTTCCTCAGCCAGACGCGTTGATATGGGCGACTGGCACAAACCAGTGTTTGAGGACTGGAAGGCCAATCTTGTAAAGGCAGTTGAGGAAACAACCAAGCCAATCATCATGGTAGGACATTCCATTGGTTCACAAGTCATCGTACAGGCTGCCAAGGAGTTCTCCAAACCGGTAGCAGGTGCACTGCTGGTGGCACCCCCGGATGTTGAAAATCCTGAAATCCGTCCAAAACACCTGTTGACCTTTGGCCCAGCTTCAACAGACCCACTGCCCTTTCCTTCCGTTACAATTGCAAGCAGGAATGACCATTTCTGTTCTTTTGAAAAGGCCGAAGACATGGCAGCTTCCTGGGGTTCATTGTTTATGGACGCAGGTGAAAGCGGACACATCAACCATGAAAGCGGTCATGGACCATGGCCAGAAGGCTTGATGGTCTTTTCCAGATTTCTCAAACAACTCGAGGCCTGAGGATTATTCCTCCGGCCTTGTCAGGGTTGCGCCAATGGCGGCGATCGTGACGAGAATAATGGCGATCATGCCAGCAAGACCCAAGACATCTCCCAAAACCAACATGCCGATTATCGCTGCGGCTGCGGGCTCAAGTGTTATAAGCACACCATAAGTTTGGGCTGAAAGCGTTTTGAGCGCGTTGAACTCCAGAAAGAACGGGACTGTTGTTGACAAGACTGCAAGCACTAAGAGACTGGTCAGCAAGTTGATATTTGTTACAACTACAGACACTTCGCCCATTGCAAAGACGCTTAAAAACAAAGTGGCAATAATCATTCCATATACCAGACCATCATTGCCATTCAGACACTGATTGACTCTCTTGCTCAACAAGACAAACCCACCCCACCCGATCCCTGCGAGTATTGCAAAGACAACGCCAATCGTGTCCAGCTCACCCCCTATTTTAGGTGTCAATATTAGTAGCCCGGCAAAAGCAATGGCGATCCAGAATATATCTAGCCTGGTCTTTGAAGAAACTGCGGCGACCAACAAGGGCCCCATGAATTCTATGGTCACGGCGATGCCCAAAGGTATTCTTGCAATCGCCTCATAAAAACACCAATTCATCAATCCAAGTGTAATGCCATAGGACAACAGCAATCCGAAATGGTTGAAAACATCAGAACTCAAATTTGGACGGATCAGAACAAACAAAAGCATTGCTGAAATGGCAACTCTGAAAAAGACAGTTGCTCCCGGACTTAAGGAACCAAAAAGACCTACTGCAAATGAAGCGCCGAACTGGATTGAAATGATTGCAATCACAACCTGCAAAGGCGCCGGGATAGCAGAAACAATGCTGGAGGCTGGTTTTAATTTAGGTCCCATGCTGAAGGACAATAGAATATAAATGTCCCCTGTCCATCACAATAAGCTGGCTTGTTATGGCATGTAGCAGAAAGCTGTTAGCGTTTTACACCTTCAAAGCTTTTTGCAGCACCAGCTGCAATCATGGCACTATCCATGGTCAGCGAAATTAACTTGTAGCCAAATTCAGCACAAATATTTGCGTGTTCTGCAGTCAGGGTAAAGCAGGTTGGTATCTTGCCTGCTGCAAGGGTGCGATCAGCCACATCCCTTACGAGATCCAACGTCCCCGGACCGTATGCATCTGGCTCAAGGGTTTTGTTGACCGAAATTGAAAAATCAGACGGCCCCATCAAAATTCCGTCGATGCCGTCGACTGCCAGAATATCATCAAGATTGTCGTATGATTCCTGTGTTTCAACTTGAGCAAAGGCAAATGTGTCAGTTAGGGTTTTGCGTTGGTATTCTCCTGTATCAAGACCGTACAGGGTTGCAGCATATCTCGGTGCGTAGGACCGCTGTCCAACGCCTGGATAATTTGCAGAGCGGGCAAAGGCTTCAGCATCTGATTTCGTGTTTATCATTGGTGCTGCTACGCCCAATGCACCATAATCCAATACTTTTTCGCACAAGTCCCAACGATTGAGCGGCAACCTTACAATTGGAGATTTACCAGCTACTACAACTTGTTGAATACAATCAAGCAGACTGCCGTCGTCATGAAAACCATGCTGGGCATCCAGCACGACTGCGTCATACCCCTGACGCGCAATAGCACCTGCGACCTGAGGATCACGAAATCCGGACCAGCACGCGAATGCAGGTTTTTCCTGTGCAAGCAGGTCTTTCAAACGTGATATCATTGGGTTATTCGCTTTCGATTTGCTCGACAGCTGTTGCCATGAGCTTGTTCATTGCGCCACGAAGTTCATCATCACTTTTTTCAACACCTGCGGCATCAAAATCGGCTCTTACCTTGCGAAAAACGTCTTCATCACCCGGTTCATCAAAATCGGAGCGGACAACTTCCTTGGCATATTCTTCAGCTTCTGCACCTGACTTTCCAAGCAGTTCGGCTGCCCATTGACCCAAGAGCTTGTTTCTTCGTGCTTCTGCCTTGAACTTCAACTCTGCATCATGTGCAAACTTGTTTTCAAAAGCATCGCCGCGTTTATCCATTCCGCTCATAATTTTTCTCCTGATGAAACGTTTATGTGTCTCATATAACTATGGATTCGCGACATTTGAAGATGAATGCATAAATAAATAACGCTGCCCTGCTCTTTACTGTGAGTTTTCCAACTGACTTTGTTGTTTATGTTTGTTGCATGGCTTAATAATATGGAGTGAGGCTTTAAACGGCAAACGATTCTATTCAGCCAGTTGCCTTGGACCATAAGCTAATATCGGGAATATACATCATGAAGAAACGCCGCCGAATTTATGAAGGCAAGGCCAAGATTTTATATGAAGGCCCTGAGCCCGGTACACTTGTGCAATTTTTCAAGGATGATGCAACTGCCTACAATAAGCAAAAACATGACATCATCGACGGCAAGGGCGTTTTAAACAATCGCATTTCAGAGCATATTTTCCAGTCGATGACAAAAATTGGAATTCCCAATCACTTCATTCGTCGCATGAACATGCGTGAACAGTTGATCAAGGAAGTCGAAATTATTCCCGTTGAGGTTATCGTACGCAACATTGCTGCCGGCACGCTATGTCAAAGACTGGGTCTTACGGAAGGTGAAGTCCTTCCCCGTTCAATCATCGAGTTTTGCTACAAAAAGGATGAACTGAATGATCCGCTGGTGGCAGAAGAGCATATCACGGCGTTTGGCTGGGCAAGTCCTCAGGAAATTGATGACATCATGGCCCTGGCAATCCGTGTCAACGATTTTCTGTCAGGACTATTCCTCGGAATTGGCATTCAACTGGTTGATTTCAAGATCGAGCTGGGTCGCCATTGGGAAAATGATGCAATGCGCATTATCGTTGCCGATGAAATCTCACCAGACTCTTGCAGATTGTGGGACATCAAGACACAAGAGAAAATGGACAAGGACCGCTTCCGACGTGACCTGGGTGGCCTGGTAGACGCCTATAAGGAAGTTGCCAACAGACTTGGCATCATGCAGGAAAGTGAACCGCCCCGCGGCAAAGGCCCGGTACTGGTAAGTGACAACGACAAAGCCAAGGATTAATGTAACAATGATTAAGGCAAGGGTAACAGTGACCTTGAAAAACGGTGTCCTTGACCCGCAAGGCAAGGCCATCGAGGGTGGACTTGGCGCTTTGGGGTTTGAGGGTATTGAAAGTGTTCGGCAAGGCAAGGTTTTTGACATGAGCATCAATGCTGACGATCCCAAACAGGCAGAGAAGTCAATTTCTCAGATGTGCGAGAAACTATTGGCCAATACTGTTATTGAAGATTATGCGGTGGAAATTTTGTGATGCGGAATGCTCTCCTTACTAGTTTGCTTTTTTGTTCTCTTGGGGCCTTGGCAGCCTGTAGTTCTGCGACCAAGTCAACGTCAACAAAATCATCTGGCCTGTCTTCAAAAGTCAACATGTCAGAACTGCAAGGCTGGAAAGGTTCTGGTGGCCCGGGACTTTATATCTGTGCTGAAAAGGCATTATGCAAGGATACTAAAGTTGTCATTTATCAAATAAAGCCAACCAGCAGTAACCAGCTAGCCCAACTTCGCAAACTGGATGACAACCCGGAAGCTACCAAAAATCTGTTTACAGCCGCCTTCGCGATTGCTGGCAGTACACGCAAAGGAACCCTGACGCCAGATGGGAGTGTTCAAAAGATTTCCTTATCCGATAATGTCGAGGGAATCGGAATGTTCATCAAAGGCACGAAAGATGACGGCTCGCCACGGGACCCTGGTTACATGATACTGATCCCCGGCAACACGAATGCACATTATTTTATCGGTTTTTCAAAAACAAAACCTTTGGCAAAGTCTGGCGTAACGGCCATTGCCAATGCCTGGAACCCGTAAATTTCAAAGGTGGATTAAGCATTGAAGTCAACTGTCATACAATTCCCAGGTTCCAATCGCGATCGAGACATGATCATGGCGCTTACCAAAATCAATGGAGAAGCACCCGATCTTGTCTGGCATACTGACACCGAGATACCTGACACAGACCTTATTGTTGTACCTGGTGGCTTTTCATATGGGGACTATCTCAGATCAGGCGCCATTGCAGCGCGTTCACCCGTTATGAGAGAAATAGCCAAAAAAGCAGAGCAAGGCGTTCGGGTACTTGGTGTGTGCAACGGGTTTCAAATTCTGACCGAGGCTGGCCTGTTGCCTGGTGCCCTGATGAGAAATGCGGGACTTCGCTTCGTTTGTACAACCGTCAAATTGAGTATTGAAAATGCAGATACGGCCTTCACCAGCCAGTATCAAAAGGGTCAAATCATGCCCTGCCCGGTTGCCCATCATGACGGCAATTATTTCGCAGATGGTGATACGATTAAACAAATAGAAGAAAATGGTCAGGTTGTGTTCCGATATGCGGAAGGAACCAACCCGAACGGCTCTTTAAATGACATAGCAGGCATCATTAATCAGCAGGGTAATGTGCTTGGCATGATGCCTCACCCGGAAAACCTGATAGAAGCGGATCATGGTGGCGATGCAGGACTGGCGCTTTTTGCCAGTGCACTCGAAGTTGTTTCCGGTGAGGCTGCATAAATATGTGCATCCAGGGCAAATATTTATCTCTGCTGGCGTTACCGCTTTTTCTTGGTTGTCAGGCGAAGGAAGCAGAAGCACCTCCCCTGACGACTACCATGATTAGTAGTCAAAAGCCTGCCTCTGCCGTAGCAAGTATTGCAAGAACCGCTCAAACCTGTTGGTTCAAGTCAAAAGACAAGGCATTCAGAATCTACCGTATTGCAAATGAAGTAAACTCATTTGCCGGCAAGCCACGGTTTCTGATTGTTCCCAGAAAGAACCCTGGCGGATTGCCTCTTTTGGTTGTGGAAGCCCAACAGGTTAGTGGCAAAACCAGTATCAGTGCCTTTGGACCATTGCTTAATACAGCTGATGGCAGAAGAATTTTGGGAGATGTGAACCGCTGGAGCCGAGGAGAAACTGCGTGCACCTGACACAATCCTCACGACTGTTTGCAATCCTTGGGCTTGTTCTGGGCGCCATTGCTACAGCGATAAGTTTTTATACCAACATTCCTGAACAAATGGCAGAAGGCAGAAGCCTTTGGGGTGCCATGTTTCACTTCTTTTCGTTCTATACGAACTGGACCAATATTCTGCTTGTTCTGATATATCTGGATTTGTTGAAGGGGTTTTCAGGATTAAGTTCCCCAGTAACAGGCGTTACAGGTTTAACATCAATCATCATGGTGATGATAGTTTACCATCTCCTTCTTTCAGCTACTCACCATCCTGAAGGCATTGATGTTGTTACCAATATTGTAATGCATTACCTAACACCCGTCATTTTTGCATTGTTCTGGTTTACCAGTCACCACCTTGGCCAGTTGAATTGGTCTGATTTATACAAGTTTATCTTGTTCCCGCTTGCCTTTCTCGTATTCACATATGTCAAAGCTGCGATAACAGGCGAATACCCCTATGACTTCCTGAATTACAGTTTGAACGGCTTTAGTGGGGTTGCCCCCATCATTGCTGCAATCGTCGTACTGATTTTATTCATGGGCAGTCTTGCAATTCTATATGACAACAAAGCTTCGGATCGATCATGAGCGTTGAAAACAATTATCCAATCACGGAAGACCTGATAGCAGATCACGGCATCACTCCG
>CALDZZ010000215.1 GCA_937944075.1 uncultured Rhizobiaceae group bacterium
GTATATTGCTGAAAACAAAACCCAAAGGACGCGCCGCAAAAGCTGCCAACAAGGCAACGGGCATACTCTCCGACATCATGTATCTTGGAGGCATTACCCATATACAGGTCACACTGGATAGTGGAAACAATATCCGCATCACGATATCGGAACACTGGGACGAGGACGAGGCAAAGCTCAAGGTTGGTGACCAAGTTGAAGTTTCCTTTGAAAAACGCGCAGCCAGACTGTTGGTGGATTAATGGGGTTTGGTTCTCTAAAGCGCTATCTGGTTATTCTGCCGCCTTTCATATGGCTCGGGCTTTTTTTTCTCATCCCGTTTTTTGTCGTCCTTCAGGTTTCACTTTCAGACCCTGCTTTGACGCGACCACCCTTTACGTCAATCTTCAACTGGAATGGCTGGTGGCCTACCGAGTTTACCGGAGACCTGGAAAATTATGCATTTCTTTGGTCGGATGATCTATATTGGCGCTCTTATCTCAATTCCCTGAAAATAGCTGCAATTGGTTCGCTTGTCTGCCTGGTGATTGGCTATCCGATTGCCTATGTCATCGCGCGTGCAAATGCACGAATGAGAAACACGCTTTTGCTATTGGTCATACTTCCTTTTTGGACATCAAGCCTTTTGCGTGTTTATGCGTTGATTGGCATGTACTCGCCCAACGGCTTTATCAATTCATCTCTTTCGTGGCTTGGCCTTATTGATGAACCGCTCCAACTCATGCAAACAGATTTTGCAGTTTATTCAGGCATTGTCCTCACTTATCTGCCGTTGATGATCCTGCCGCTTTATTCCACGCTGGAAAAACTGAATACGGATTACATGGAAGCAGCCAGTGATCTGGGCGCTTCACCACTGGCTACTTTCTGGCAAATCACCCTGCCACTTTCCATGACCGGTATTGTTGCTGGTTCGCTATTGGTTTTCATTCCATCTGTAGGGGAATTTGTCATTCCTGCCCTGCTGGGCGGTCCGGACCAATTGATGATTGGCAAAACGCTTTGGACCGAGTTTTTCAATAATCGTGACTGGCCGGTTGCATCGTCTGTTGCAATGGTGATGCTGGCTTTCCTTGTCATTCCAATGATGTTCTTGCGTAACACGCAAGGCGCAAGGGAGGCATGAGACATGGGCAAGCGTCACCCACTTGTGCTTTTGATGGCAGGTTTTGGTTATGCCATTTTATATGTGCCCATTCTGATAATGGTGATTTACTCATTTAACGCTTCGAAACTGGTCACGGTCTGGGCCGGATGGTCTACGAAGTGGTATGGAGAATTGCTGCAAAACGGGCAATTGGCAGATGCTGCATGGATCAGTCTTTCTGTTGCTTTCTGGTCTGCAACGATTGGCATTATTTTCGGAACGATGGTCGGTTATGCCCTGGCACGCTTCAGAAAGTTTCGTGGCAAACTTGTTCTCAATGGCATGGCAACCGCGCCGATTGTAATGCCGGAGGTTGTGACCGGACTGTCGCTCTTGTTGCTATTTATTTCGATGGAGAGCCTGATTGGCTGGCCGGCTGGCCGCGGCCTGACAACGATTATCATAGCCCATGCCACGTTTTGCATGGCATTCGTGGCTGTAGTTGTACAAAGCAGGCTTTCAGATTTTGACATATCGATAGAGGAAGCCGCGATGGATCTTGGCGCAAGGCAACCCTATATTTTCTTTGCCATCACACTTCCGATTATCATGCCGGCCATTATTGCAGGCTGGTTGTTGGCCTTTACCCTGTCTTTTGACGATCTGGTCATAGCAAGTTTCGTGTCTGGACCTGGTTCATCAACCCTTCCTATTGTTATATTCTCCAAAGTCAGGCTGGGTGTTACACCTGAAATCAACGCACTTGCCACAATCATTGTGGCTGTAGTAGCTATCGGTGTAATTCTGGCCAACTGGCTGGCTCTGAGAAGCGAAACCGCTTCAAAACAAAACCACAAAGAGTAATCCATTGCGTGTAGCCAAACTTCCAGACGATCGTTATCCGGCAATCTCCGACCTTGCCATTAAAGCGAAGAAACGTATTCCGCATTTTGCATGGGAATATCTTGATAGTGCAACAGGTGGCGAAACTGCCATGCACCGTAACCGAACATCACTAATGGATATCACCATGGTGCCACGCACCATGAAGGGCATTATTGAGCCTTCCATTGAAACAGAAATGTTTGGCAAGAAATACAGTGCCCCCTTTGGCATACCACCCATTGGCTATACGTCCCTGATGTGGCCTTATGCAGAACAAATTCTGGCAAAGGCTGCGAGCGACCACCGGATACCGCATTGCCTGAGCACGGTTGCATCCGACACCCCTGAAAATTGTGGGCCAATTGCAGGAGAGTATGGCTGGTTTCAACTGTATCCACCGCGTCAAAAGGAAATTCGTGACGATATCATCAAGCGAGCCAAGGAAAGCGGCTACCACACGCTTGTTGTTACAGCGGATGTCCCTTGGCCTTCGATGCGCGAGCGTCAACGCAGGGCCGGTATTTCCATTCCACCCAAGCTGACACCAAAAATCCTGATGCAAATCTGCATGAGACCGGAATGGGCCTTGCGAACTCTTTTTCGCGGCCAGCCAAACTTTGATATTTTAAAGAAGTATGTGCCTGAAGGTGACTTGAAAAAAATCGTAAGTTTTGTGGGAGGCGAACTGGGCGGGTGTCTGGACTGGGAATATTTCAAGGAGGTCAGAGACCAATGGGACGGCCCTGTAGTTCTAAAAGGGGTGTTATCAACTGAAGACGCCAAGATTGCCGTTAAGTCCGGTGCTGATGGTGTCTGGGTCTCCAATCATGGCGGACGACAGTTTGAAGCCTCTCCTGCACCCATCTCCGTCTTGCCTGAAATCAGAAAAGCTGTCGGCAACAAGGTCAAGGTCATGTTTGATAGTGGTGTTCGCTCAGGGGGTGACATTTTGAAGGCGAAGGCACTCGGCGCAGATTTTGTATTCCTTGGCCGCCCTTTCGTATACGGCATTTCCGCCCTTGGAGAAAAAGGTGGAAATCACGTCTACGAATTATTGTATCATGACATGATCAACAACATGCATCAGTTGGGCATAACAAGCCTTGAAGAATTAAAAGATGTCGAATTGAAATTTGCCTGAAATTTCATGAACAAAAATACTTTGTTCTTTTGACAATCCGTTTTTACCCGCTAGACTGGCGCTGAGCATTTAAACAATAATTTTAACAAGCAATGCTCATGCTGTAACAAGCAGCATCAAAACAAGTTGGGAGGTTTGTTTTGCATTCAGTCGGGATGATTATCCTTCAGCGTTTGGGGCTGGGCCTGATAACGCTTTTCGTTGTTTCAGTTGTAATTTTTGCGGCTGTAAATTTACTGCCGGGCGACTTTGCCCAAGCCATTCTCGGACAGGGCGCTACCCCTGAAGCAGTCGAAGCCATTCGCGAAGATCTGGGCCTCAACAAGAATCCGTTTGTCAGATATTTTGACTGGCTGGGCGGTGTTTTGACCGGTGACTTTGGTACGAGTTTTGCGCAAGCCAATTTCGCAGAGTTTGCAGGTTCTGATACCGGTAAAGGCGGCATTGGCTCGGTTGCTGATCAGCTTAGACCACGCTTTGCAAATACACTCTTTCTTGCAAGCGTCGCTGCCATTATTTCAATTCCGCTCTCCCTGACGCTTGGCATTCTTGCTGCATTATATCGAAATTCAGCCTATGACCGCTTCATCAATGTATCAACGCTTTCAGCAATTTCTTCACCAGAGTTCTTCCTTGCCTATATTCTGATCCTCGTACTGGCTGTGATTAATCCGGTCTTTCCTGCTGTATCCAATGTCTATGACGAACTTACTTTTTGGGAACGTGTCAATGCCACCATGTTGCCGGCACTAACGCTTACTTTGGCAGTTACTGCTCAAATGATGCGGATGACACGCGCTTCCATTATCAACCTTTTGGCAAGCCCTTATATTGAAATGGCACGTCTCAAGGGTTTAAGCCCCATGCGGGTTATCATCAAACACGCCTTGCCCAATGCACTTGCGCCAATCATTAATGTGATTGCGCTGAACCTTGCCTATCTGATTACAGGGGTTGTCGTTGTGGAAACTGTTTTTGTTTACCCAGGCATTGGCCAGTTGTTTGTTGACAGTGTGAAAATCCGGGATATCCCGATAGTCCAAGCGTGTTGTCTTGTTTTTGCGGCGACTTACATTCTGCTCAATCTAACCGCTGATATTGCGTCCATTCTCTCCAACCCGCGCTTGCGGCATCCGAAATAAGGGGGATATGGCGATATGAACACATTACTTTGGATAATTGGAATTGTTGCAGCACTCATGGCTGGCGGCTGGTTAATCAGAACGCTTGGCCGCGCCATTGACCTGCCCTCAAGACAGGCAAACATCTATTTCCGTGATATGCCCTATCTGGCAAGCGTCGGGTTGGCCGTTGGCATTTTTGCCATTGGAATTTTAATCTATTACTACTTTCTTTCCCCTACCCCTTTCTTTGTTTGGGCTGTTAACGGATTTATCTTCTTTGCAATCTGCGCCTTCATATTCCGCTTTATCGGAAGAGTGGTAGGCACTGAGGGCTCCAAGAAACTCTTCAGGCAGATGCCTCTAACAGCATCTTTTGGAATCCTTATTATTATTGTATACGCAATCACGGCAATATTTGCAGGTATCATCGCACCCTACGGTCAGGAAGAAGTCTTTGCCAAGGCCAATGTTCTACCAGGCGGTGACCCGGCCACAGGCGGGGATCCTGAACATATCCTTGGAACCGATCCAATTGGCAGGGATATTCTTTCCAGAATTATATTTGGTGCCCAAAACACAGTTGGCATTGCCTTCATCACAACATGTCTTGCCTTTCTGATTGGCACAACAATGGGCTTTCTGGCTGCTATCAAGGGCGGCTGGATTGATCAGCTTACTTCTCGTGTCGTCGATGCCTTGATGGCAATCCCACAATTGATCTTTGCACTTTTGTTGATGACCATCGCAACAGCCTGGGCGGGTTCAAACGGGTTTCTCGTAACGGTATACATGATCCTGATTATTGCCGTGCTGGACAGTACCCGTGTGTATCGTCTCTCCAGGGCAGTAGGTCTGAATATTGTTGTAATGGATTATATTGAGGCGGCAAAACTGCGAGGCGAAACACTCAGCTATCTTGTCTTCAAGGAAATCCTTCCAAACGCCTTTGCGCCTCTTTTGGCCGAGTTTGGCCTGCGCTTTTGTTTCGTATTCCTGACGATTGCATCTCTTTCATTCCTTGGCATAGGCATTCAGCCTCCTTTGGCAGATTGGGGCACAATGGTGAAAGACCTGTCAGCCTTTATCAACTTTGCACAATTCAGCCCGCTAACGGCAGCCCTGCCGCTGATGGCGGCTGGCGCAATCGCCCTGCTGACAGTTGGTGTAAACTTTGTGGTTGACTGGATGCTCCAGAAAACCTCCGGTCTAAAGGAGTAATGACATGAGCAAACAGGAACTCCTTTTAAAAATCCGTGATCTCAAGATCGAAGGTCGTTCGGATGAAACGTGGAACCAGATTGTCAATGGGGTGGATATTGATCTTCACAAGGGCGAAGTGCTTGGACTGATTGGTGAGTCCGGCGCTGGAAAGTCCACCATCGGACTGGCTGCCATGGGCTTTACCCGTGATGGTTGCCGCATCTCTGACGGAAGTGTCGAATTTGACGGTATTGATCTGGTCAATGCAGATGCCGCTACCAAGCGCAGCCTGCTTGGAAAGCGCATTGCCTATGTCGCGCAATCGGCAGCTGCAAGTTTCAACCCGGCACACCGTTTGATGGAACAACACATCGAAGGTCCTGTTCAGCATAATGTTTTCTCGGCAAGTGAAAGTGAAAAAGACGGAATTGAATTGTATCGCAAGCTTCGTCTGCCTGATCCGGAGAATATCGGGTTTCGTTACCCCCACCAGGTATCAGGTGGACAGCTACAACGCGCCATGACCGCAATGGCAATGGCTTGCCGACCTGATCTGATTATCTTTGATGAACCCACAACCGCACTTGATGTGACAACACAAATTGAGGTTCTGGCATCCATCCGTGATATTGTTGAGCAGTTCAATACCGCAGCGATTTATATTACGCACGATCTGGCTGTCGTTGCCCAGATGGCAGACAAGATCAAGGTATTGCTTAAGGGCGATGAAGTTGAAGAGGCCGATACCCGCACAATGCTTTCGCACCCTAAAGAGGATTACACAAAGTCACTTTGGGCCGTTCGCAGCTTTCAACGGGAACAAAAACCACTGGCTGACAAAGGTGAAACACCTGTCGTGAGCATTAAAAATGTTGATGCGGCCTATGGTGGTGGAACCGTCAAGGTGTTGCATGATGTCAGTTTTGACATCCATGCAGGGCGTACGGTAGCCGTCGTGGGTGAATCGGGTTCTGGGAAGTCGACAACAGCGCGTTGCATAACGGGCCTTTTACCACCTCTTACAGGAACTGTAGAATTTGACGGCGTAACACTTCCTGCCGATTACCGCCAGCGCGACAAGGATCAGTTGCGACAAGCCCAGATGATCTATCAAATGGCCGATACAGCCCTTAATCCACGCAAGACCATTGGTGAAATCATTGGTCGTCCGGTTGAGTTTTATCTGGGGCTTACCGGAACAGCAAAACGCAAACGGGTCGAGGAATTGCTTGATATTCTGGAGCTCGAGCCAAACCAGTATATAGACAGGCTTCCTTCCGAACTTTCCGGCGGACAAAAACAACGCATCGGAATTGGGCGAGCGCTGGCAGCAGAACCCAAGTTTATTATTTGTGACGAGGTCACATCTGCTCTTGACCAACTGGTTGCAGAGGGCATTTTGCGCACGCTTGCCAAATTGCAGGATGAGTTTAACCTTGCCTACATGTTCATTACCCACGACCTTGCAACCGTGCGTTCTATTGCTGATGAAGTCGTCGTCATGAAAGAAGGACGTGTGGTGGAGGCCGGGCCAAAAGACGTCATGTTTAAGCCACCTCATCATGCTTATACTGATTTGTTGCTAAGTTCTGTTCCGGAGATGGATCCGGACTGGCTTGATAATTTGCTTGAAGAGCGTGGTGTTGATAACATCGGAGATGCTGCAAGCAGCAAAATTTAGTAATTTCGCCTCGCCTGAAGGTAGGGCGCAATAGCAAGACGGGAAAAATCCGCATATCTTGAAACTTAGGAGAGAGAAACAATGAATTTTAATCTAGATCGCCGTAGTGTCTTGAAGACAGGTGCTGCAGCAGCCGCTGCAACCACCATGACTTCAATTCCGGTAAAAGCTGCCAAAAAGGGTGGCAAGCTTCGTATTGGTATTGCCGGTGCGAATACATCTGACAGCTGGGATGGCCGTACGCATTCCGACTCATTCATGATCACACTTGGCCACGGTGCCGTGTTTGACTGTCTTACAGAAGTTGCTGCAGATGGTTCGCTAAAAGGTGAATTGGCAGAAAGCTGGGAAGCATCCGCAGATGCCAAGACATGGACTTTCAAACTACGCAAGGGCGTAACATTCCATAATGGCAAAGCATTTGGCGCTGATGATGTGATTGAATCACTCAAGATGCACACAGCTGAAGGTGCAAAATCTGCTGCCAAGCCAATCGTTGAAGCCATCACAGAGATGACAAAAGTCAGCGATAGCGAAGTGAAATTCGTATTGAAAGCCGGAAACGCCGATTTCCCGTTCCTTCTATCTGACTATCACATTCTTATGTACCCTGCAGGCGGCGCTGATGAAGCGATTGCAAAAGGTATCGGTACAGGTCTTTACTCGGTTGTCTCGTTTGACCCGGGTGTGCGTTGTACATTGAAGCGTGTTGCCGGTCACTATAAGGGTGATGACGCAGGTTATTTTGATGAAGTTGAAGCGATTGCGATCAACGATTCATCTGCTCGTCAAAACGCTATCATGACTGGTCAGGTTGATGTGATTAACCGCGTTGACTTCAAGACAGAAGCCTTGATGAAAGCAAACCCGAATGTAAATATCTTTGAAGTGACTGGTAACCAGCACTATACATTCCCGATGCAAACAAAACTTTCTCCGTTTGATGACCTTCAGGTTCGTAAGTCATTGAAGCACGCTATCAATCGTCAGTAACTTGTAGACAAGGTTCTGCTCGGTCATGGTCAGGTTGCAAACGACCATCCAATTGGCCCTGCTAACCAGTACTTTGCTTCAGACCTTGAGCAAAACAGTTATGATCCGGAAAAAGCAAAATCCATGATCAAGGCTGCCGGTCTTGACGGACTGAAAGTTGACCTGTCAGCTGCTAACGCTGCCTTCCCGGGTGCGATTGACGCTGCTCAGCTTTATCAGGCCTCAGCAAAAGCTGCCGGCATTGATATCAATGTTGTTCAAGAGCCGGATGATGGCTACTGGTCAAACGTTTGGCTGAAAAAAGCATGGTGTGCATGTTACTGGTCAGGCCGTGCAACTGAGGACTGGATGTTCTCAACTGCCTATGAAACAGGTGTTCCGTGGAATGATACCAACTGGGAAAATGCCCGCTTCCAGGAACTTCTTCTTAAAGCTCGTGCAGAACTTGATTCAGCAAAGCGCAAGGAGATGTACACTGAAATGCAGATGCTTATGTCTCAGGAAGGTGGCACTGTTGTTCCAATGTATGCAAACTACGTCGATGCTCATAGCACCAAGCTTGCAAACAGCGGCAAGCTCGGCAACAACTTCCAGCTTGACGGCTCACGCCTGATTGAGCGTTGGTGGTTTGCGTAAGCACCTAACGATCATAAGAAATAACAGACGGGCGTTCTCAGGAACGCCCGTTTTTTATGGGAAAAACTTAAAGTGTATCGCGATTTTCAAATATATATCGAGATGCCTCTTCTCTGGTTTCAAAGATATGCGGCTGTATAGAGCGTTGTTTTAAATCTTCTCCAAGCTTCTGGCGCAGGAAAGCACTCGTCGTGTAGCGGGTTGCTGTCAGGTAATAGTCGTATTCCAGCTGGCTTAGCAGATTTGCAAACTTGCCTGCCAGACGTGGCGCAATGGATATGCCATCATGGTTTGAGATGATGTTTACCTTTTGACCCAACTCCTTGAAAAACTTGTTTGCACCCTTTGACAGTTTAGCCAAATCTTCCTTTGTCGTAATATCCAGCCCACTCATGTTGATGTAGACAATATTTTGTTGCTTGTCGTAAGACAGCCTGTCCGAGAGTGGAATTTCCAGCAAACGCTTGCGCAGTTTCATCGTCTTGTTTTCAAAGATTGAACGATCCATCAGCACAGGTTCGTCAATGACCGGTTTGAAATCCATGTTCGCAAGAATGTCTTTTTCAATATCGATGCCTGGGGCAACTTCATTCAATTGAAGACCATTGTCTGTCAGGCGAAATACGCAACGCTCGGTTATGTATAAAACTTCCTTGCCTTGTTCGGCAGTGAACTTTCCGTTGAAGGTGATTTGCTCAACCTCAGAGGTGAACTTGCGTGCTTTTCCCTCTTGTATGATTTTCAATTCGCCATCGCCAGTTTTCACTTTCAGCCCACCTGCTGTAAAGGTACCGACGAACAATACCTTTCGGGCATTTTGTGAAATGTTTATAAAGCCGCCTGCGCCTGCAAAGCGGTTTTTAAAACGACTTACATTTACATTGCCGTGGCGATCTGTTTCGGCCATGCCCAGGCAGGCAAGATCCAGTCCGCCGCCATCATAAAAGTCAAATTGCTGGTTGGTCTGAATAATTGCATTTGCATTAATTGCTGCTCCGAAATCAAGACCGGATTGGGGTACACCACCCAAGACACCTGCTTCGGTTGTCAGCGTAATATTATCGATGATGTTTTCTTCATTTGCGACTGCACCCACACCCTCCGGCATGCCAATGCCCAGATTGACAACGCCATTAACAGGCAATTCCATGGCAGCACGTCTTGCAATGATTTTGCGTTCGGAAAGCGCCATTGGAACCGGGTCGCTCACGACGCTTTTGATACGACCGGAGAAGCCATGATCGTATGGTGTTTTATAGGTCTGTAAATGCTCGTCAGGCTCTGCAATGACCACGCAGTCAACCAGATTCCCTGGTACAATCACTTCCTTTGGCAATAGTGAACCTGCTGCTGCAATGCGTTCGACTTGTGCTATCACCAAACCACCGGAATTCTTGGCGGCCATTGCAATCGCCAACATGTCCAGTGTCAAGGCTTCACGCTCCATTGTGATATTGCCCAACGGGTCCGCTGTTGTACCACGAATAAGCGCAACATCTACAGGAATGGAATGATAGAAGAGCCATTCCTCTTCGTTGATTTCCTTCAGTTCAACAAGCGGCTTTGTGGTAATGTCATTAATGGCCCCACCAGACTGGCGCGGATCCACAAACGTGTGCAAGCCAACCTTGGAAAACATGCCGGGTTTTCTGGCAGCTATATCTCGGTAGAGTTGTGATATACAGCCAAGTGGCAGATTATAGGCTTCAATTTCATTCGCCACTGCCATGGCGCCCAGTTTTGGAACCAGCGACCAATGTCCTCCAACAGCCCGCTTTACAAGTCCAGGCTTTGCCAGCCTGTTTAACCCCTTTTCAGCACCATCGCCTGGAGCTGCTGCAAACAGGAGGGATAAATCCTTGGGAGACTGATGAGTTGTAAAGCGTTCTTCAATGCCACGCAGAAGGCTTTCAGGCGTCCCGATACCAACGAAGCCGGAAACACAAACGGTATCACCGTCACCAATTGTTGCTATTGCATTTTCCAGTGAGACGACTTTGTCTACCATCAGTTTCTGCCTTCCTAGCCTTGAATTTGCTTCTTTGATTTTTTCTTTTTTACCCCAGCCTCATTTTTCTGTTTTTTGTCAGGCAAGGGATCAAGCCTTTTCTCAAGCCATGAGACAACGCCGCCTGCAACCACGCCTTGCGCCTTGCGGCTAACGAACACACCAACATGCCCACCGGGAAAACCTATTTCCTCATACTGGTCATCCGACAATAGATTGCCCATGGCCTTTGAGCAGCTAACCGGAATAATATGATCCTGTTCAGCAAAAATATTGAGAACCGGGCAGGTGATGTTTGAAAGGTCTAGTTTCTCGCCACACAACATAAATTGCCCTTTCACCAGAAGGTTTTCACGGTAAAGATCGTTCAACCACTGGCGTGCAGCCTCACCAGGGTGGTCGGGTCTGTCAGCAATCCATTTTTCCATGCGCAGGAAGTTGAGCATCATTGCTTCATTTCCTTCCATTCTGGCAAGGCCGATATTGTATTTTGTCATGCTGGCGATAGGGGTCAGTGCAGAGAATACTGCACCGGTCATTTCACCAGGCAACATGCCATGTGTGTCTATTAACAGATCAACATCGTCCTTTGACAAATTGCCAACCCATGAATTCAAGAACCCTTCTCCGCGCCAGAAGTTTTCCTGATCACCGTGAAAATCAATCGGTGTTATGGCAAGTGCCAACCCTGCAAAAAGCTCTGGCCTTAATGCTGCCAGCATGGCTGCGAAAGTACCCCCTTCGCAAATTCCAAAGAGGTTCACCGGCTTCTTGTCATTGGCCTCATATAAATATTCAACACATGACCCCAGATAGCGTTCGACGTAATCATCAAAATTGAGATATTGATCCGCTCTGGTCGGATTTCCCCAATCAACCACATAAAGATCAATTCCAGCCATCAAGAGATTGCGCACTAGCGAGCGGTCTTCCTGCAAGTCAATCATGGTCTGACGGCCGAACAATCCATAACATATGATCATTGGCGGAATGTCTTTTCGCACCTCTGCAAGCGGCCTGTATCTAAACAGGCGAACCTTGTCGATTTCAAATACAACGTCGGCAGGTGTTTCTGCAATTTCCACATCCTTGTCTTTTATTCGACCAAGGAAGTTGTTTGACTTTACCATCTGTTCGCCAGTTTTGAGCATGTATTGCCAGGCAAGCGACCATGCTTCTTGAGCCTCCAAAAGGGCTTGATCAGAAATTTGAGGCGGGTTCTGCTCCTTGTCTGGCGAACGCTTTTCAGGCATTAGTTTCCACCTCTCAAACTGGCGACTTCGCGCTTTAGAGTGCGCAATTCCCGTCTTAGTTCATGAACCGTTTTGGTAAGGTCATCCACTTCTGTGCGCGTTGGCATCTGATACATAGCAGACCAGGCTTCAGCGGTTTCTTTTTGACGTGCCTTTATTTCTGTTGACGCCCTTATCATGCGTTTTTGCGCGTCCATGAATTGCTGTGTTCTTTGTGTCTCTAACAATTCATGATTTGCAGCCTTGAGCCATTCGTTCATGGCACCTTCAGGATTTGCCGACTTCAAGTCGTCAACCGTATATTTTTCGTTGAAACGCCCCAGGGTTCTTATCCAAGCTTCCTGCATGACTTTACCCATGTCAGTTGCTGCTTTTGAATAATCCAGGGATTCGCGCCAGGTGGCAGCCGCTTCGTGTTGTGGCGTAGCCATATCTGCAAACTTTGGCCCATCTGCTATTGATTGCAAAATTACCCGTAATTGTTCAGGGGCGTACTGGGTCCAGTTTGCAGGTTCCAGCATGGCGAGAAAAGCGTTATGGGTTGCTTCAAAGCCACCCGCAAATTCGCCTGTCTTGTTGGCAAAGATGTTAGGGTCCCAGTCCGGAACCCAGCTCTTTATAAAGCTGTCCCAATTGGGATAGCCTTCTTCCACCTTAATGCCTTCAAAAGATTTCGCAAACGTCTCCATGGCTTCTGTTTGAGCTTTGAAGAAAGCCTGTTGTCCCTTTTCCCAGACTTCAAACATCTGATCCATATTGGCTTCGACGGTATCTTTTTCAGTCATTATGTTTCCTGTTCGCGGTTACAACGCCTTGGTGTAAATATCGAGTGCTGCCTCATAGGTCATGTCACGCGGATTGTTTACGAGCAATCGCTGTTGCTTCATGGCATCTTCAGCCAGCATTGGCAGGTGATTGTGATTAACCCCCACTTCTGCAAGCTTGGATTGCATGCCAAGCTCCGGACCCATTTTCATGAAACCATCCACCATGCCCTTACAGGCATCTACTTCGGATTTACCAGCAAGGTCAGGAAAGATAATTGGCGCAATTTCTGCATATTGTGCTGCAGCACTTGCCTCACTCATGTTGAAATCTAGAACATATGGCAACACGAGCGCATTGGACAAACCGTGCGGCACATGAAAATGCCCACCCAGCGGATAAGCCAGCGCATGTACGGCTGCAACGGGTGCATTGGCGAATGCCATGCCAGCAAGCATTGAACCCAGCAACATGTCAGAACGGGCTTCCTTGTTTTTGCCATCTGTACAGGCCGTATGAATAGCACCACCCAACAATTGCAGCGCCTGACGTGCAAGTGTATCGGATACGATGTTTTTCTTGTGTTTTGAGGTGTAGGCCTCAATTGCGTGTACCATTGCATCAATGCCTGTGGCAGCTGTAACAGCTGCCGGAAGACCGGTTGTCAACTCGGCATCCAATACAGCCCAATCTGGCAAGAGCTGATGGGAGACTACGCCTTTTTTCTCGTTAGTGCCGGTTGTGACAATGGAAATCGGTGTAACTTCTGAACCTGTACCTGCAGTAGTGGGTGCCAGTACCATAGGAAGGCGTCCACCCTTGACTAGGCCCACGCCATACATTTCCTCGATGGGTTGATCAGAATCAATCAAGACTGCAATCAGCTTTGCTGTATCCATGGAAGAACCACCGCCAACGGATACAACCCCGTCAACGCCAGCGCCCTTGCACTCATCAACGGCTGCTAGGATCATCGCTTCCGGCGGATCAGCTACAACATCATCAATGATATGGACATCAATCTTGGCTTCCTTGAGACTGTCGAGCGCGGCCTTGGCCAGCCCTAGCTCCAGGATAATCTTGTCTGTGACAAAGGCAATCTTCTTGCAGCCCATGTCTGCCATGATGCCACCAATTTTTGCAGTGCTGCCAACCTCTGAAAGAATTGACTTTGTTGTCTGGAATTGAAACGCATGCATTTTATATTGTTACCTTTTATTCTGTTGGTTCATCTTCAAACGACTTGAGGCTCTTCAATCGTTCTGTCAATTTCATGTTTTCTGAATAATCAACCGGACAATCAATCAAAGAAACTCCGCCATCATTGATTGCTGTTGTCAGAACGGATTGCAGATCTTCAGCTTTTTCAACCTTGTACCCGTTGGCACCAAAGCTTTCAGCGAACTTGATGAAGTCCGGATTGCCAACATCGACATTACTTTTGCGGCCAAACTCACGAAGCTGATGCCACTCGATCAGTCCAAGTTTGTTGTCGTTAAACATCAAGATTGTAATGTTGAGACCCAAACGGACAGCGGTTTCCACTTCCTGGTTATTCATCATGAAACCGCCATCACCCGTAACAGCAAGCACATTTCTTTCCGGGTAAACCAGCTTGGCAGCTATAGCGCCCGGCAAAGCGATGCCCATGGAGGCAAAACCATTAGAAATGATACAGGTATTTGGACGTTCAGCCTGGAACATGCGGGCCATCCACATTTTATGTGCGCCTACATCTGAAATGACGACGTCTTCAGGTTCAAGACACTGACGAATGTCATAAATTATTTTTTGCGGTTTTACAGGATAGCTGACATCTTCCGCATGGCGATTTAATTCATGGGAAATTTTCTTGCGAAGGCTTTTCATGGCCGGGGACGGCTCGCGGTCACATTGCGCACCGATTCGAGCCATGGAATCCTTCAAATCACCAATAACACCAGCTTCTACAATATAATGAGAATCAACTTCTGCAGGAGAACCATCCACGTGAATGATTTTTTTATCGTAGTTCGGGTTCCAGTGCGCAGGGTCATATTCAACCATGTCATATCCAACACAGATAACGAGATCAGCGTCATCAATACCAAATGCCACGAGGTCATGTGCCTTGAGACCAACTGTGCCAAGACTTAGGTGATGCGAGGATGGAATAACGCCCTTTGCCATGAAGGTCGTTGCAACGGGTGCGTTGATGCTTTCTGCAAATTCAATGAGTGCATCAGATGCCCCATGTCTTATTATACCGTTACCGGCAATAATAATCGGGTTATTGGCCTTTGTAATCATCTCCGCAACCTGACGACACTTGCCGCGTGCAGCATTAGGCGCGCTTGCAGATTGAACCTTGAGGGGTACCAGAGAGCCAACATCCATATCGGCAATATTTTCAGGGAAATCTATAAATGCAGCGCCGGGCTTTTCTGCTTGTGCGAATTTAAAGGCTTTACGGACAACTTCCGGAACAATTTCTGGCGCTCTTATTTGAGTGCTGTATTTCGTAATGGGTTCAAAGAGATTAACCAGATCCAATATCTGGTGGCTTTCCTTGTGCATTCTGGTTGTTGCGCCCTGTCCAGCGATTGCCACCATCGGAGCCCTGTCCATATTGCCATCTGCGACACCGGTTACGAGATTTGTGGCGCCAGGACCCAGGGTTGACATACAGACACCGGCCTTGCCTGTCAGCCTTCCGTAAACATCAGCCATAAAAGCTGCACCCTGTTCATGGCGTGTAACAACAAACTCTATGGAACTGTCCAGAAGTGCATCCATGACAGCTATGTTTTCTTCCCCGGGAATTCCGAAAATATAATCCACCCCTTCGTTTTCCAGACACTTTACCAATAGCTGCGCTGCTGTGGTATTTTTCTCCTTGGGCAAAATTATTCTCCGTAATTAGTTGAACTTGCTATTTACAATGTTTTTTGTCGACATAAGTTGCAGTTTTATGTCTGCAAATGAAAATTTTCTGCGGTTTTTCCCGCTTTGCAGAAAAATTTATAAAATCTTATATCTATAAATAGTAGTCATTTATCAAGTGTTTTGATTGCATAAGCATGTTGCAGAAAATGCACAATTGTTTGTTCTGAAAGGCAAAACTAGAATTTCCAGACTATGAAAACAGATTATTTTTGTGCGTTGCACAATTTTTTGTTGCAATGCACAATGATCTATCCTATATATCAATCATCGCGATTGAATAATTGTTTTGTTCAATCAGAACCAACACTGGTAAAGGATCATTATTATGACAAAGAAAATGGATGCAGCAGATACACAAGAATATGTAACAAAGCACATTGCCAACTCTGAAAAAGTTGTAGAAAGCGCGATTGAATTCAACGCAGCTTGCTTCAAAAGCTATGAAGCAATGGGTAAAAAAATATACGACAACTACGTATCAAATGTCGCAGCGGCTTTCGATGGTGTTAAAGCATTGAACAAAACCAACGACATTTCAGAGTTCTACAAGGTTGCTACATCAAACATGGCCTCTTCTACAGAGCGTTTCACAGACCAAACTAAAGGTCTGGCTGAACTTTCAGGCAAGCTTATGAAAGAAACCGGTGAAGCCGGTCGTCTAGCTTACTCAAAAAGCTTTTCAATCAACATGTAAGCCTTTTTGGGAGAATTGAACTGCATAGTTTTAATTATCCCGCAAAAGCCTTGAGTTGACGAACACAAGCCGCCAGTTCCATTAGAAACTGGCGGCTTTTTTATACCCAGCAACATTGCACATGGCAGGAAATACTGCCTAATATGATGCATTGCAACAAGACCATTTCGGGAACGAATATTTTGCCCAAATCAAAAACAGATGAGCCAAATAAAAATATCGATGATGCACCCATTCTCATCAAAAAATACCCAAATCGTCGTCTCTACAACACTTCAACCAGCTCTTACATTGTACTGGATGACCTTGTTGAACTGGTAAAATCTGACAAACCGTTCGAAATACGCGATACAAAAACCGATAAAGACATCACCCGCGAAATTCTGAACCAGATAATTTTTGAACGCGAAACTGGTAAGGGCGGCTTTCATTTCCCACTAGAAGTGCAAAAACAGCTCATAGGAATGTATGACGATACATATGCAAAGCTAATGCCCGGGTATCTCAAGGAATCACTCGATGTTTTTGCCGCAGAACGTGAGCGCATGAAATCAACCATGGAAAATGTTGTCGAGCAAAATACAAAAGCCATGATGCAGTTTGGTCAGGACATGGTCAGACAAAATATGGAAATTTTCCAGAAATCATGGGAATTATTCGGCAACCCTGCCTCTTCAAGGGGTTCTTCACCAACTTCCTCCGATGATGTTAAAAATGAAACCAGTGATCCCATGGCATCTGAAACCAAAGAGAGCGAACTCGACAGCCTTCAAGAGCAGATCAATGCACTACAAGAGCGCCTCAAAGATTTAAGCAAGTAACAAGTAAAAGACCCTTTATGCCCCACCGTTTGAAACAACCTGAAAAAGCCTATTCTAAGCAATATGTACTTGGGCTTGGATACCATGGTTTCCACCGCATCAACTATCTTGAGTGGGGTAAGCCTGAAAGCTTCAGGAAGCAGGAAACCCTTTTATGTGTCCACGGGCTTACCCGTAACGCGCGTGACTTTGACTATTTTGCGCAAAAGCTCTGCAATCAATACAGGATTGTCTGCCCCGATGTTGTTGGCAGGGGTGATAGCGATCATCTGCTTGATGATGAAAGTTATAACTACCTGCAATATAATGCGGACATGAATGTGCTGATCAATCGCATTGGCGACAAGGACTTAAACTGGATTGGCACATCCATGGGCGGCATCATTGGAATGGTGCTGGCATCTGTGGCCCAGTCCCCGATTAAGCGCCTCGTAGTCAATGATATTGGACCGGAAGTTTCTCGTGATGCGCTTTTGTCGATTGCCAAATATATTGGAAAGTCTACGGAGTTTGATAGCTACGAGGAAGTTGAAAACTACCTGCGCGAAATTTACCCCGAGTTTGCGCCCATGACAGATGATGATTGGGCACAAATGGCCAAATATTCCTGCAAGAAAACCGAGCAAGGTACTTTGAAAATGAAAGTCGACCCGCGTATCGGGGATGCTTTCCGCGATTCGATTTCGTATTTTAACGTCGATATGTGGGACATATGGGAAAAGATTACCTGTCCGGTTCTGGTTTTACGCGGAAAGCAATCCACATTTCTCTCAGAAGAAACAGCGCAAAGAATGCTATCCTGCGGCCCCCAGACCAGTGTCTATGAGTTTGATAATACTGGCCATACGCCAACCTTGAGAAATGACGAGCAAGTCAGTGTGATTGCAGACTGGTTAAATGACACCTAGAGAGCAGAAAAATGCTCCTGTAAACAAAGCACCTTTCGTATCTTTCAGCTTTTACTCTTTGACCTGCAAGGTTTGATCAAGGTGCTTTTCCGCGGCTTCTATTACATGCTGCGTGAAACGGTTAAGCGGATCTGCAACCATCCGGCTACAATGCCAGTACAAAGGTTTGTTCAACGGTGTTTCAGGAATAAGCTCAACAAGACGCCCTTCGGCAATCAGGCCATCGACCATTTGTGACGGGTTCATTCCCCATGCAACACCATCCAGGCAGGCTCTCACAAATGCAGGAGAAGACGGCAGGATGTAAGTGTCATGCATGATGTTCTCACCCATATATTCATGAATCCACTGCTGTTGCAGATCATCCTGTGCGCTGTAGCGCAAGGCGGGTGCCTTTTTCAGTGCCTCTAGCGTAACGCCATCCGGAAAATACCTTTTAACATATTCAGGACTTGCGCTTGCTCGGTATACATGCGTTCCCAGATAGCGGCTTGTAAAGCCCTGTACGGGAACCTTGTTGATGGATATAGCAGCAAGCACAGAGCCGAATTTCAATTCGTCTATAGAATAGTCCTGATCTGCAATTGAAACTTCATACATATAGGCAGAATCTTCCCAGGCATGAGCCTTGAACACATCCATGAACCAGCTTGATATGCTGTCATCATTCACAACAATCTTGATGACCGGCTTTCGATGATCCTTTTGGGAAGGCGTACAATTATTCTCATTGATGATTTTGTCTTCAAGTATCGACACAAGCTCAGCATGACGACAAAGCTCAATACCGATATGCGTTGGCTTGATTGGGGGCTGACGGTTGATGACTACTGCACCAATACGCTCTTCCAACAGCTTGATGCGTTGCGAGACTGCTGATGAGGTCACGCCCAGGAACCGCGCCGCCCCTTCAAAACTGCCTTCTCTTTCAACAGCTAAAAGCGCTTCTAAGTGTGCGTAATCAAACATGTATTAAATCTCCTAAATCCACATTAGCACTAAACATTATAGATGCACGCGAAAACGCATTAATTCTTCTAACGTGGGATTAGAAAAGGCATTTATAAATATAAAGGAAAAATATAAATCCACTAATCATCAAAATCCCTCAAAAAAAGAAAACAATACATACAAGGGTTAGTTTTATGATTACGAATAAAGAAGATACCTCATTTGAATACAAGTCAGAAATGAATTTTGAACAAAAACAAATGTTCAGAAAGCTTTTCTCAGAAAAATCAATTCCCAAGGCAGGGTTTTGGAACCTGTCTTACCTCATGTCCATTTACGCGACGCTGGTTCTTGGGTTTTTTACTGTACAGCACAATGATTCATACCTGTTGAATTTTACAGTTATTTTTTTCTCTGTCCTTTTCATCACAAGGCAAATGCGTGGACTGGAGAATATTGTACATTTTGGCAGTCATAATAATTTTTCCAAAAACAGAAAGACCAATGACCTGCTGACAAACCTGTTCGCGGCCTGGCCCATGCTTCAGGATGTAAGCCAGTATCGTATTTTCCATGCACTGCATCATGGCGAATATGCCTCTCACCAGGATCCCTGCCGCATTCGGCTGGAGAACATTGGCGCCAATACACAGAATATCAACTCCAATAAACAGCTGTTGCTCCTGATTGCTAAATGGATGCCACAATATGTCAGGGAATTTTACCGGGAAGTAAAATCCGATATTGGGCAAGTTTCCATTTTTCTTGTTTGGCACAGCGTGTCAGCTCTTGTACTGACGCTGCTTCATTCCTGGCAATTGGCAGCTTTTGTGGTTTTCAGCTGGATGTTGATCATGTTTGTCTCCCTGCCGTTCTTACGCAGCATAGCAGAACTCTCTGAACATGATTATGAACTGGGTGACAGTGTTGCAACAACCACTTTCAACAATCTGGGGCTGCTGGATCATTTGTTAATACACCCGGCCGGTGATGCCTGGCATTCGCTGCATCATTTACACCCTACGGTTTCGTGGTGGAAACAAAGAAAAGCGCATAATTTTCTGATGAAGCATGACAAGGCGTATCGAGGTGTCATAAACCGGGATAAGCTTTGGCAAGATATCGCGCACTTCCCGATACCAAAACAGCAAGCAGTGAACTAATTCCAAACAACGACCGGCCTGAGATATGATTCAGGCCGGTTGCAACGCAATAATGTGCGTTGAACATGGCTAATGGCTGGCTGTATTATACGCTTTTTGCTGGCTTTTAGTGAAAGTGATTTTGCTTGAATTTTAAACGCATTTCCCAAAGGAATAGCGTTGTTAAATGGCGCACTCGGGAAGATTCGAACTCCCGACCCCTTGATTCGTAGTCAAGTACTCTATCCAGCTGAGCTACGAGTGCGCATTGCGTGGGTAACAACCCTTGCAGTTTGTGGTGGTACTGCCAATACAAGATAAAAGCAAGCCCTTTTAACCGGGTTTTTCATATCGCTACAAAATAAATCTCAAATTTATTGAGGCTGATACTCGTTGGGTATCACGATATGAAATGTCGTTCCGTTTTCATCCGTATTTTCGATTTCAATTGTGCCGCCATGGGCTCTCAACAACTCTACTGCAATGGCCAGTCCCAGTCCGGAGCCACCCGCTTTTGTTGAGCCTTCAAATGCGATGAAAATCTTTTCCTGAATGTTCTCAGGTATGCCAGGGCCGGTATCCGTAATCCGTATGTGCACTTCACCCTGAAGATGCTCAGCTTGAATTGTAAGCTTTTTTGCCCGGCCGGGAAGATCTGCATCAATCATTGCCTGTTGGGCGTTGCGACAAAGGTTCATTAACACTCTGAACAGCTGCTCGGGATCAGCATCAGCCTGAAAATCCAGCGGGATGTTATTGTTCCACTCGATGACAAGGCTGTTTTCCAGACCCAGCATATCAGCAACATCATTTGCGATCGTGTTCAACAGAAGTTTGCGGCGCTTGGGTGGCGCTTCCAGCGCACGGCCATAATCTATAACCGATTTTGTATAATCAACAGCGCGGTCAATCGTCTTGATCAGTTTGGGGGCAAACCGTTGGACTGTCGGATCCGGCAAGGCAGAAAGTCTGTCAGAGAAGAGTTGAGCTGAAGCCAGAATATTGCGCAAGTCATGATTGATTTTTGAAACAGCAAGTCCCAAATCTGCCAGCCTCTGCTTTTGCCTCAGGGTTTGCTGCAAGTCACCCTGAAACGCGGCTAGTCGTTTTTCTGCTGTCCCGATTTCATCAATGCGTGTGGTGGGCTTGTACACAAGCGATGCATTCTCAGGCGTTTTGGAAAAAGCGTCCATGTTTGACGAAATTCTGATAATCGGCAAAACGATCAGGCGGTAAAGCGCAAGATAAACCAGTGCTGCAGTAAAAACCGAAATCAGCAATGAAAGAATAGCAACATTCCTGGCATAAACCCACATCGCCTTTTGAATGTATCTGGTTTCCTGAACAAGCTCCATGATCGCAGGCGTTGAGCGCATTGTACCAAACACCCTGTATTGCGAATCCGGCTCGTCAAACAGCATTCTCAATGAACTGACAATCGAGCCAACTGCCGTTGTGTTATCAAGGTCTATATGTTCAACCAGCTCGCCCATACCCGGCGATTTTGCCATCAAACGGGAGATGCCATCGCGTCTGATGGCAACAGAAAGGGAAGAAGTTGTTGCAAGGAGGTTTTGTCCTGCTTCCTCACTGAGCATCAAGTCAGTGGAATCAAGATAAACAATACTGGCCGCCTCGGCAATTAGCAGGTGATCTTTAAGCCATCCGTTTCTGAAATTGGCTACAGAAGGGACAAAGATCAGACTTTCGGCCACGAGCACAAAGATGGCTGTCAAGACGAGTAGCTTGGTTGAAAGGCCTCCGCGAATTGCATTGAACACGCGAGGCAATACCCTGGTCTTTTCTGTTTTTGCTATTTTCCCTTCCTTCATGCCCGATACTCTTTATCCAAACTTCTGGAGGAATTTTATCAGACTTCTGATCATCGGCTTTTTGGCAAGGGATGTATAATTGGTAACAGCAGCCCTCTTGCCGATTTCAGACAAGGTAGGATATGGCGAGACATAGCCAACAACATCACCAACCTTCATCTTGTTGGTAATGGCCAGCGCCCACATGTTCATCATTTCGCCTGCGCCGAGTCCTACTATTGAAACACCAAGTATAAGGCCTTTTTTATTGGTTACCATTTTGATGAGGCCGGTCGTTTTTCGTTCGGCCTGGGCACGGTCATTTTCATGATATGGCCATCGCAAAACCTTGATCGTACCGTATTTCTCCCGCGCCTCGTCTTCCGTCATCCCAACATGGCCAAGTTCGGGGTCTGTATAGGTAACCCACGGGATCATGCTATCATTGGGCACTGCCTTTTTGCGGAACAAAATTCCGCGTATAACTAGCCCGGCATGGTAACCGGCAACATGCGTAAACTGAAGGCCGCCGGTTACATCACCAATGGCATAAACGCGTTTGTTTGTTGTGCGCAAATCGCTGGAGACAGTAATGCCGCGGCGTGTATGCTCAATGCCAGCAGCCCCAAGGGACAGGCCATCGATATTTGCGGCACGTCCCGTGGCAACCAAAACATGTGAGGCTTTAACGTCAAATGCTTGATCATCTTTCTTGTAGGATATTGTGATGCCTAACTTGCCTCGGGGCATGACGTTTGAAACAAGAGCCCCTTCAATGATGTTTATGTCTTCCTCGCGTAATTTTTCAAGCAATATGGACGTTAACTCAGGATCATCTTTTCCAAGCGCCTTGGCACCTTCCAAAACGGTAATCTCACAGCCAAGCCTGCGATGCGCCTGAGCCATTTCCATGCCAATCGGACCACCACCAATAATAACGAGGTGATCCATTTTCTTGGTGTTCTCAAACAGGGTCTCATTGGTTAGGTAAGGAACGCTGTCCAGCCCTTTGATCGGAGGTATAAACGCTGATGATCCGGTAGAAATTACAAACCGTCTCGCCTGAATTTCCTTGTCACCGGCTATGACCGTTTTTTCATCCTTGAAACGCCCTTCCGCCTGTATGACCTCTACGCCCATTCCGGTAAAACGCTCGACGGAATCATTGGGCTCAATTTGCGCAATCACATGGTGAACATGATCATGTACTTTCTTGAAATCCACCTTGGGATCCTGCGAAACTGTAACGCCAAACTTGCCTGCATCGCGAATGGCCTGGGCGTGCTTGCCGGCAGCCAAAATCGCCTTTGAGGGCACGCAACCGTAGTTCAGACAGTCACCGCCCATTTTTCCCTTTTCGATCAGAACAACGGAAACCCCAAATGCTGCTGCGGCGGCGGCTACACTCAACCCGCCGGAGCCGGCACCTATCACACATATATCCGGCTTTAGAATTTCTGTCATTTGACTTCCTGACTATACTTTTGAAACAGATTTATTTGACACCGGATATCGGCTTGCCACCGCGCAATTTTTTAATTGCAAGGGGGAGAATGGAAATGACGCCCAGCATGGAGATTGCAATGAGTATTTCCGGCGTAACCAGGGAACCAAAATCCAGTTCGCAAGTGCCTGCCTCTGCACACCCCGGCTGCTTTTCTGCCACATCAGCTATAATGCTGTCCATGCCTGTCCCGATATAGGCGTATGTAAATGTGCCAGGTATGATGCCAAGGAAAGTAGCCAAGGCATAAGGTTTTACCTTCATGTCGAGCAATGCAGGCACAATGTTCAACACCCAGAACGGGAAAACCGGTACCAGCCTCAACGTCAGCAGATATTGAAATGAATCCCTTTTGAAACCCTCAACCATTTTGTTTACAAACGGCCCTGCCTTTTCCT
>CALDZZ010000216.1 GCA_937944075.1 uncultured Rhizobiaceae group bacterium
GGTCAAACAAACCCGACGGGTGTTGAAGTCAAGAACATGAAGAAAGAGACTGTGCCTTTCACACCGTTTGCGACAATCAAGGATGCCTTGGCGATTGTATTGTTCTTTGCATTCTTCGCATGGTTCGTCTTCTATCTGCCGGATTTTCTGGGTCACCCAGATAACTACATCAAGGCTGATCCTTTGAAGACACCTGCACACATTGTGCCTGAATGGTATTTCCTTCCATTCTATGCAATCCTTCGTGCTGTAACCTTCAACATCGGTATTCCGTTCACTGACATCGTTTTGATTGACTCAAAACTGGGTGGTGTTTTGGCAATGTTTGGTTCGATTGCGATCCTCTTCGTTCTGCCATGGCTGGATACTTCCAAGGTTCGCTCAGGCAACTACCGTCCCATGTTCAAGATCTTCTTCTGGATATTTGCGGTTGTTTGCGTAATCCTCGGCTATCTTGGATCACGTCCTGCTGAAGGCATCTACACGTTGCTATCGCAAATATTCACTGCATATTACTTTGCGCATTTCCTTGTTATCCTGCCATTCCTTGGTTGGTACGAGAAGCCAAAGGATGTGCCTCCCAGCATTGCAGATGCCGTGCTTGGTGATAATGCAAAATCAGTTCGTGTTGGTTCAGCACAACCCGCTGAATAAGATTTAGGGAAATACAAAATGAAAACAATAATCTCTAAAATAGCAGCGGCTGGTCTTGCTCTTGGTCTTGTTTTGGGTGCTACCTCTGCATTTGCTGCAGGTGGGCCCATCAACAAGCCACGTGAAGTGGAGTGGAGCTTTTCCGGTCCATTCGGCAAGTGGGATCTTGGTCAGCTTCAACGCGGTTACAAAGTGTATGCAGAAGTCTGTGCTTCATGCCATTCAATAGAATTGCTTGCATTCCGTAACCTTACAGAAATCGGATTTTCTGAAGAAGAAGTCAAAGCGATTGCTGCCGAGTTTGAAGTGACCGATGGTCCAAACGCTGATGGCGAAATGTTTGAGCGTCCGGCTGTGCCTTCTGATTTGATTCCAGGTCCTTATGCAAATGCTGCAGAAGGTGCTGCCCTCAACAATGGTGCAAACCCACCTGATTTCTCACTGCTTGCAAAGGCTCGTGCAGTTGAGCGCGGTTTTCCGACATTCGTGTTTGATATCTTCACGCTTTATGCTGAAAACGGTTCAGACTATATCTATTCGCTTTTGACTGGATATGAAGATGCCCCTGAGGGTGTCGAAATTGCCGAAGGTACGCATTACAACCCATATTACATTGGTGGCAAGGCGCTTGCCATGGGTCAGCCATTATATGGTGACGATGTAGAATATGATGATGGTACCGAAGCAACGCTTGAGCAACAGGCCAAGGATGTTACTGCATTCATGACCTGGGCTGCCGAGCCTTATCTGATTGAGCGCAAGGAGATGGGCTTCAAGGTTTTGATATTCCTTCTGATCTTGTCTGTGTTGCTATATCTTTCAAAAAAGCAGGTCTTTACTGCTTTGAAAAAAGACTAAGGTTCAACGACCAAATGATATTCAAAAAGGCTCTGTATCAGAACAGGGCCTTTTTTATTGGATGACGACTAACCGGAAGATTCAAAATGGAACACTCCCTGCGAGCGCAACTTGAAAAAGCCATACGGGCTATCCCGAATTATCCCAAGGAAGGGATTATCTTTCGTGATATAACGACCCTGCTGGGAGATGCATCTGCCTTTCGCAGGTCGGTTGATGAACTGGTTCATCCCTACAGCGGATCGAGCATTGATTTTGTTGCCGGTATTGAGGCGCGTGGGTTCATACTTGGCGGTGCAATGGCGCATCAGCTTTCCTGCGGTTTTGTGCCCATTCGCAAGAAAGGCAAATTGCCATATGACTCGATCTCAATTGAGTATGATCTGGAGTATGGCAAGGACGAGCTTGAAATCCACAAGGATGCTATCAAGCCCGGCAGTCGTGTGCTGCTGGTGGATGATCTGATCGCAACTGGTGGAACAGCCGAGGCTTCGATTTTACTCCTGCGTGAACTGGAGGCCGATATCATCGGATCGTGTTTTGTGATTGACCTTCCGGAGTTGGGCGGGCGCAAGAAAATCAGGGAAATGGGCGTGGCCGTACGCACACTGGTTGAATTCGACGGTCATTGAGTTCTGCACAAATCTGTCGCTTTTAGCACTTTCAAAATTTTCAAGACTCATTGAAACTTGATCCCGTTATTATCGGGAGAGAGTTCATGAAAGTAGGGTTTATCGGTCTTGGCAATGTGGGTGGAAAACTCGCAGGCAGTCTGTTGCGCAATGGCAAGGATGTCACCGTCCGTGACCTTGATGAAGGACTTGTGGCAAAGTTTGTAGAACAGGGAGCAAAGTCAGCCAACAGCCCAAGGGAAATGATGGTGGCTTGCGACCTTGTCATAACATGCCTGCCCAGTCCTGCAGCCTGTGCAGCTGTTGTCGAAGGAGAAGATGGCATACTTGAAGCCATGGGGCCTGGTAAAATCTGGGCAGAGATGTCCACGACTGATGAAGAAGAAGTAAAGCGTCTGGCAGCCCTGGTAGAGGCAAAGGGTGGTGAGGCGATTGAGTGTCCTGTCTCCGGAGGCTGTCATCGTGCTGATACGGGCAATATTTCCATTTTTGCAGGCTGCAAGCGTGAGACCTTTGACAAAATGCTGCCATTCCTGACGGTGCTGGGACGCCGTGTTCTTCATACCGGCCCCATTGGTACTGCTTCCATGCTGAAGGTCATGACCAACTATCTGGCAACTGCAAACCTCATCACCATGGGGGAGGCCTTTGTGACCATGAAGGCAGCAGGCATGGACATGGCAACAACTTATGAAGCAATGGCCATTTCATCAGGAACTTCCTTTGTCGTGGAGACTGAAGGCCAGGTGACGCTTAACGGGAGCCGCGACATTTCCTTCACCATGGATTTGGTGAAAAAGGATATTGGCCTGTTTCAGGCATTGGCAGAAAAGCACAATGTGCCTCTGGAAATATCGCCCTTGATGGTAAAAATCTTTGAAGACGGTATTGCCAGATATGGTGAGCGCGAACTTTCGCCAAACATCATTCGTCGTCTGGAAGACGCTACTGGACTGGAAATCAAGGCTGATGGCTTCCCGCCTGAAATGGTGGATGATGAACCTGAAGAGCCGGGCTATGAGGTTGTGCCGAGAGGGCGGGTATAGCCCGACAAACTGCAGGGAGTTTAACCATGATTGATCCAATCGACTATATCGACATCAATCGGTATCCAGTCAATCAACCGGATACACTAGCTTTCAAGGCAATGATTGAAACCATCCATGCAAAACTGGCAAAGGATGGATGCGCAGTCCTGAAGGGTTTCTTGCTGAAAGAGAAATTGTCGGATCTGGTAAAAGAGTCAGATAATGCTGCCCCTCATGCACACAGTTCAATGAACCGAACAAATCCCTATTTCAGCAAGGATAATACCAGTCTTGAAACGACACATCCCTTGCGCAGGTTTTATGACCGCTCAAACGCCTTTATTCCGGCGGATAATTTCGGTGAGGATTCAGCTTTGAGAGCCATTTATGAATGGCCTGAGTTTTTTGACTTTATGCGTGTTGCCCTGGATGAGTCGGATGACCGTTTCTTCAGATATGCTGATCCGCTTGCGGATGTCATTGTTAACATGGCAAGTGAGGGGAATGGCTTTCCATGGCATTTTGACACAAACAATTTTACTGTCACGCTGGCAATTCAGAATGCAGATGAAGGTGGTGATTTTGAATATGCACCCAACATTCGCGAAGGCAGTGAAAACTTCGATGCTGTGCGAGACGTATTGGATGAAAAATCTGACCTGGTCACCACTTTAAGGCTTGAGCCGGGTGACCTGCAAATTTTCAAGGGTCGCTATTCATTGCACCGCGTTGCACCCTTAAAAGGCAAGACGCCGCGTTACGTGGCCATCTTTTCCTATGTTGAGCAGGAAGGTATGGTCGGTTCGCCTGAGCGCACAAAACAGCTCTATGGCAAAGTCCTGCCAATACATCTGGAACGCGCAGGCCAAAGAGGCGATGCTTATCTGGATTAAACGTTAAACTTGAACAGCATGATGTCGCCGTCCTGGACAATGTATTCCTTGCCTTCGTCGCGGGATTTTCCGGCTTCCTTGGCTTTGGCTTCGCCGCCCAGCGACACGTAATCATCATAGGCAATGGTTTGCGCGCGGATGAAACCTTTTTCAAAATCTGTATGAATGACGCCTGCGGCTTGCGGTGCTTTGGATCCGCTGGCGACTGTCCATGCGCGGGTTTCCTTTGGTCCTGCGGTGAAATAGGTAAGTAGTTCGAGAAGTTCGTAACCAGCAGCAATCAGGCGGTCGAGGCCGGATTCTTCCAGACCGTTCATTTCCAGATAATCGGGTTGCTCTTCGTCGGGCAATTGGGCAATTTCTTCTTCAATGGCTGCCGAGATCACAACGGATTGTGCGCCTTCGCTGGCGGCCAGTTTGGCAACGGCTTCGCTATGAGCATTTCCCGATGCTGCATCGCCCTCAGCCACATTACAGACGTATAAAATCGGTTTTGAGGTTAGCAGGTTCAGGCCTTTGAGGATTTTCAAATCGTCTGGCTCAATGCCCTCCAGAAGAACACGTGCCGGTTTGCCTTCGGTTAAAAGCTCGATGGC
>CALDZZ010000217.1 GCA_937944075.1 uncultured Rhizobiaceae group bacterium
GGTCTTGATGCGCTGTGGCAGGTTTTCTGAATTGGCAATATCAAACCGCAATTGTACTGCAGTTGCTACCTTGTTGACGTTCTGGCCGCCTGGACCGCTTGAGCGAACAAACTTTTCACTCAACTCGTCCTCATCTATTGAAATTTCATGATTGATTCGTATCTTGGCCATCCATTGAATATAAGGCAGGCCTGAAGTTTGGCTATATGCGCTTGAAGCGAAGATAGCAGGGGGTGCGATCTTCCCTTAGGGCTTTTGCCTCATATCTTGTGCGTGTCCAGTTTTCATATGGCGTATGCCAATCCTTTGCTGTTTGAGCTTTCCACTCAAAATCAGGATGTGCTTCGCAATGATTTAATGTCCAGTTTATATAGGTATCAATGTCTGAAGCAAAATGAAAAATGGCTTTGTTTTTCAACACTCTTGAAAAACGTGAAAGGTTTTTCCGGTTCACAAACCGGCGCTTCCAGTGTTTTTTCTTTGGCCAGGGATCCGGATAAAGCAGATCAATACGGTCGATTGAATGTTCCGGAAGCCAGTCCAAAATTTCTGTGGCATCCTCATCATACAAGCGGATGTTTGTAATGCCTTGAGCATCTATTTCTGTGAGTGCTTTTGCCATCGAATTTACAAACGGCTCTACCCCGATAAAGCCAACTTCGGGGTTTGCAAGTGCCTGATGAATGAGATGTTCGCCACCTCCGAAACCACTTTCAAGCACAATGAAATCCGGCTCGTGCGAAAAGGCATCTTTCAGATTTTTAATCGGCTTTTCGGTAATATCCAGTTTCAGTCTGGGTAGCAGCTCATCCAGCAGTCTTTGCTGCGGGGCAGAAAGGGATTTCGCCTTTCGCCGACCAAAGAATGCCTCTGACCGGCGAAAGGAATGTTCAGTTTCATTCACTTGAATTATGCGCCTTTGACGGCTTCCTTTAGTGCTTTGGTCAAGTCTGTTTTCTCCCAGGAGAAAGCGCCTTTGCGGGTAGCCTTGCGGCCAAAGTGACCGTATGCAGCAGTTTGAGCATAAATAGGCTTGTTCAGATCAAGGTGCTTGCGAATGCCGGTCGGAGACAAGTCCATGCATTCACGGATTGCATCTTCCAGAGCTGAATCAGAAACCTTACCTGTACCATGTGTGTCTACGTAAATTGAAAGCGGCTGTGCAACCCCAATCGCATAAGACAACTGGATTGTGCACTTGTCAGCCAGTTTGGCTGCAACAACATTTTTTGCCAGATAACGCGCCGCGTATGCTGCCGAGCGATCAACCTTGGTTGTGTCCTTGCCTGAGAAAGCACCACCACCATGCGGAGCCGCACCACCATAGGTATCAACAATAATTTTTCTACCGGTCAGGCCAGCATCCCCATCCGGGCCACCGATTACAAATTTGCCGGTCGGATTGATGTACCAATCGCAATCATCAGCAATTGGCAGATTACCACCTAGCGCTTCATGAATGTAAGGCTCGATCACTTTTCTTACCTTTGCTGAATCCCAGCTTTCATCCATATGCTGTGTTGAAACAACAATTCCGGTTACTTCTGCCGGCTTGCCATTTTCATAGCGAACCGTGATTTGTGATTTTGCATCCGGGCCAAGCTTTGCAGCCTCGCCTTCACCCGATTTGCGAGCCTTTGCCATCAACTCAAGAATCTTGTGGCTGTAATAAATTGGCGCCGGCATCAAATCCGGTGTCTCAGTACAGGCGTAACCAAACATGATACCCTGATCGCCAGCACCTTCTTCGCCTTTTTTATCAGCAGCATTATCCACGCCCTGTGCAATGTCAGCAGATTGCGCATGAAGCAAAACATCAATCTTGGCAGTCTTGTGGTGAAAGCCGTCCTGTTCATAGCCAATATCACGAATTGCGCGACGGGCTGCAGAACGAAACCGCCCTGGGGCTACAACAGGATTACCGCTCGCATCCTTTACGATTTTGCCGTTCTTGTCCTTTTTGCAAAGTGAATCCGGCAACCGCACTTCACCAGCAATTACAACACGGTTTGTGGTTGTGAGGGTTTCGGCAGCGATCCGAACTGACCATGGATCAAGCCCGGTTTTGATTGCTTCCTTGTAAATCAGGTCCACAATTTCATCTGAAATGCGGTCACAAACCTTGTCAGGGTGTCCTTCTGAAACGGACTCACTTGTAAATAGATAATTCTGACGGGCCATTTAAAAATCTCCAAGATGATATAAAGATTGCTTTATATGTTATTTTTATCTGTTTATTGTCGTCTTGGAAGCAAAGGTCAAGAAATTGTTTTGATACCAGCTATTAAAATGCCGCTAATCAGCCAAGGCGCGTGCGAGTTCTATGAGCTTTTTGCGGACATTTGGATCCTTGATGTTTGCAAATGCCTTGTTCAGGTTGATTGCTTCGGATGAAGACAGGAAATCAACCAGATAATTAGAGGCGTCCCCTTCAGCAAGCTCACCCTGTGACACTGTTTGCAAACCGGGGCTGTCTTCGAAGAAAAAGGAAACCGGAACATTCAGGATTTCCGAAAGGCTCTGTAATCTGCTGGCGCTGATACGATTTGTGCCTTTTTCATATTTTTGAACCTGCTGAAAAGTAATTCCCAAC
>CALDZZ010000218.1 GCA_937944075.1 uncultured Rhizobiaceae group bacterium
CCAAATTTTAATCTGGAGGAGAATCCATATGGATCGTCGTAAATTTTTGACTGGTACTGCAGTCGCTGGTGCAGCAACCGCTACACTTGCAGCACCTGCAGTTGCTCAATCAACAACAGACATGGTCATTGTTTCAACCTGGCCACGTGACTTCCCTGGTCTTGGTTTGCCTGCTCAGCGCTTGGCTGCACGCATTGGCGAATTGACTGAAGGTAGAATTAATGTGCAATATTTCGCTGCTGGCGAGCGTGTTGGTGCATTTGACTCATTTGATGAAGTTGCCTCAGGCAACGCTCAAGCTTACATTGCAGCTGACTACTACTGGAAAGGCAAGCACCCAGGTTGGGCTGCATTCACAGCTATTCCGTTCGGTTTCACCTACACAGAAATGGACGCGTGGATCAAATACGCAGGCGGTCAGGAACTATGGGATGAAATCGCTGGCGAATTTGGTCTCAAGAACTTTGCTTGTGGTAACACTGGCGTTCAAATGGGTGGCTGGTTCAACAAGGAAATCGAATCTGCAGACGACCTTAAAGGTCTGAAAATGCGTATTCCTGGTCTTGGTGGCGACGTAATGTCAAAGCTCGGTGCTTCACCGGTTTCACTACCAGGCGGTCAGATTTATGAAAACCTTGTATCTGGCGCGATTGACGCAACAGAGTGGGTTGGCCCATACAATGACTTCTTCATGAAGTTCTACGAAGCAGCCAAATACTACTACTTCCCGGGCATGCACGAGCCAGGCGCTCAACTTGCAATGGGTATGAACGCTGAATTCTGGGGCAAACTGTCCAAAACAGATCAGGCAATCATTCAGGCTGCATGTAACGAAGAAAACGCACGTACAATGGCAGAAACAAATGCCAACAACGGTGAGTACCTAAACCGTCTCATCAATGACCACGGTGTTGAACTTCGTGAATTTAACGATGATGTTTATGACTCATTTGGTGAAGCTGCTGAAGAGGTTCTTGAGGAAGCTCGTGATCACTCAGCTCTATCGAAGAAAATCTACGACAGCGTTATCGCGAAACGTTCAGAGCTAGGTAAGTGGAATGCGCTTTCTGATATCTCATACGTTCAAAAACGTAACCGCGTTCTAGGTCTCTAAGACTTCAAGTTATAAACGGGGCATACAATGCCCCGTTTTTCATCTGTCACTTGTCATGACATAAAAACAGACAAACCAATAAAATCTTGGGGAGAGATTACCGTGTCTTCAGACGCCGTTGAAACCGTGCCTTCGCAAGGCATGAAGTCTACTTATATCATTCGTGTTTTAGGCTGGGTAATGTTGGCTGTTATGGCAACATTTGTCGTCAACAATTTCCTTACCTTTGGTGCGGGTCTGCCCGGAGCTGATGGTATCTTCAAGGAAGGAGCCAGCGCCGTTTCCTGGCTGCAGGCTCTTTCATATGTCGTTCTGGCAGGCCTTGCCATTGTACTCGTCCGCAAAAGAAGTGACAAAACCCTAAGACAAGACAGTCTTGTAATCTCCAACTTCAACACCGTTTTCATCCGTTGCGCATTTTGGGTTGTGCTGATTGTCGGTATTGTTGACATGGGGATCTCGTTTTTGCGGGTGGAGGGTATGTTGCCTGCGATCTTTGGCGAAGACCTTGCATCTCAGCTGGGCAAGTCTCAGTTTCGAGGCATTTACGTCCATGTACCATTAATGCTTTTGGGGATTGTGCTTGGCTTTGTAACCCGAACACTAGGTTTCACATGGCTGACACTGCTCATTGTAGCTGCCGAACTCATGATAGTTATATCGCGCTTCATATTCTCATACGAACAGGCTTTCATGGCAGATCTGGTTCGGTTCTGGTATGGCGCGCTGTTCTTGTTTGCCAGTGCGTTTACACTGCTTGAAGAGGGGCACGTTCGCGTTGATGTTTTCTACGCGGGTTTCAAGGACAAAACCAAGGGCATGATCAATGCAATCGGTTCTATATTTCTTGGCTTAACCTTGTGTTGGACCATCCTCATCGTCGGCATGGGTGGAAAGTCATCAGTAATAAACAGCCCTGTTTTCAACTTTGAAGTCACTCAATCAGGCTTTGGCATGTATGTGAAATACATGATGGCTGGTTTCCTGGGTGTTTTTGCAATTTCAATGATGATCCAGTTCATAGCCTATTTGATGGATGCTGTAGCGGATTACCGCAATGATCCTCACAAGATAAAACCAGCTGCTCCGGGGGCGCACTAAAAATGGAATTACTGTTTCTTCTTGTTCTAGTTCTTTTGATGGCTGTTGCGCTTGGTTCTGGTTATCCGGTGGCATTCGCGCTGCCTGGTTCTGCAATCATCTCGATTGCCCTTGCTGCGCTATGTGGTTATTTATTCGCAGGTGATACGGATGCCTATTTTGCGCAAGGCGGACCCGGCCAATGGCTGAGTGCGGGCGTTACCAACCTGCGAGGGGTTTATTGGGAGCCCGAACGCGATACGCTGATAGCAATTCCCCTGTTTATTTTCATGGGCATCATGCTTCAGCGTTCCAAGATTGCTGAAGATCTCTTGATTACGATGGCTCAGCTTTTTGGTCCTGTTCCAGGTGGCCTGGGTATTTCAGTTGTGTTTGTGGGTGCCTTGCTCGCTGCAACTACCGGTATTGTAGGGGCGACGGTTGTTGCCATGGGTCTGATTTCCCTGCCAGCAATGCTTAGAAACAATTATTCTCCCTCGCTTGCCACTGGTACAATTGCTGCCTCTGGTACATTGGGACAGATTATTCCCCCATCCATTGTGTTGATTATTTTGGCTGACCAGCTTTCAAGTGCTGCCGATCAGGCTGGCTCTGCGCGTAAGGCGCTTTACAAGGAAAACACTGGTGAATTGACCATGCCATCAGTCTTTGATGTGGGCTCTACAAGTGCCGGTGAAATGTTCCTGGGTGCTTTTGTGCCTGGTATTGTTTTGGTCATATTATACATGATCTACATTTTGATTTATGCATTCCTGAACCCAAAGTCTGCACCTGCAGTGCGTTATGAAGGTAGTTTCAATGCAGCCTTTTGGGGTAAAGTCTTCATTATCCTGATACCACCATTGGCCCTGATTTTCCTCGTTCTTGGTTCAATCATTTCAGGGGTTGCAACGGTGAACCAGGCCGGCGCCATCGGTGCCGCTGGTGCGTTGATCATGGCGGGCTATCGCTTGCATGAAGGAAACAAGTCTGCCTATTGGCCTGCGCTGATTGCAATCATCTCGATGATTGTTATTGGTTTCACCGTTTCCAACTTCAATACAAATATCAAGAACATCACCAGTTCAACCGATCAGCTGGGTCTGACAATCGCAATCATTGCCGTGGTAGCTTTGGTTGTTTCACTTGTATGGAGTGGATGGCGAGTCTTTAAAATTGAAGATACGCTTCGTAGTGTGATGGTGGAAACTGCTAAAACCACTTCACTGGTCTTCATTATCCTTCTCGGTGCCGCCATGCTAACAGCTGCATTCCGTGCGTTCGGTGGGGAAGAACTGGTTAAACACTTCCTTGAAGGTCTGCCTGGTGGCTTCTGGACCAAGTTCATCATCGTAATGGCAGTGATTTTCATACTGGGCTTTTTCCTTGATTTCATTGAAATCGCAGTGGTTGTGGTGCCGATTGTTGCGCCAATTCTGCTTTCTGATCCTTCTGCAAACATTACTGCTGTCTGGTTGGGTGTGATGATTGGTCTGAATATTCAGACTTCATTCCTGACGCCGCCGTTTGGATTTGCCTTGTTCTATTTGCGTGGTGTTGCGCCTGCAACCGTCAAGACATTGGCCATGTACAAGGGGGTCATCGCGTTTATTGGTCTTCAGATTGCAGCACTTGTGATTGTCGGGATTTATCCCACACTGGTGAATTATCTTCCCAATCGCTCGTTGTTACTATCAGAGACCGCTCCTCCACCGCGTAACCCGCAACTTCAATATTGTGTTGAAAAATATGTTACTCAACAGTTTGACGAGAATGGCCAGGCAATAAACAGCGCCATAGAAACTGCCGGTACAATAGATGTCAGCATGTTGCCACGTAAAATGTCAAAGGACTTTACAAGTTCTCTTGAGGCCGCAGCGGGTGCAAAGGAATTGCTTGTAAACGCAAATATGGCTGAAGAAACCATTACCAAGGCTTCCGTGGACTATAGACCGTTGCATGAAAATGTAAGGGAAATACAACGCGATATTCGCTTCCATGTTGCTGAGATAAAGGAACTTCAATCAGAAATTGGCAAATTGCGGGGTGATGAAAACGCAACAAAACGCCAGTCTATCGAGGAAGAAATTAAAGTCCTTGAAGACGAAATGGTTGAACTGGAAAAACGCATTCCTGCTGAATGGAAAGACAAGCGCGAAGAATTTGTTGGTCTTTTGAAAGAGGAAACCAAATTACGCACACAATACAGAAGAGCAGTTGATGGTGCCTATACACCGGTTCAGGAATTGATGTTCGCGCTGAAAGACACTGGTAAATTTGTCGAAAAGGGTGACGCTATCAAAGGGCTATCTGAGCGCATTC
>CALDZZ010000219.1 GCA_937944075.1 uncultured Rhizobiaceae group bacterium
AGACAAATGGGAACCCGCCGCACAAGACACACTTTATGCCTTTAACGATGTGCATGCCATGATGTGTTATGTCTCTGACAACCGCGAGGATGCGCAAAAGAAACTTCTTTCAGCCAATGAGCGCTACGTCGAAAATGCATCCGATGCAAATGTTGCGATGAGCCGCGAAATCGGTATTCCGTTTTGTCTCGCAATTCAGGACTTTAAAAATGAACGCTATGGCGAGTGTGTGGACCGCTTGTTGCCGGTTCGTTACATGACGCACCGTCTGGGCGGCAGTTTCGCCCAACGCGATATCATCGGCTGGACTTTGCTTGAAGCAGCCCTACGTTCAAAACGGTATGACCTTGCCCTTGGTTTGGCAAATGAACGCGCCGCATTGAAACCGACATCGGTACAAAACTGGCGAGCTGTCTCTCGCGCCTTCAAGGGACTTGGTGATCATACAAAAGCTGACCGTGCCAATGCGCGGGCAGATTCAATGATGCTGTAAAAGAACCCCGAAAGCCAAACATTTGTCCATGGAACAAATGTCATTCCTGGAAGAGAATGACGCACTCGATACACTCGAGTTTACACCGACCCGTGCTGCCGGCTTGAAACGCCTTGAGGCATTTATTCCCTATTCTGCAGGCGCCTATGCTTCAAAACGGAATTTTGATTTTGGGCCCAACCAGCGCTCAAACATATCCTGTCTCTCTCCATGGGTTCGCCATCGTCTGGTCAGTGAAACGGAAATTCTGAAAGAAACCCTGAAACAGCATTCTCTTCGCTCGGCAGAGAAATTTATTCAGGAAGTCTACTGGCGAGCATATTTCAAGGGTTGGTTAGAGCAAAAACCGGATGTCTGGTTCTGGTATAAAAAGGATCTCAAATCCGTCATCAGGCAACTTGAAAAAGATGGTCGCCTGAACCAGCGCTATGAAGAAGCGGTTTCCGCCCAAACAGGAATTGACGCCTTTGACTTTTGGGCACGTGAATTGGTCGAAACCGGATACTTGCACAATCATGCCCGCATGTGGTTTGCCTCAATCTGGGTATTCACCTTACAGCTGCCTTGGGAACTGGGGGCGGACTTTTTCTATCGTCACCTACTGGACGGAGATCCTGCCTCCAATACCTGTTCATGGCGCTGGGTTTCAGGCCTTCATACAAAAGGTAAGAATTATGCCGCCAGAGCCTCGAATATTGCCAAATTTACTGACGGTCGGTTTGCCGGACACATGGGACTGGCAAGCGACCCTCTACCTTTGACAGAAGAACGTGAGCCAAGGCTCGTTCCTGCTCCAACTGGCGATAAGCACGAGGGTGAAGACTTTGCCTTGCTCATAACAGAAGAAGACGGTTTGCCTGAAACGCTTCCCATTCATTCGAAGCCAGATCAGGTGATTGGCTTGCTGGCGACAGAACGAAGATCACCGCTTGAAATCGGTCAACCTGCAAGGGAGTTTGCCAAAGGGGCGATGGCCGATGCCCTTCAGCGTGCGCAAACGGTTTTTGAATGTCCTGCTGACCTTCTGGATGGTGCAGACTGGTCACAAAGCCTTCTTGAATATGCGCAAGCCAATTCTGTGAAAACAATTGTAACGGCCTATGCCCCTGTTGGTCCTGTCGCAAGCGCTCTACGTGAAGCTAAAAATATATTGGCTGAAAATGACATCAGGCTGCTTCAAGTAATGCGTGCCCATGACGTATCTTCATGGCCTCATGCAACCAGGGGTTTCTTCAAACTGAAAAAACAAATTCCCAAATTGATTGAAAGTTTGGATAACTCCTAAACGCCCTGCTCTATTTTGTCAGCAAGCGCAGTTGCACTTTCAAAGGCTGCCTCTACCCGGCCGCGGATACACCAATCGCCAATGGATGAAACGGCATTCCTTTCATCATGAAAAAACAATTCGCTCCCAGGTCTGCTTGTGCTGGCATACAACCAGCGATGGATCACCTTGTGATCTGCTTTTGTCAAATCATGCCCTGTCAGGTTTGAGGCTTCTGCAATCAGACGATCCATCACTTCCTGTTTGTCATCATCGACATGTTGTTCTGCCCACTGATTGGTACTTTGCACCATCATGGAGAACCCTTGAGGCCTGTCAGGTTTTGATGAATTAACCGACATCCAGCCAATAGGACTTTCCTCAACAAACGCACCGTCAAAGCCCGGATTAAACGCTTCCTCAAATCCCAGCATCAATGAAAAACATGCATCCATTTTGATATCTGTCATTTCCTCATGATAAATGATGCTCTGCGGGACAAGCTGCGCAACCTGATGGGATGGTATTGCGGTTACAATGCTGTCAAAAGGTCCGTGAACATGGCCGGTTTTATCAACCAGTCTCCACTCGCCTGGCACCCCTTCGAACTTTGCGATGTGCGTTTCACCCCTGATGTTCAAGCCCTGAGCCATCGTCTTGGCCAACGTGTTCATGCGGGGTGCCGCCACATAGGAAGGATGACCGGATATCCTGGGCTTCACACCCTTTTGAGAAATTGTAACCAGCTTTGGCTGCCAGTCTTTCACAATGCCCTGCGCCACATAAGGCTCAAGAAATGTTTGGAAGGCTTTGCTCTTGGCTGTGAAATATTGTGCACCATGGTCAAACTCATAGTCACCAGCATAACGCGTTGCCATACGGCCGCCAATGCCACGTGATTTTTCAAACAGGGTGATGTCATGCGTTTTCTGGAGCCGCAAGGCCAGCGTGAGGCCTGAAAGCCCTGCGCCAATGATGGCAATTTTGTTCATTCTGGTTCCAAACTGGATTTATTGTAAAAGAGGCATATCTATGCAGTGACTTAATCTATGGCGAAAAACCTTATGAGCAACCAACAAAAAGAAATTGATGCAAGAACAAGTCATATCATTGAGCTTGCATGGTGTGATGATACCTCGTTTGAAACCATTGAAGAACAATTTGGTGTGCCTGAAAAGGAAGTCATCAAGATCATGCGTGGGCACCTGAAGCCAAAGAGTTTCAAGGTCTGGCGAGAACGTGCTTCCGGGCGCAAGCAAAAACACAAAAAACTAAATGCATCACAAAAAGTTCAGCCCAAAGATTTTGCTGGTTTGTAAATCATTAAACTTTTATAAAGCTTTTAGTAAGATTGTATTTGTTTGTCTTGATAGCCATTAAAATAGGAAACATGTCTTGCGTAAATTGGCACTTTTAGCATCCGCTTTGTTCATTTCAGCCTGTACCAGCAGTCCCACGACCGTGCTGGATGTCAGTCTTGCTGTAACCAACCCACAGTTTGGAGACCATGATCCGGTTGAATGGGACAGCTATCGTCCTGAGCAATATCCGGTGCATGGCATTGATGTTTCCAAATGGCAGGGTGATATTGACTGGCACACTGCAAAACGCGGCGGCGTAGCCTTTGCCTTTATCAAGGCAACCGAAGGCGGCGACCATGTCGATAAGCGTTTCAGCCAATACTGGCAGGATGCCGGCCGCGCAGGTGTTCCGCGTGGCGCATACCACTTTTATTATTTCTGCCGTACAGCAGCTGAACAGGCGCGCTGGTTCATTCGCAATGTCCCGCGCGATCCAAAATCGCTGCCTCCGGTACTGGACATGGAATGGAACCACCAGTCCTCATGCAAGAAAAAAATGTCTCCTGCAAAAATCCGCTCTGAAATGAGAACCTTCCTTGGCATGGTTCAGCGCCATTATGGCAAGAAGCCTCTGGTTTACACGACCGTGGATTTCTACAAGGACAACAGTCTTGGTTCGATGCGTGAAGTTGAATTCTGGTTGCGTTCGGTTGCTGCACATCCAAAAGATGTCTACCCGGGTCAACGCTGGTCATTCTGGCAATATACCGGTACGGGCAAAATTCCGGGCATCAAGGGTGAAACCGACATCAATGTGTTTGCAGGCACCCCTGCCAAATGGCGCAAATGGGTGGAAGCGCGTACGCGATAAACCCTGGTCTTAAATTCAATCAGCTATTTGCAAACTGAATAATTTTGCTAAGCTTCATTAAGAAATGGAGCTTGGCAAGATGAAAAAAGCATTGATTACGGGTGGAAACGGAAACATAGGCAGACTGCTTGCAGAGCGCCTTGTTGCCAAAGGTATTGAGGTCATTCGTTTCGATTTGCCGGGGAGCGAACCTGACAGACATGATGCGCTGGAAACCATCATTACCGGGGATATCCGCGACCAAAGCCTGATTGGTTCAATTTTTGATTCCCATAAGCCCGACGCAGTTTATCATTTGGCCTCACTGCTTTCAGGCAGCTCAGAAGCAGACGTAAACGCTGCATGGGAAATCAACGCAACTGCTTCTTTCAATCTTTTGCAATTAGGCAAGGCACATGACGTCGGGATGTTCTTCTTTGCCAGTACGCTTGCCTCTTACGGTCGCGATATTCCAAGCCCCATGCCGGAAGACCATCCACAATGGCCCGAAAACATTTACGGGGTTACCAAAATTGCAGTTGAGCGGCTTGGCAATTACTTCAAAGCCAAACACGGAATGGATTTTCGCTGCCTGCGCTTTCCGCTTGTTATATCACCCTTTGCCCCTCCAGCCGCTGTTACCGCATTTCCCTCACATGCGTTCAAGGCAGCGATTGACAGCAAGGCTTTTACCTTTCCAGTCAATGCCAGTACCAGCCTGTCAACTCTCTTCTTGCTTGATGTCATCAATTCGATCATGGCTTTCACCTTTGCTGAACGGGAACAGGTCAGACAAGCAGCCTATAATGTGCACGCCTATTCGCTCAGTGCGCAGGACGTAATTGATGAAATCGTCAAACGCCATCCAGATTTTCAATATTCATTTGAACCGCAGGAAACGGTTCAAAACCTTATAGGTGGATGGCCGGACGCAACCATTGATATCAGCGCAAGAGAAGATTGGGGCTGGTCACCAGAATATGATTTTATGAAAAGCGCCGACTGGATGTTTGACTATTATAACGCGTAAAGCCTTGCTTAAAGCACCTTGTCGAACTCTTCCTTGCCATAACCCTGCACAAACAAAATTGAAGAGAGATCACCATGATTGATGATGAATTCTGCTTTGGCAGAAACAGTCGGCTTGGCATGAAAGGCAATGCCGGTTCCTGCATTCAACAGCATTGGCAAATCATTTGCACCATCACCGATGGCAATTGTTTCTGACAGGGAAACACCCTTTTCACGTGCCAGACGGCTTAACTGATCAAGCTTTGCCTGTTGACCCAATATTGGCATTTGAACCTTGCCGGTAAATTTCCCGTTCTCACTCAAAAGGGTATTTGCATGAAATTCATGAAACCCGGTTTCTTGAGCAATTTCACGGGCAAATACTGTAAAGCCACCCGATACCAGAGCCGTGTGTGTCCCATGGTTGCGCATGACAGCAAGCGCTTGTCTCGCACCGTCGTTTATCGTGATACGCTTTTCCAAAACTTTGGAAACAATCGCTTCATCAAGCCCTGCAAGAAGTGCAACACGATCTTTAAGTGCACCTTCGAAATCAATTTCGCCGTTCATGGCTGCTTCGGTTATTGTCGCGACCTTGTCCTTGATCCCAAGTTCTGCAGCCAGTTCATCGATACATTCCTGACCAATAATGGTTGAATCCATATCGGCCAAAAAGAGTTTCTTGCGACGATTGTCTGCTGCCTGAAGCACCACATCAACCTTTGCCTCCCCGACCAGACCTACAACAGCCTTATGCGCATCAAGTGGATCCAAATGCGGGGGCACGGTATAATCGCAAGCAACAGAAGGATATAGCCATTCAGGCGAGGACTGAAGGATGTTTCCCACAGATGCCGCCAGAGTTTCTGTAATGCATGCATCTTTCAGGCTGGAAATAAGAGTGAGGTTTTTTTTCATCACATGATTTCTTTCAGGTTTCTGCATTGCCATAACGGATAATTTGGCGAAGTGAAACAGGGCATTAACGAAAAATATCGCTTTTTGGATATTCGGCGTCGCCTGCCTTGACGCACCATTTCTTTTCCTATAGGTCTCGCGGTGGGTTACCCCTCCCCAACGAGGGGCTCACTATCTGTAAGGTTAGTTACATGACAGAGCTATCTAAACCGGCTACGCGGCCGGAAAATCCGCGTTTTTCTTCTGGTCCCTGCACAAAGCGACCAGGATGGTCTTTCAAAAATCTTGAATATGCTTCACTCGGCAGGTCTCACCGTGCCAAGGAAGGCAAAGCAAAACTAAAACTTGCCATTGATCTAACAAGAGAAGTTTTACAAGTGCCTGATGAATACGTCATCGGCATTGTACCTGCTTCTGATACAGGCGCTTATGAGATGGCGATGTGGAGCCTGCTTGGCGAGCGTGGCGTAGACATGCTTGCGTGGGAAAGTTTCGGCGAAGGCTGGATTACCGATGCCGTCAAACAGCTCAAGCTTGAGAACACGCGCCTCCTGCGTGCAAATTACGGCCACCTGCCGGATCTGAACGAAATCAATTTCGAAAATGACGTCTGCTTCACATGGAACGGAACAACCTCCGGTGTGCGCGTTCCAAATGGCGATTTCATTCCTGCTGATCGTGCTGGGCTTACACTGTGCGATGCAACCTCAGCTGCTTTTGCGCAGGATCTCGATTTTGCCAAACTCGATGTTGTAACCTTCTCTTGGCAGAAAGTACTCGGCGGTGAAGGCGCGCATGGCATGCTCATTCTTTCACCCCGCGCTGTTGAACGTCTTGAAACTTATACACCTCCCTGGCCTCTACCAAAGATTTTCCGTCTCACCAAAGGTGGCAAATTAAATGCCAGCATTTTTGAAGGTGCTACCATCAACACGCCATCGATGCTTTGTGTCGAAGATTACATTGATGCACTCGAATGGTCCAGGGAGATTGGCGGGCTGGAAGGTCTGATGAAACGTGCTGATGAAAATTTTGCTGTTATTGATGCTTTTGTTCAGAAAACCCCGTGGCTTGAAAATCTTGCTGTCGATCCGGCAACCCGCTCCAATACATCAGTTTGTCTTACCATTGCAGACGAGCGAATTGCAGCACTTGATGCAGATGCACAATCTGCTTTTGCCAAGGGCATGGTTGAATTGCTGGCTGCAGAAAATGTGGCTCTTGATATTGGCTCTTACCGTGATGCTCCTTCGGGGCTCCGCATCTGGGCTGGCGCAACGGTGGAAGCTTCTGATCTGCAGGCCCTGATGCCATGGCTTGATTGGGCTTTCCAACAGCAACTTACTACAGCCGGCATTTCCAAGGCCGCTTAAACCCTATCTGATTTTTCCAAACTTCATGGAGGACGCTATCATGGCTCCCAAACAAAAACCTCGTGTCCTTGTCTCTGACAAGCTTTCTGAAACTGCCGTCAATATTTTTCGTGACAAGGGCATTGATGTCGATTTTCAGCCTGATCTGGGAAAAGACAAGGATGCACTTTACGACGTAATCGACCAATATGACGGCCTTGCCATTCGCTCTGCTACAAAGGCAACAGCGCATCTGATTGAGAAGGCAACCAATCTGAAAGTCATTGGCCGCGCCGGAATCGGTGTTGATAACGTGGAAATCCCTGCGGCATCGCGCAAGGGCATCATTGTAATGAACACGCCTTTTGGTAATTCAATTACAACCGCAGAACATGCAATCTCACTTATGCTTGCGGTGGCAAGACAAATCCCGGCAGCCGATGCTTCAACCCAGGCAGGTAAATGGGAAAAATCGAAATTCATGGGAGTTGAAATAACCAACAAGACATTGGGCCTGATTGGGTGCGGTAATATCGGTACGATTGTTGCCGAGCGTGCCATTGGTCTTCGGATGAAGGTTGTAGCCTTTGACCCTTTCCTATCAGAAGAACGCGCCCAGCAATTGGGTGTTGAAAAGGTGGAACTGGATGAGCTTTACCCGCGTGCAGACTTTATTACGCTTCACGTACCAAAAACTGACAAAACAGCCATGATGATCAATGCTGAAGCAATCGCAAAAATGAAAGACGGCGTGCGTATCGTCAATTGTGCTCGCGGCGGACTTGTTGATGAAACCGCCCTTGCCGAAGCCATCAAGGCAGGCAAGGTCGCCGGTGCAGGCTTTGATGTCTTTGAGGTAGAGCCTGCAGAAGCCAGCCCGCTTTTTGGCCTTCCCAATGTTGTGTGTACGCCTCACCTGGGTGCTTCGACATCCGAAGCGCAGGAGAATGTTGCCATTCAAGTCGCTGAGCAAATGTCGGATTATCTGATTAACGGCGCTGTTTCAAACGCAATCAACATGCCATCCATTACGGCAGATGAGGCGCCACGTCTGGTGCCATTTATCAAACTGGCAGGTTATCTTGGCGCCTTCGTTGGGCAGGTTAATGAAGACCCTATTGTAAAGGTTGAAATCATTTACGATGGCGGTATTGCCAAAATGAATACCGATGCGCTGACAAGTGCTGCGCTTGCCGGACTCATCAGGCCTCAGGTTGCTGACGTCAACATGGTTTCAGCCCCGGTAATGGTCAAGGAACGCGGTATCCAGATATCAGAAACCAAACAGGATAAAACAGGTATCTATGACAGCTATATGAAACTCGTCATTACAACCAAGAAAGCACAACGCTCAATTGCCGGCACTGTTTTCTCCGATGGAAAGCCTCGGTTTATCCAGATCAAGGGTATCAATATGGATGCCGATGTGGGCCGTCACATGCTTTACACAACCAACCACGATGAACCAGGCATTATCGGCACGCTGGGTGCAGCAATGGCTCAGGCAGGGCTCAATATCGCGAACTTCCATCTTGGCCGTAACGAAGCTGGTGGTGATGCAATTGCCTTGCTTTATCTTGATGAGCAACCAAGCGAACAGGTGATAAAGACCCTGATGGAAACCAGTAAATTTCAGCAAGTCAAAGCACTGGAATTTGATCTGGACTAAAACTGGCCAACACTTGAACGAAAAAACCCCGCAACAGATGTTGCGGGGTTTTTTGTTTGATATATTGGAGCGTAATCTTTAACGAGCGCTCTGCTGTAGTGCGCGCAAGTCAGCGCCCTTGACAGTTGTTGTTGCAAGCGTTTGCTGTGCTTCTGCAATAGCTCTGTCAAATGCCTGTGTTAGCTGTGAGTTACCACCGCCAACAGAACCTGCATCAATACCACTGTTGTTGGCTGCTGTAGGAGTTGTGCTTACTTCCATTTTCTACTTCCTTTGTTTGTTCAAGACTTTGGCTTTCACCTTGTGACGTAACGTAAGATAGCTTAAATAGCTTACGTTGCGATATGCGCATTGACTACGTAGACCATCAATCAGAATACTTACCTTAGGTAAGAATTAAGCTTGCTGCCGGTTTTTCAAGTTGCTTTATCTACCATTTACGTAGCCAGATGCCTTCTAAGTCCTGCCTTTTTGTTTTTGGTCCTGGTTGTCGGTCTAATCAATTCAGTCCCATAATGAACAGACATTATGAATTTTGAACCAGATTGTTATGCCTGTTAGAGAACATGCAATTATCAGGCCATAACAGTTTTAAGCGAAAAAAGGATCAAAGGAGACAAGTCAGATCAAACAAAAGGAAGGGTGTCGGTTGGCAAAAAACCAATGCCTCTCTGTTAACGATAATTTTCCACTTGGCTTTTATTCTGCAGGAATGTTTAGGAGATATTCAGATGGAATTTCTAGATAAACCGCTCGTTCAGTTCATGCTGATGTGTATTTCCCTTGTGATACTGATTAGCTGGTTCTTAAAGGCTCTACCCTCATTCAAGCGAAAGTTAAGTGAAACGCAAAAACGAGAACTTGAAACACTAATCTCCAGACTAGACACTGATCAGCGCAGAAATATAGAACTTACACTGGATGCTGGGCAAAAAATTGAAGCAATCAAGCTTTTTCGAGCAGCTAACAATTCTGGGTTACGCGATGCAAAACGTGTCGTTGAATATATGAACATGAATAAATGAGCTGATATCGAATTGGCAGATTGCAACATTCGCACCAATCTTTTACTTTAGAATTATTCTAAAGGGGATTGTTATGATTTCTAGATTTTTACCCACTGGCAAACGTTCTTTTAAATCACTCAGCGAGCAAGAAATATTGGCGCTTGCGATTTCATCTGAAGAAGATGATGCGCGCATTTACGCAAGTTATGCGGAAGGTCTTCGTGAAGACTTTCCCGATAGCGCGAAGCTCTTTGATGAAATGGTTGCAGAAGAAAACCAGCACCGCCAATGGCTGATTGAACTGCATCAGGAAAAATTTGGCGAAATCATTCCGCTGATTAGACGTGAGCATGTTTCAGGCTTTTACAATCGCAAACCCGATTGGCTGGTCAAACCTTTTGGCGTTGAAGAAGTGCGCAATCAAGCAATCGAAATGGAAGCACAAGCGTTTAGGTTTTATAATGCTGCCATCAAGCAAACAACAGATGCTTCTATCCGCAAACTTTTGGGCGACCTCGCAGCTGCAGAAGCTGGCCACATGGCAGCCGCTCAAGATGCAGAAGCAACCAATGTTCCGCAAGATATCAAGGACGAAGAAGCTGCAAACGAGCATAAGCAATTCGTGCTCACGTATGTTCAGCCGGGTCTTGCAGGGTTGATTGATGGCTCGATTTCAACACTCGCGCCCATCTTCGCCACTGCCTTCGCCACGCAAGACACATGGACAACACTGCTTGTGGGCCTCGCCGCCTCCATCGGTGCTGGCATCTCCATGGGCTTTACGGAAGTCGCCTCTGATGACGGTGTCATTTCAGGCCGTGGCTCGCCCATAAAACGCGGGTTAGCCACAGGCATCATGACCACCGTTGGTGGCTTGGGCCATGCCCTGCCCTACCTGATCCCGGACTTCTGGATCGCAACCTACGTTGCCTTTGCCATTGTCTTTGTGGAACTGTTTGTCATTACCTGGATACAGAACAAATACATGGAAACGCCCTGGTTAAAAGCGGTGGTGCAGATCATGCTGGGTGGTGTGTTGGTCTTGGGGGCTGGGATTTGGATTGGGCAATGGTGAGTGGTGGTGTGATCCAATATGGAAATTAGATTTCAGAGGACGATCGACAGAAATGCGGACAAAAGGGGAGTCTAAATGCGGTAATAAACTTTCTCCCCTCTCCCTTGTCAGAGAGGGGAAAATGAGGCCATCATTCAGCCGCTTGCAGGCTCGCTTTTGCTTGCTTTTCGCTTACGCTCTTATCCAACCAAGCCCATTTTGGACGGTGGAACAAGAAGCCGAACCAGCCAGTGATGCGTGTGAACTCATAGGCGATAACCGGGCCTATCACACTTGATAGAAGTACGATGAGCGATGTGGTTCCAAGATCAAGGCCGGGTGCGAACTTGAACAGGACTTCTCTTGTGATAATCATGGGTGCGAAGAATGCGAGGTAAACCACGATTGAATGTTGCCCAAGGTAACGCAGGAAACCGGCCACTTTAAATCTTGAAAGAATCGCACAAAGGCAAACCACTGCAATGGCACCTACTGTACCCAGCGCCAGGGAAACAATTGGCAATTGTGCCATGTTGGCTGGCAGTTCACGACCTGCAGTTTGATAAATACCGGAAAACAAAGAAGGTACGGTTGAGAATGTGAAAACACCATTCACTACAGCCCAAACACCAAGGTACCCGAGCGCCTTGCCGACATTATCTCTCGCCCAGCCCGCAAGCTGGAAAATAGGCTGTGCCAGTGCGTAGCCCGCAAAGAAATAAACATAACGAGCTGCAAATTCATCTACCAGCAAACTGCCGGTGTGAATTGGTGCAATTTCCAGCAAGGCCGCACCTGCCAGCACCACTGCCCAATGAATTTTTGTCAAAAGACGGGTAATAATGAACATGACCGGCAACATGTAGATAAACCAAAGCGTGCCATAAGGCTCAACCATCGCCAACAGAAAACTGCCACCGATTTCGCTCAAGGGAACACCTTGAGAAATCCAGCCAAGGCTTTTGAAGGCAAATTGAATGATCAGCCAAAGGATGTAGAAATATGCAAAATGAACTACTTTTCGATCGAAATACCTCAGCCACGTTCTGCCGATCACAACTCCAAGAAAGAGACCGGATATCATGAAAAAATCAGGCATTCTGAAAGGTTGTGCAAAGGTGACAATATAATTCATCCAGCCAGTTGTGCCGGCATCTGTTAAGCCCTTGAGTGCGGCATGTTTTTCAACACCAAGGGTCGCATGCATCATCACAACGAAAATAATACAAAAGCCTTTCGCATAGTCGACCCAGTCGATGCGATTGCCACCGGATTGAAATCCAGGTTGTAGTGCCAGATTTGCCATTTTATGCCGTCCTTTTTGCGCACATCAAAGTGCTTCCACTTGCAAAAGACCATATCAGGCGTTGGCTTAAATCTGCTTAAGATAAAGCCTAAAATTGTAATCACTCTATCGAGAGCCTTGAAAATCAAACAATATTTCCCGGGAAAATCGGAATCTTTACGTCCCATTAAATCGCCTCATTTATTGTTCACTGGATATTAACCCTGAATTCCAGTGACAGTTGACCCTTTTCAATGGCTAAACGCAGCAAAAATACCCGTATTGAACCCACGTTTGAATCAACTTCCGGCAAAAAGCCAAGAGGCGAAATGCGTGTGACCGCAGCTGATCGTGCTGTTCAGACACAAGCCAAAGCACCAGGAAGATCACGCAAAAAGGCAGGTAAACCCGTAAAATCAGGCGCCATGCGCCGTAAACAAACCAAGCGCAGGCAAACCCGCAAACGTGGTGGTCTGTTCGGCTTTTTTGGCAAGTGCGTTTACTGGAGTTTTGTACTTGGCCTTTGGGGTGCAATCGGGATTGCAGGAATTGTCGGATATTATGCATCCAAATTACCCCAGTCCACCAGTTGGGCCATTCCACAAAGACCGCCGAATGCAAAGATTATTGCAACGGATGGTTCCCTGATTGCAAATCGCGGTCTTACGGGCGGTGCCGCCATGCGACTGGATGAAATGTCGCCCTATATTCCAATGGCTGTCATAGCGGTTGAGGACAGACGGTATCAGTCACACATTGGATTTGATCCGATTGGCTTTACCCGTGCCATGATACGCAACATCAGGGCCAAAAGACTGGTTGAGGGCGGTTCAACAATTACGCAGCAGCTTGCCAAGAACCTTTTCCTGAAGCCCTCACGCACGCTGGAGCGCAAGGTTCAGGAACTGATTATTGCGCTATGGCTTGAGCGTAAATACAACAAGGATGAAATCCTCGAAATTTATCTGAACCGTGTCTACTTTGGTTCTGGTGCATATGGGGTTGAAGCAGCAGCCAGGCGGTATTTCTCCAAGTCAGCCAGGGATGTGAACCTTGCTGAAGCTGCCCTGCTGGCAGGTTTGTTGAAAGCACCATCCAAACTCTCGCCTGCAAAAAATCCTGAATTGGCAGAAGCACGGGCTCAGGTTGTCTTGGGTACAATGCGCAGGGCTGATTTCATTTCAGACCGGGAAGCCGCCAAGGCACTGACCATGCAGGCTAAGAAGGCAAAACGGTACTGGAGCGGGTCTGAACATTACGTTGCTGATCTGGTAATGAAGCAATTGCCGGATCTCATTGGTGAGCTTCGTGAGGATGTTATTATTGACACCACCATTAATCTTGACCTGCAAAAACAGGCTGGCAAGGTCATTGCAGACACACTGGCCGAGAACGGCAAAAAGCGAAATGTGGGTCAGGGTGCACTTGTATCGATGACCCCTTATGGCGCCATCAAGGCCCTTGTTGGTGGGCGCGAATATGCAGACAGCCAGTTCAACCGGGCAACAGAAGCCAAGCGTCAGCCAGGATCAGCTTTCAAACCGATTGTATATCTTGCAGCGCTTGAAACCGGAAGAACACCGGAATCAGTCAGGCAGGATGCGCCGGTTACCATCGGAAAATGGAAACCTGTCAATTATGACCGCAAATATCGCGGACCTGTTTCGCTGGATACATCACTTGCAAAATCACTGAACACAGTCGCAGCACAACTGGTCATGGAAGTGGGTCCGGGTAATGTTGTCAAAACCGCCAAGCGTCTTGGCATCAAGTCCAAGATGTCGCCCAATGCATCCATTGCGCTGGGGACTTCTGAAGTAACGCTGCTTGAATTAACTGGCGCCTATGCTCCCTTCGCCAATGGCGGACAAGCTGTTGAGCCTTATGTCATACGACGGGTTTCAGACATGGATGGTAATGTCTTGTATGAACGCAATCCGGGCGAAGAGCCACAAGTTGTGGGTGCACGTGAACTTGGTATGATGAATTCCATGTTGCGCCATGTTGTTACCAGGGGAACCGGCAAGAATGCCAGTCTTGGAAACCGGGAAGTAGCTGGAAAAACCGGAACAACGCAAAATTCCCGTGATGGTCTCTTTGTCGGATATACAGCCAATCTTGTGACCGGGGTCTGGTATGGCAATGACGATGGCAAGCCCATGAAAAAGGTAACCGGCGGTTCGCTTCCTGCCCAAACCTGGCAAGCCTTTATGGAACCTGCACACAAGGGTCTGGAACTGGCGAGTCTGCCGGGCAACTATGTGCCGGTGATTGCAGCAGTGCCAACACCACAACCGCAGAGATCAATCGGTCAAAACCCGGTTCAACAACAGGTACAGGGCAATGCTTCCCGAAATACACAGCAGGCATCTGATCCCAACCAACGACCCAGTGACAATAACGGCCGCAGATCACTTTCTGAAATCGATGGCAATCCTCGACCGTCAGCAAACGTTGGTGATGGCCAACGGCAAAAACCAAAAACAATTCTTGATCTGATTTTTGGCAGTAATTCCTAGCTTAACTTGCCAGCGGTGACGCATCCCTTACGTCCTGATCAACATGCTCTGCAAACTGCTCAAAATTGGCAATGAACATGCCAACCAGTTTTTGAGCCTGCTCATCATATGCATCTTGATCTGACCAGGTGCTGCGAGGTGTCAGGATAGAGGTTTCCACCCCCTCAACAGCCTCTGGCACCATAAAGCCAAAGTTGTCATCCTTGCGGAATGAAGCATTGTTCAACGACCCATCAAGAGCGGCAGACAGCAAGCCGCGAGTTGCCTTGATTGGCATTCGATTGCCAACCCCGTAAGCGCCGCCTGTCCAGCCGGTGTTCACAAGCCAGCAATCAACGTTATGCCTGGCAATTAAATCACGCAAAAGGTTTCCGTATTCTGATGGGTGACGCGGCATGAATGGTGCACCAAAACAGGTTGAAAAAGTCGCCTCGGGCTCGCTTACACCTTTTTCAGTGCCAGCAACCTTTGCCGTGTAACCGGAGAGGAAATGATACATGGCCTGTGCAGGTGTCAGCTTTGCAATTGGAGGCAACACACCAAAGGCATCCGCAGTCAGCATGATGATGTTTTTTGGATGCGGTGCAGTACCGGTTGCAGAAGCATTTGGAATGAAGTGGATCGGATAGGCACAACGGGTATTTTCTGTCAGGCTGCCATCATCAAAATCAGGTGTGCGGTTTTCATCAAGAATGACATTTTCAAGAACTGTACCAAATCGTTGTGTTGTTGAATAAATTTCAGGTTCGGATTCTTCCGAAAGGCGTATCGTCTTGGCATAACAACCACCTTCAAAATTGAAAATGCCTTCCGAGTTCCAGCCATGCTCGTCATCACCGATCAGCGTGCGGGACTGGTCTGCAGAAAGCGTTGTCTTGCCGGTTCCTGAAAGACCGAAAAATACAGCCGCTTCGCCAGCATCATTGTGGTTTGCGGAACAATGCATCGGCATGACACCTGATTCAGGCAATTTAAAATTCAGGTAGGAGAATACGGATTTCTTCATTTCACCTGCATATGAAGTGCCACCAATCAGAACCAGTTTGTTTTTGAAGTCACATGCAATGACTGTTTCCGAGCGACAGCCATGGCGCTCTGGGTCTGCCTTAAAGTCAGGCATGTCAATAATGGTGAATTCGGGTGCGAAGTTATCAAGTTCTGAAGTTTCAGGACGAATAAGCAGGTTACGGATGAAAAGCGCATGCCAGGCTTTCATCATGACAACACGAACCTTGATCTTGGAATTTGCATCTGCACCGCCGTGCAAGTCCTGTACAAAAAGTTCCTTGCCTTCTGCATGAGCCATCATGTCAGCCTTCAGCGTTGCAAAATGCTCGGGTGACATGGACTTGTTGTTATCCCACCAAACGCTGTCTTTTGTAACATCATCGAGAACAACAAACTTGTCCTGGGCCGAACGCCCGGTGTGAGTACCTGTCTCGACACAAAGCGCACCCATGTCTGTCAGCGTGGATTCTGAACGTGCAATTGAAAACTCATACAATTCCGGAGCCTGCTGGTTGGCCATCACCTCTCCAGGTTGTTTTATGCCAAGTTCTTTCAAATTGCTTACGATTGCTTCTACGCCAGTATTCGTCACTTTGATTGCCTTTTTCAGAAAAAATACACCACTCGTTCGCGAGTTTGGCGTGTCTTACTATGTAAACCTGTTTTTTGCTACCTATATCTTTGTCTTATACGACAATCAACCAGTAGCAGATTTCTGCCTGAAATCATCCATTCGGGCTTGTTTATGAACGCTTTAATACCCATTATCGCATCATTGGTATGAAACTGGTCTATACGATTGCCACAATTTGCCCAAACTTATAGCGCCAATGCAATTCTACTATATTAATTTTAAGTATTTTCGGGGAGATACCCAACATGCCAACCATAGCCCTTGTCGATGATGATCGAAACATCCTGACGTCCGTTTCCATCGCTCTGGAATCTGAGGGATACAAAGTCGAGACATATACCGATGGTGCTTCTGCATTGGATGGCCTCAACCTGAAGCGGCCCGATCTTGCAATCTTTGATATCAAGATGCCCCGAATGGACGGGATGGAGCTTTTGCGCAGGCTTCGACAGACGTCTGATTTGCCGGTAATCTTTCTGACTTCCAAGGATGAGGAAATCGACGAATTGTTTGGCCTGAAAATGGGTGCGGATGATTTTATCAAAAAACCGTTTTCCCAACGCCTGCTGGTTGAACGCGTAAAGGCTGTTTTAAGACGGGCATCAGCAATGCCGGAAGTGGGCGCAAAAACGACCGAAACCTCTGCGAAAACATTGGAACGGGGTCAATTGGTAATGGACCAGGAACGCCATACCTGCACATGGAATGGCAAACCGGTAACCTTGACTGTGACCGAGTTTCTTATTCTCTACGCATTGGCGCAACGACCGGGTGTTGTCAAAAGTCGTGACTCACTGATGGATGCGGCCTATGATGATCAGGTATATGTTGATGACAGAACCATCGACAGTCACATCAAACGCTTGCGCAAAAAGTTCAAGGTTGAAGATGACAATTTCGACATGATCGAAACATTATATGGCGTGGGATACAGATTCAGAGAGGGATAGAATTTTTGAGCGTTGAGCTTGATCTTCAAAAGCAAACATCAAGGGAAGCTGACAAACACTCGGCAACCGACGCTAAAGTTACGCCAAAAAAAAGACATCAGGCAAGCTCTTTTCTTTCAACTTTAGGCGCCCTGTTTTTCAATCGCCGTGAACGAATTGAACCTGTTTCAGACAAAACCAATACGTCTGGCGATGCGTACTTCAAACCAATGGACGAGAATGAAGACCCTTACAGGTTTCACGATGATGACAATGGTGATGATCCCAAACCAAAACGAAAAGGCCTGGTTTCAAGAAGTTTCAAGGCTGTAAAGCAAAGTCTTTTTTCTTCCCTTACCCGCCGGATCCTGTTTCTTAACCTCACTGCCCTGACGATTTTTGTGAGTGCGACCCTTTACATGAACCAGTTTCGTGAAGGGTTGATTGATGCCAAGACAGAAAGCCTGCTGACCCAAGGGCGCATCATAGCCAGTGCCATCGCCAGTTCAGCAACGGCGACACCCGATGCAATCACCATTGACCCTGACAAGCTATGGGAATTGAAAACAGGTGAAAGCCTTCAACCCAAGCCTGAACCGCTTGATAATTTTACCTACCCGATTAATCCGGAACAGATTGCCCCTGTGTTGAGGCAATTGATCAAGCCTACGCAAACGCGTGCACGTATCTATGATTCAGATGGTGCCATAATACTGGACTCACGCAATCTCTATGCGGCCGGGCAGATAAAGCAATTCTCATTGCCGCCGATCAGTGGTAGTGAACCGGAAAGACGGATTGGCTGGGCAGAAACGATTGGCGACACACTCAACAAACTGCTGCAAAGCCATAGTAATCCCATCTATCGTGAACTGGATGGGTCCGGCAGGCAATATGAAGAAGTTCAATCCGCGCTCACAGGCGCCCCAAGAACCATTGTAAGACAGACAGAAGCAGGCAAGTTGACAATCTCCGTGGCTGTGCCTGTTCAGCGTTTCCGCGCTGTATTGGGGGTGCTTCTTCTTTCCACTGAAGGCGATGACATTGACCGTATTGTGCGCGAAGAGCGTGTGGATATTCTGCGCATCTTTCTGATAGCCTCGATTGTCATTCTCGTACTTTCGGCCCTGCTCGCCAATACGGTCGCAACTCCCTTGCGCAAACTTTCCGAAGCGGCCATCCGCGTCAAGCGAGGCGTCAAGTCAAGAGTTGAAATACCTGATTTTTCAGACCGTCAGGATGAAGTTGGCAATCTGTCTGCCTCGATCAGCGAGATGACCAATTCGCTTTACCAGCGTATTGAAGCAATTGAGAGCTTTGCGGCTGATGTCAGCCATGAGTTGAAAAACCCCCTGACCTCACTCAGAAGTGCAGTTGAAACCCTGCCCCTTGCCAAAACGGAAGAATCCAAAAAGCGACTGATGGATGTTATCCAGCATGATGTTCAAAGACTGGATCGCCTAATTACAGATATTTCCGATGCTTCAAGACTGGATGCGGATCTGGCGCGTGATGAATCCAACACCATCAACTTTGCAGAACTTCTGGAAAACATTGTCAGCGCAAGCCGTGAGATGCGCCGCAAGAAACAGGTCGAGTTTTCACTTGAGATAAAACAGGGCAAAGGTAGCAACAAGGAGTTTTTCGTTGCAGGGCATGATATTCGCCTGGGTCAGGTCATAAATAACCTGATGGATAATGCTGCTTCCTTTGTGCCACATAAAAACGGAAAGGTTTCCATCGAGCTTACGCGTAGCAGAAACCTGATCATCATGATCATTGAGGACAATGGACCAGGCATTCAGGCAGAAAACCTCGACCGTGTATTTGAGCGCTTTTATACAGACAGGGCAGAAAATGACGGCTTTGGGGAAAATTCCGGTCTGGGTCTGTCCATCAGCAGACAAATCATTGAGGCACACGGTGGCAAAATTCATGCTGAAAACAGGCTGGATGGCAAAAACGGTGCGCGATTCATTGTAATTCTGCCAGCTGATACAAAGCCGAATGAGCGCAAGCGCAAGCAAAAATCCAGACAAAAACAAAGCCGCTAAATTCATGAGCCGTCAAACACACCATGCCTGCGCCTTGCAGGTTAATCGTACCGGCATGCTGATAATCGGTGCCTCTTGCAGTGGCAAGACCTCTCTCATGATGGGACTTTTGGAACGGGCAGTGGCAGATGGCTTTCAAAACGCGATGGTGGCTGATGATCGGGTTTATCTAACAGCAGATGAGAGTGTAGTCTTTGCCAAGGTCCCTGACGAGATTTCCGGCATGATTGAAGTCAGTGGATATGGCATCATTTCTAGGCCCTACCTTGAAGCCTGCCGCATAAACCTTGTCATTGAAGTGGTAGAAGATGAAACCATCAGCCGAATGCCGGAAAGTCAGTTACATGAAGTCGAGGGAGTAAGCCTCCCATTGTTAAGAGTACCCAAACGCCATGAGCGCCAGTCGGTAAGGATTGTGTTTTCCTGGCTTGAAGAAAATGGTTGCTTGCATGTTGAATAAATCAGGTCAAAATGTTCAAGATAATAAAAATTTCTTACCTTTGCATAAAATGGCAAAATCTTCAGGCACCACGGTTATGAAAGGCTACAAATGATCGGAATTGTGATTGTCACGCATGGAAACCTTGCGCATGAGTTCAAGCTGGCGCTTGAACACATTGTCGGGCCACAACAACACATGCAAACCATCAACATCATGGCCGACGATGACATGGAAAATCGCCGCAAGGATATTGAGCAATCGGTCCATTCCGTGGACGATGGTTCCGGTGTTATTATACTGACCGACCTGTTTGGCGGTACCCCAAGCAATATGGCGATTTCCCTGATGCAAGACGACAAGGTGGAGGTTATTGCCGGAATAAACCTGCCGATGCTGGTCAAGATTGCAGGGCTTCGCGAAACAAAAACCATAGCCGAGGTTGCCGAACTCTCTCAGGAAGCGGGTCGCAAGTATATCCATGTCGCGAGCAAGGTGCTGGAAGGCAGTGAATAACACGTGACGAAAGACGCCAGTAAAATTCTCAAGATTTCCAACATGCGGGGCCTGCATGCACGCGCATCAGCAAAGTTTGTTCAATGTGTTGAGGGTTATGATGCAAGCGTAACCGTAAGCAAGGATGGTCATATGGTTGGTGGCACTTCCATCATGGGGTTGATGATGCTGGCGGCAGCCAAGGGAAGCCAAATTCACGTCATGGCGACAGGTAATCAGGCCAGGGAAGTCTTGCAGGCCCTGTCAGATCTGATTAATGACAAGTTTTATGAAACTGAATGAACAGACTGACAAACAAGCGCCATAAATAGCAGCCAAAAAGTCGCATTAATAATCATATAAAGAAATCTTTATATGATATTGCAGAATTATAAACTAACTGATAGAAGTCAGCCAAAACCAGAACCCCTATTCCATAAAGGAAATCCAATGTCGAAGTTCACAGATTATGTAGTGAAAGATATTTCCCTTGCAGATTTCGGTCGCAAGGAACTTGATATCGCAGAAACTGAAATGCCAGGCCTGATGTCACTGCGCGAAGAGTTCGGTGCCGAAAAGCCCTTGAAAGGTGCACGCATTGTTGGCTCACTTCACATGACCATTCAGACAGCTGTTCTGATTGAAACACTTGTAGAACTGGGTGCTGACGTACGCTGGGCATCTTGTAACATTTATTCAACGCAAGACCATGCTGCTGCAGCAATTGCGGCAGCAAACATTCCGGTATTTGCCATCAAGGGGCAGACCCTGGAAGAGCATTGGGATTATCTGGATAAATCATTCATGTTCCCTGAAGGTGCAAACCTTATTCTGGATGATGGTGGCGATGCCACACTTTACGTATTGCTAGGCGCACGCGCAGAAGCAGGTGAAGACATTATTCCGGTTCCTTCTTCCGAGGAAGAAGAAGTGATCAAGGCGCAAATCCACAAGCGCATGAAGGAAAGCCCAGGCTGGTTTACCAAAACAAGAGATGCCATCAAGGGTGTATCTGAAGAAACGACAACCGGCGTTCACCGTCTTTATGAATTGCACAAGGAAGGCCAACTTCCCTTCCCTGCAATCAATGTCAATGACTCGGTTACCAAATCCAAGTTTGACAACAAATACGGATGTAAGGAATCACTTGTAGACGGCATTCGTCGTGCAACCGATACCATGATGGCTGGCAAGACTGCCGTTGTGTGTGGTTATGGTGATGTGGGCAAAGGGTCTGCAGCCTCTCTTCGCGGTGCTGGTGCCCGTGTTAAAGTTACTGAAATAGATCCGATTTGTGCGCTTCAGGCTGCAATGGACGGATTTGAAGTCACGACACTGGAAGATACCGTCAAAGACGCAGACATCTTCATTACGACAACCGGCAACAAGGACATCATCCGCATTGAGCACATGCGCGAAATGAAAGACATGGCAATCGTTGGCAACATTGGTCACTTTGACAATGAAATTCAGGTTGCGAACCTCAAAAACCTGAAGATGACAAACATCAAGGATCAGGTCGACATGTATGAAATGCCAAATGGCAACCGCATGATCCTGCTTTCACAAGGGCGTCTTTTGAACCTTGGTAATGCCACGGGTCACCCTTCCTTTGTGATGTCAGCCTCTTTCACCAACCAGGTTCTGGCTCAAATAGAGCTTTGGACACGTGGAGATCAATACAATAACGAAGTGTACATCCTTCCAAAACACCTGGATGAAAAGGTTGCACGTCTTCACCTTGAGAAAATCGGCGTTAAATTGACCGAACTTTCCAAGGATCAGGCAGATTACATCGGTGTTGAAACTGAAGGTCCGTTCAAGCCAGAACACTACAGATATTAATCTCTAAGCCATTATCCACAAGATATAGTAGCCATCGCATTGACAAATGCGATGGCATTTTTTTTGGGAAAGGACTTCACGACGAATCGCTAATTGTTTAAAGTGTTAAGAATCAAATGCTTCCGCGAATCAGTTGATTTGAAAGAAGAAGTATAAAAAAGCAGGGCAGTCTGGGGAATCAAGCGGCGAGAGGACCGGGGACATGCCAGGGTTAAAACCTGACATTGCCAACGCGGCGAATGTCACACGTAAAAAACAAAACACGCGTGTAAAAAAATGGGGGCTTAAGGCGGGGCTGGCAATTTCAGGATTGCCAATATCGTTTTCCCATGCCCTGGCGCAAGAAGCGTCTACCCTTACATTCAAACAGCGTTTTATCGAATCCTTTCATTCCACTGAAATCCTGATGCTTGCGATTTTCGGTGGAGCAATGAGTTTTGCACTCATGTCTGCTTCATGGCTCATTCGGGAGCGAAACCGGATTGCAGGTGAGAATTCCCAACTGAAAAACAGTTTGTCGATTTTGCGTGCAGACCATGACCGCAATGAAGCGCTGGTCAACGTGAAGGACCAGGCAATTGTTGTCTGGAATGGTGTGGACGCTGCTCCCAAGATGCTGGGTGAACTGACACATGAGGAAGGCACGCCCAAAAACAGTGAAGAGTTCATGGAGTTTGATGACTGGCTTTCAGGCAATTCAGCTGCAGCCTACAAGGCACTCCTGACTGATCTTCGCGTTAATGCGGTTTCGTTTGATACAACGATCAAAACCAAAAATGGCGATGTTCTGGAAGCCCAGGGGCGGATATCAGGTTCATACGCCTTTACCCGTATTCGCGAGATTGGTTCCGAGCGTGAAGAATATGCCAAAATCAAAAATGATTATGATGATTTGGTGGGCCAATACAGCATTGTTGAATCCCTTTTTGACAGCCTGCCGATACCGGTCTGGCTAAGAAACTCTTCAGGAAAACTTGAATGGGTCAACAACGCCTACGCAAATGCCCTGGAACTTTCCGAACGAAAAAAGGCCATCGGCACTGATTGGGACCTGTTTGACCAGGAACACAGGGAAATTATTCACAATAGCGCTGAAGAGCAATCAGCCTATAAAGGCACCCTTCCCGCTACCGTTGCTGGCGATCGCAAGAAACTTGAGGTTTATTCAATTCAAGGCAATTCTGGTTTTGCCGGAATTGCCCTTGATAAAAGTGACGTGGATGATGTGACACGCAGACTCAAGGAAACCAACGAAGGCCACGCCAAGATGCTTGACCAGTTGGCGACAGCGGTTGCAACCTTTGATCGTTCACAAAAACTGGTTTTCCACAACAGCAGTTTCAGACAATTGTGGAAGCTTGAGGAAAGCTTCCTTGAATCAGGCCCTTCCAATGCAGAATTGCTTGATGCAATGCGGGAAGGCAAACTGCTTCCCGATCATCCTGACTGGCGCAAGTGGCGTGACAGTCAACTGGATATTTATCAGGCTATTGAGCCCAATGAAGAATGGTGGCATCTGCTGGACGGGCAAACCATACGTGTGGTGATGAACCCAAGAAATGAAGGGGGTTCAACCTGGATTTTTGAAAATGTCACAGAGCGTCTTGCGCTTGAAAGTAATTATAATTCCCTTATTCAGGTTCAGGGTGAAACGCTGGATCACCTGACCGAAGCTGTGGCTGTGTTCGGCTCAAACGGCAAACTGAGGTTATACAACCCAACACTTGAAACCCTCTGGAATGCTTCCGGCATGGAAGTCGATGAAGGGCTTCACATTGTCAAGATTATTGAGGCATGGACAGCATCAATCGCCAACCCGGAAGCTTTACAGCAGATTCTTGGCAAGATTACAGGGCTTGATGATACGAGATCAGATCTGGAAGGTCGTTTGACACTGCAAAATGGATGTTCATACGAATACAGACTGGTGCCTTTGCCAGATGGCCAGTCGATGCTGACACTTTCCGATGTGACGGCGAATGTTAACATTGAAAAGGCACTGAATGAACGAGCAGAAGCCCTAGAGGCATCCGACTTGCTGAAGAGCAAGTTCATTCAACACGTTTCCTATGAATTGCGTGCACCCCTTACCAACATTGCCGGGTTCGGTGAAATGCTATCGACCCCTGAAATCGGCGCGATGAATGAAAAACAGGCTGAATATCTATCGCACATCAATACATCGGCTGATGAATTAAGAGCGATTGTTGATGACATTCTTGATCTTGCATCGATTGATGCAGGCTCAATGACTCTGGATTTTGAACAATTCGACTTGCGCAGGAATGTTGCCGGTATCTTTGCTGATTTTGAAGCCATTTGTCAGGAGAAGGATATCCGGACACATGTTGAAATTGACAAGGATATCGAGCTTATTACCGCCGACCCGATGCGAATTACCCAGATTCTGTCTAATCTTGTCTCCAATGCCATCAACTTCTCGCCCAATGGAGGCATGGTCAAAATCAGCGCGATGCGGAACAGTGACATGAATGAAATTCGTGTCATGGATGAAGGCCCGGGCATTTCTGAAGACATGAGGGATATCATATTTGACCGGTTTGAGACGAGAGCACAGGAAGGTGCGCGCAAGGGTACAGGTCTGGGTCTTTCAATTGTCAAAAGCTTTCTCGAACTGCATGGCGGTTCGGTCAGCATAGAAGAGGCAGGCCAGACTGGAATATGCTTTGTTTGCAAGCTGCCAGTTGAGCCAAAACTGCAAGATCCGCCAATTGGCGTTGAGCGTCAGCATTCTTTTGCGGCATAAACTATATGACGCCGCTCAAACCAATCACACGCAGTGAGACTGAGACCACCCGTTTGGGAAACGATATTGCCATGGTATTGAAACCGGGTGACATGATTTGTCTTTCCGGTGATCTTGGTGTTGGAAAAAGCGTTTTGGCTAGAGGCATTATTCGGCAATTGGCCGGCCAGGATGATTTCGAGGTGCCCAGCCCTACTTATACCTTGTGCCAAACCTATGAAACCTCGCCTGCAGTTGCACATTTTGATCTCTACCGCATATCGGGCATGGATGAATTGGAGGAGCTTGGTCTTGAAGATGCGTTGGAAACAGGATGCGCCCTCATAGAATGGCCGGAACAATGCTTTGAGACCATTCCTGAAGAAGCGCTTCACATAGAAATTTCCCAGAAAGATGAAACGGAGCGCCATCTGACGTTTACAGGAAACGCAGAAATATTATCTCGAATTAAGCGCAGTCTGCTGATAAGGGAGTTTCTCGAAGAGGCAGGCTGCAAGGGCATTCAACGAAGGCCAATGAGTGGAGACGCCTCCGCACGCAGTTATGAATTGATAACGCACAGGGGTGACGAACTGTTGGTGATGAATGCGCCAGCACTTCCGGATGGGCCTCCGATCAAGGATGGTAAACCCTACAGCAGAATTGCGCATCTGGCAGAGGATGTCACCGCTTTTGTGGCTATTGATGAACTGATCCGCAAGAAGGGCTTTGCAGCCCCGAAAATCAAGTCACAAGATCTGGATGAAGGCCTTTTGCTGATTGAGCATTTTGGCAATGATTTCATTATTGATGCTGACAGGGTTCCTATCGCTGAACGCTATATGGCATCCATTGAGTTTTTGGCTAAACTTCATGCTCATTCATTTGGCAGCAAGGTTAAACTGGCGAGTGGTCAATCCTATCAAATTCCAGCCTATGATGAAGAAGCCATTCTCATTGAGGCTGACTTGTTATTGCAATGGTATGCACCGGCGCATTCAAAGACAGATATCACCAACGAACAGGCAGATGTTTTTGTAAATATTTGGCGCAAACTTGCGAATCGCATCAAAGATCACGAGCAGACGCTGGTTTTGAGAGATTTTCATTCGCCCAACATTATCTGGCGCGACCAAGAGAGCGGGACAGATCGCATCGGCGTCATTGATTTTCAGGATGCCGTCATTGGACCAGCAAGCTATGATGTTGCATCCCTTGCGCAGGATGCCAGGGTTGATGTGAGTGAAGAACTGGAAACACAGCTTGTAAATCACTACATCAAATGCAGGAAATCAGATACTTCGGAATTTAATGAACAGGCTTTCCTTGAAAGTTATGCCATCATGGCGACGCAGCGAGCGACGAAACTTCTGGGTATTTTTATACGGTTGGATAAACGCGACGGGAAGCCCACCTATCTTCAACATTTGCCCCGTACGCAGACCTATATCAAGAGAAGTCTGCGGCATCCGATTTTGAACGAATACAGGGAATGGCTGGAATCTGTTATAAAACTGTAACAATGAACCATCATTCAGGCAGAATAGATGATGATCAAAACGCTGGAAAACAAGGATGACCAGCACAGGAGCCTAACATGCAAGACACCAATGTGATTGCCCACAAATCCAAAAATCAAGTTCCGAAAAAGGCAATGGTTCTTGCCGCTGGCCTTGGCACACGAATGAGACCCATAACCGATAAAATTCCCAAACCACTTGTTGAAGTATACGGAAAGACACTATTGGACCATGGTCTGGATGCACTAGCGCGGTCTGGTGTTGAAGAGGCTGTTATCAATGTGCACTATCTGGCCGATCAGATTGAAGCCCATGTAGCTAACAGAACCGATCTGAAAATCATTATATCGGATGAGCGTGACAGTCTGTTGGATTCTGGTGGCGGAATTGCAAATGCCCTGCCACATCTGGGAGAGGATCCGTTTTACCTCATCAATGCAGATTCTTTCTGGATTGAAGGCTATGAACCAAACCTTGTACGAATGGCTAATGAATGGAACAAGCAAGACATGGATATCATGCTGCTTCTTTCCAGCATGTCGAATGCAGTTGGTTTTGGCTCAAGAGGCGACTTCAGCATGGACCCTGACGGAAGGCTTGAAAGACGTGGCGAAAAGAAAATTGCCCCCTTTGCCTATGCGGGTGCTGCCATACTTGATCCTGCAATATTTTCCAAAGCCCCGAAAGGTGCCTTCTCGCTTAACAGACAATTTGATGAAGCGCTTGAAAAAGACCGCTTGTTTGGCCTGCGTCTTGAAGGTCTCTGGTTGCACGTTGGCACGCCGGATGCCATAAGGGAAGCAGAGGATGCAATTGCAAAAAGCGCTGCCTGAAAATACCTGCTAGAGGTATTTTTTATCATCAGGCACTGACAAGGGAGTGCCTGAAATTCAGAAATCCTTGAACGAGAGAACTGAAAAACAGGGATTTTTGTCGAATATTTATTCGATCCCTGCGGAATGCAATTTTCTGAATGTTCTCGTACAAAGTCTTCTCGATGGCAAGCTGATAAAAGACTTTACGCCTCGCGATAATCCGCTCCTGCTCTCAAAAGCAACCATCTTCGTACCCAACCGTCGTGCAGCACGCGCGCTGTCTGCGGCTTTCATGAGTGCATATGATGAAGAGGCCGTTCTGTTGCCTGCAATCAGAACACTGGGGGATGTAGGTGATGAAGACTTTGGCATTGCGCCTGATGCAAGTCATTTCGGGCAACCGGGCGAAGAAATCAAACCACTTGAGCGCACCCTTTTGCTGGCAAAGCTTGTGCAGCAGTGGGTGGATGCCATGGAAGATGAGACCAAACGCATCTACGAGGATGAAGAGATTGCAATTCCTTCTTCACGTGCCGATGCAATTTTACTGGCTCAGGACCTCAGCATTCTTCTGGGCCAGATTACGCAAGAGGAGACCGAGTGGTCAGCCATTCAAAACATCGTTCCGGATAATCATGCAGAGTGGTGGAAACTCACAACAACATTTCTGAAAATCATCATGCAGGCATGGCCTGAACATTTAAAGGAACGAGGCTTGCTTGACCCGGCAGAAAGAGCTGCGCGTCTTCTGGCCCTGCGTACAGAATTTTATCAGGAAAAGAGAAATAAGGGTCCAGTTATCGTGGCAGGATCAACAGGTTCAGTTGCCTCCACCAGGCGCTTGCTAAAGGCAGTGGCGTCCCTGGATGATGGCGCGGTTGTCTTGCCTGGTGTCGACAAGTCAATTGCAGATGCAGAATGGGAAAGTCTCAGTGACCCGGAAAATGGCGAACGCGCCACACTTGAAGCACATCCCCAATATGGTCTTGCACAATTACTGTTTGGACTTGGCGTCGAACGGGAGAACGTTGAAGAGCTTGGCACTGTTTCACCATCGGGAGCCTATTGTCAGCGCCTTCTAGGGCTTGCCATGGCGCCTTCCGATTTTACGGCAGACTGGCTTGAAAAAAGCAATGGATTGAACCTGGATATGACCAAGGATGCCCTGTCAAAGGTATCAATGATTGCGGCTGGTAACGAACGGCAGGAAGCCCTTGCAATTGCCGTTGCCATGCGAGAGGTTCTTGTTGATGAGACCAAAAATGCTGCCCTGATTACCCCGGACCGAAACCTTGCCAGACGCGTTTCAATGGAACTGCAACGCTTCAACATCACGGTAGATGATACCGGGGGTACGCCACTCAAGAACTCAAAACTCGCCTTGTTCCTGCGGCAAATATCAAATGTGTGTTTTTTGCCATTTCAGAATTCTGCGCTGGCAGCATTGTTGAAGAACCCCTTGTGTTGCGCAGGATATTCCATGGGAGAAGCACAAAAACTTGCGCGTTCTTTTGAACTGGTTGCACTTCGTGGTGTGATAAATCGGCCTTGCCCCGGAGACTTTGAAAGCTTTTTGAACAATCGAAGAATTCAGTTGTCTGAAAGCAAATATGTTTCCAATCAGGTAAATCGCATTCTGGAAGAAACCTGGGATGAACTACTCGACTATGCCAAAAAACTGGATAACTCCTTTAAGCCATTGGTGGCGCTTAACGACATTGAAAATGAAACCGCGCTGCAAACCTTTTTTGTTACTCTGGCGAATTCAGCTGAAACCTTAAGCATGAATGACGTTTCAAAAACAGCCATGCTCGATGATGAAGGTGGCCTTGAGTTAAAGCAGCTTTTTGAAAATATCGTTTCCATGGATGAACGTATCTATACTGTCATGGCTCACGATTTTCCCTCTGTTTTTGATGCCATACTGGAAAGCAGTACAACACGCCCCAGAGGCAACACGCATCCACGATTGCATATTTATGGTCCGCTTGAAGTCCGATTGCTTGAACATGACCGTGTTATTCTGGCCGGACTGAACGAAGGTACCTGGCCTCAAACCATACGTAATGATGCCTTTCTAAACAGGCTGATGCGACAGGAACTCGGCATGTCATCGGCTGAACGGCGCACCGGACTTGCTGCCCATGACTTTCAACAACTCATGGGTCAGGCCGAAGTCTTTCTTTCGCGTTCATCGAGGGTAGACAGGGCGCCTACGGTTGCGTCTCGCTGGGTGCAGCGGTTGATGGCTCTGGTTGGCGACGAACAGTCAAAGGTCATGCTAGAGCGGGGCCGGGTTTATCTGGAACTTGCCGAACTGCTGGATGAAACTTCTGAAAAAAGCAATCGTGTGACACGGCCCTGTCCGACACCACCGGTTGAGGCAAGACCGACCTCGCTTGCGGTCACTGACATCGAAACCTGGATACGAGACCCTTACGCGCTGTATGCAAAGCGTATTTTGAAACTCAATCCGGTAGATCCACTTGAACGTGAACCTGACCCGATGCTCAAGGGAACGCTTTATCATGCAATCATGCAGGACTACATTGAGGGTATTGAAACTTCCGCGCCGCAAAGTGAACGACTGGACTATCTGAAAAGTCTTGCCGATGAGCACATACACGATCAGAACTTGGCAGAGGACACTTCCCTGATCTGGAAGCTGAGGTTTTACGAAATTGCACAGGCTTATATCAAATGGGAAGAGGGCTACCATTTGGAAAACAATATTGCGAAAGTTCTTTGCGAGATTGAAGGCTCGATAAAAGTCGCTGACAACAACTTCCTGCTTCGCGCACGAGCTGACCGGATTGATATCGCCGCTGATGGCTCTTTGCATATCATGGATTATAAAACCGGTCAGAACCCTTCCGTGCCACAGGCGCAGACCCTTTCACCCCAATTGGCACTTGAAGGACTGATCGCCAAACAGGGCGGGTTCAAGCAGGATGCTTCTGCAGGTGTTTCCGATTTGAGTTATATTCGGCTGCGCAGAAGTGACCCACTGGAGGTCAAATCAATTGCAAACAAAACCCGTACCCTTGATGACATTCTAACCAATGCAGAAAACCAGTTGTTAAAGCTCGTCAAGGGATTTCAGTTTGAAGAACAGGGATATATCTCAAGACGTGCGCCGTTTAAAGACAGCGACATGAGTAATGATTACGATCACCTTGCCAGGACACGCGAATGGTCCTTTGGTGAAGATGAAGACGGGGATGCAGTATGAACATTCCCGAACAGACCCTCAAGGAACAATACGCCTCTTCCAATCCGGAAAATTCTGCCTGGGTGTCTGCGAATGCCGGATCGGGAAAAACGCATGTCCTGACACAGCGCGTCATCCGGTTAATGCTGGCTGGAAATGCGCCTGACAAAATCCTGTGTCTGACCTTTACAAAGGCCGCAGCGGCAAACATGAAAAACCGTGTGTTCAAGACGCTTGCCGACTGGACCATGATGGAGAACGAAAAACTTGATAGGGAAATCAGGAATACAACCGATACAACAGTAACGCCTGCAATCCGACGCCGTGCAAGGCAGCTTTTTGCGCTTGCACTTGATACACCAGGCGGGTTGAAAATACAGACAATACACGCGTTTTGTACCGCCTTGCTGCACCAGTTTCCACTTGAAGCAAATGTCCCCGGGCACTTTGAGGAAATTCAGGAACTTGAACAGGCAGCCATGCTGAATGAAGCAAGGTCTCGCACCCTGAGCACCGGCAATGGCGACAGTGCAATGCATTACGCAGCCCTTGTTCCACACGCAAGCGATGACGCCATTGAGAAAGCGTTAAATGCCATTATCAACATGCGGCAGGAATTT
>CALDZZ010000220.1 GCA_937944075.1 uncultured Rhizobiaceae group bacterium
GTTGCCAGGTGCCTTCGAACCCCGCCCTACAGTGCGAACCGTAGGGAGTTTAGTGTGAAACTGTCGAACCGCAATTAAGCAGCTAGACGAGCTTCCGCATAGTTGTCATTTGCAACTAGAAATTTAGCCCGATAACGGCGGTACAATGCCGAACGAAAACACAGTCTTTACACCCTCGTCGATCCTATTTCGCCCCCATCAAAAGCCATTCATGGCAAGTGCCGTTTTGGCAGAATGGTTTTTGGTGGAGGCGCCGGGTACCGCCCCCGGGTCCGAATGGTTTATTTCACAGGCAATTTATCGTCATAGCTGGCGAACCAGCACGATTAATATAGGTGAAGATTGGGGAGATTTAAAGGAGATTTGCGGATATAGTGGATTTTAGCATGTTTCATTCGCTTTAAAGTGTGTGTGATTTCATACAATTCACGTGGACTTTATTCATATAAGTTGCTGTCTCATGTATAAGAAAAACTGACTGGCTGGTAAATTAGCACTACTACAACAAGACTGGACTATTCATGTTTCCACTTTCAAATCTCATGAAAACCTTCATTCAAAAAGGTTCTCTTACCGTTATTGATGCCGATGACAAGCGGCATGTCTTTTCTGGCACGCCGGGTCTTGATGTTGTCATGAAGCTTCACGACAAGACGCTTTACCGCACACTGGTTACAAGTTCCGAGCTTGCGGCAGGTGAAGCCTATATGGATGGTACCATGACGTTTGAAGAAGGCTCAACGCTTCGTGATTTTCTTCAACTTTTCTCTCACAACAGGCTGTCGCTAGCGGCCCATCCGGCACAAAAGGCAATTCGTGCCTTTAATATGAAATTCAGGAAAAAGCAGCAGGCAAATAAAAAAGGGCAGGCTCAGCAAAACGTTTCTCACCACTATGATTTGGGGAATGAGTTTTACAAACTCTTCCTTGACAAAAACATGCTTTATTCCTGTGCATATTTCCGCGAGGAAGATGAGACACTCGAAGATGCCCAACGAAACAAGCTTCGACTTCTGGCGTCCAAACTGGATTTGAAACCTGGTCAAAAGGTTCTTGATATTGGATGCGGATGGGGAGATCTGGCGCTTTATCTGGCTGCACTCAAGGATGTCAGTGTTGTGGGTGTTACGCTATCCACCGAGCAGCAAAAGCTTGCAACCGAACGTGCTGAAAAAATGGGTCTTGCTGACAAGGTTGAATTCCGGTTGCAGGATTATCGTGAGGTGCCTGAAACATTTGACCGGATTGTTTCTGTTGGCATGTTTGAACATGTGGGAGTTACCCACTATGACGAGTTCTTCAAAAAGCTGAACGCGTTGATGCCGGATGACGGATTGGCTGTCATTCACTCAATCGGGCATATGTCCCCGCCTGGAATGGCAAGTGCGTGGCTTCGCAAATATATTTTCCCGGGTGCCTATTCGCCTGCCTTGTCCGAGGTCTTTGAAGTCATCGAGCAAAACCACCTTTGGTGTACGGATTTGGAGATGTTGCGTGTTCACTATGCAACCACACTCAAGCATTGGGTTGAGCGGTTTGAAAATAACCGTGACAAGGTTGTTGAAATGTATGACGAGCGTTTTGCGCGGATGTGGGAGTTTTACCTGATCTCCTGCGAATTGATGTTCCGTACCGGATCACAACACGTCTTCCACATGCAACTTTCCCGCAGCAGGACTGGAGCTCCAATTGTACGGGACTATATAACAGATACACAGCGTGAACTTGAAGCGCTTGAGAAGGAACTGAAACTGGAGCTTTAGCATTTGAGATTATCTGCACTGGCTTTTACGCTTGTACTTGTGGTTGCTGCGCTGTTTGGTATTAGCCATCAGAAAAGCAATGCACAGGGTAGCCATTGTGATTTGGCTCTCGTACTCGCCATTGATGCTTCCTCAAGTGTGAATTCAGATGAATATGCGCTTCAAATGAAGGGCATGGCGGCAGCACTTCTGGATACTGAAGTAAGGGAAGCCATACTTTCCCTTGGTGGCATGTATATGGCTGCGTTCGAGTGGAATGGCCGCATGAACCAGAAAATGCTTTTTGAGTGGACGCAACTCAACACAGAAGCGGATGTTTTCGGCCTTGCGGATGCACTCGCCAGGCATGAGCGGAATTCTGATAATTCTCCAACAGCGCTAGGTTCTGCACTTGGTTTTGCGCATCGACTTTTTCCCCAATTGCCAATTCCGTGTTTCAGGCAGGTTATTGATGTGTCTGGTGACGGATTAAACAATGAGGGTATTCCTCCGAAAAAGGTTTTGAAGCTTTGGGATTTTTCCAAGATAACCGTCAACGGATTGGCAATTAACGGATCTGACCCGCTTCATGACAGTGCACATCAGGATGTCATGAGTTACTACCGTCTCAATGTCCTGCATGGCCATGGCTCTTTTCTTGTCATTGCTGAAAATTTTGAGGCTTTTGAAGAAGCAATGAAGAAAAAGCTGCTAAAGGAAATCACGCCCGGAGTGGTCGGGATGCTGGATCAGCGTTCCCACTAAACAGGATGGCTGTTTAAACTGCACGCAAACGTGTAGAGGATTTTGTGGATTGTCTGGCATCTCGATGTTTGTCACTTTAACCTGACATATTATGATTGATTGAATCCCACCATTCAGAATGGAGATATTGCCATGCCCAGCCAAAACGAAAAAGCAAACACCTTCAATGCACTTCATGTGAAAGGTGATCCGATTGTACTTTATAACATTTGGGACCCTGGCAGTGCGGCAACAATTGAAAAAGCAGGTGCAAAGGCACTTGCAACAGGAAGCTGGCCGGTTGCCGTGGCGCAGGGGTATGGTGATGGCGAGAATATTCCCATGACTGCAGTCCTTGATAACGCAAGTCGGATTGTTGCGGGAACGGACTTGCCTGTAACACTTGATTTTGAAGGAGGCTATGCAGAAGACGAGGCAGGGTTGAAAGCAAATATTGCCGAGGCTTTGGCAACTGGCGTGATTGGCTTTAATTTCGAAGATCAGATCATTGGCGGGAAGGGATTGCACGAGATTGATGCGCAAGCCAAACGCGTAGCTGCTGTGCGATCTGCTATTGATGACAGCGGAATTAATGCTTACCTGAATGCGCGCACGGATCTCTTTTTGAAATCAAAGCCTGAAGACCATGCGGGCCATCTGGATGAAGCGATTGAAAGGGCGAAAGCCTATGAGGATGCCGGTGCAAGTGGTTTCTTTGCGCCAGCACTTTTGGAGGAAAGCCTGATTGAAAAACTCTGTTCTTCAACCAGTCTGCCCGTAAATATAATCGCCATTCCAGGATGCCCACCCAAGGAGACGCTTGCAGATCTGGGTGTTGCGCGCATCAGTTATGGGCCTGTGCCTTACCGCAGTATCATGAAGATTCTTGAGGAAGGGGCGCGGCAGGCGTTTGCTTAAATCCAGTGGACGATATCTGACAGGCGTTTCATTTATGTGCTTATGTTTTAAAGTGGTCTTCAAGAATCAACTT
>CALDZZ010000221.1 GCA_937944075.1 uncultured Rhizobiaceae group bacterium
CAGGTATATAAACTGTTTCCACTTCAACGGGTTTACCCGCACCACCTGATGGAAACTGCATCAGCCATTTGCGTGTACCATCATTGGAAATTTGCTCTTCGATGATTTCAGGTCGCGCAATATCAAAATTCTCCTCAAGGGCTTTTCTGAAATCCTTTGAGAGATTTTTCATATTGGCAAAATCGGAAATGCCGCGCACATAAAGCCAATGCCAGATTTGGGAGACCCGCATCTTGATCTGCTTTTCAGCAATACCCACACCGCGCAATGCATCTGCCATTGCTTCACGGCTAAGACCGACGAGCGAAGGCTTTTGCGCTGAAACAGGTTTCAGGGCATCCACAGTTTTGCGGGTTTTATCATCGGTTAGATCAAAAGATACGGCCATGCCATGCCTATTACCATGGCTTTATTCAGGCTTCAAATTCTAATCACTTTGAGGGTGGAATATAATTGGCCAGATAAGCCCCCAGAATATGGGTGAAGTCATCTGTCCAGACACCAACAATCGGATTGGCATCTTGCTTCTTCCAGTCCGGATAAGCCTTGAAGATACGTTCCAGGGAAGCTTCCTTGCCAACCATGACGGCAGCAGAATCGTTTACCAGTGCATGGTGCTTCATTGTATTATCACCCTTGAAATGGATAGCTCTCGCATCATACCCACTTGCTTGCGCCACTGCGATGGCAACCGAAGTAACATCAAGATTACGGTTGCTCGTATGGAAGAAGACAAAACCATCTTCCTTTAACAGGGATTGGTAAAGTTGAAGTGCTTCCTGCGTCATCAGATGTGCCGGAATGGCGTCTGATGAGAATGCATCCACAATCACCAAATCATGCGTCCCCTTAGCTTCATCTGCCAGCGTCAAACGCGCATCGCCTATCTGAACCGGAACATCAGGGGCGCATTTGTCGATAAATGAAAAGAGTGAGGTATCACGCGCCATTTTCTCAACCAGCGGATCAATTTCATAAAAGACCCAATCCTCATTCTTTTGTACATGACATGCTAGCGCACCTGCACCCAGCCCGATGGCAGCAACTTTCAAAGGACCCTTGTCAGCACGCACAGCGTCAATCGCCTGACCAAAACTCCCCTGAGGGGCATAGTAGGACAGCGGATAATTTTCATTGGCTTCACCGCGCAATTGACGATTATGAACCGTATTGCCATGAATAAAGACATGTACCAGACCCTGGTCTGTCTGCTCGGTTGTCACTCGCGAAATACCAAAGAAACTGCGCTCGGCAAAAATATTGGTATCTTTACCAGCCGTTAGACCTGCACTTAAGGCCCAGACAGCTGTCATATAGACAGCCCCTTTCAGGTAAACCGGCTTGCACAAGACATAAAGCACCATCAAGAGAGCGGCATAGACCAATAGAACCTTGCTGAAAATAGTACCATCAATGGGAGGTACATAACCAACGACAAACAAAGCGCCAACGAAAAGCGCTGCTGCAATCATGCCCGTTTTGGCGTTATAAACCGGTTTGAACTCACGAATCGCAACCACAAAGGCTGCCACGATAATCATCAATGAGTATTCGTAGGAATTTACAAAAACCAAAGGCGCAACCAAAGCAATCGTGGCACCCCCAAGAACGCCACCAAGAGACATGAAAAAATAAAACTCGGTCAAATGGCTTGCATTAGGTCGATGCTCTGCAAGGCGGTTATGACAATACTGAGTAATAATGAAAAACCCGACCAGATGCAGGATCACCTCAGGGCCCGCCCCTATCCAGTTTGCAAGATGCAATTTGGCAGAGACAATCATGAGGGCTGCTGCAGGTAAAAACAAAAGACTAAGCATGCGTGTGGTGATGTATGGCTTTGGCGCAAATGCAAAAATAAAGGTAAGCAGATAAAGCGCCAATGGCAGCACCCACAACAAGGGAGCAGAGGCAATGTTGGAAGTGATGTGAGTGGTGACCGCAAGCATTAAACCGGAAGGCACAAGCGCACATAGAGTCCAGAATACGCGGTCTGACAATTTGATGCTTTTGTCGCTTGAAGAAGCCACATCCACTTTGGTTTGTGAAATGTCTTCCATATTGTCTTGTGTACGGCAGTGATAGGCCAGCACACCACAAGCCATCAAACCCATCAGCAAAACAACAAAGACAAATGCCCACGCGAAGGATTGCTCACTGACCTTGAAGAACGGTTCAATCAAAACCGGGTAACTCAACAGGGAAAACAGACTGCCAACATTACTTGCAGCATAGAGGAAATAGGGATCATCTGCTTTTTCGTGGCTGGTGTAAGAGAACCATTTCTGCATCAAGGGGGCATTGGCTGACAGGGCAAAAAACGGCATGCCAAGTACAACAGTAAACAATCCAATGAGCCAGAAAATCGGTGTTCCCGCCACCGGCTGAGCCCACTCCTGTGGCACTGCAATCGGCAGAAACAAAATGCTTGTCGCCATCACCAGGCCATGGATCATGATTTGGGTTTTGAACCTGAAATATTTGGTCAGCAAATGGGCGTATAAATATCCGCCCAGAAGGACTGTCTGGAAAAATACCATTGCCGTATTCCAAACACCCGAAGACCCGCCCAGCAGGGGCAATACCATTTTGGTAAACATGGGCTGCACAAAAAACAGCAGCAAGGCCGACACAAGCATTGAGCTTGTAAAGGCAAAAACCAGCAGAGGCGCTGATTGCGCTAGCCTAGATGGTTTTTGCGATTGTTTCTGCGGGCTGAAATCTGTGTAGTCTACCATTTGGGTTTCCCTGCATTGTAAAGGAAACTCAAATTAGCATTGTATACGTTTTTTTTAGGTTAACCGCAGCTGTTGATTTCGCGCAGGGATGCTGTAACGCCAGACAGTGAATAGGCATAACTGGTAACGGTACCACGACGTGATTGACCGGATACGGACATGGCACGACCCGCCTGCATGGCAGCAACAACAGCAGGTTCTTCTGCAGGATTTTCCATCCATGCATTTCCGCCTTTGGTAAACATTGAGAAATTCTTGCCATCAATGGTAAGAGTGACTTTTGAGCCGTCCTTGAACGGATATCCAACTGTAAACTGTGGTTCAAATGTTGAACTTTGACCCGGGTGCTTTGCCAGCATGAAGAAAACATCACCATGATCACGATCGGCAGGTTTTTTCTCTGTCGGAATTGATAGCACATAGCAAATTTTTCCATTGCCTGTGGTGTGGGTATAGGCACCCCATGCCTGGTGTTGTTTAATACGTGTTGGAGCTTGCGCTTGTGCATAAATTGGAAGTGATGTGCTGATCAATACACCTGCAAAGACTAATCCCAATAGTTTTTTCGCGTTCATCTCTTATACCAGTCCTGTTACATCTTTTGTGGCCCGCTCTCGGGGAGAGCTTATTTGCCTCTCATACTCATTTATTTGGGTTTAAAATGCGTTAACATTGATTATCAATTGATGAACAAATTCATTAAAACGCCAGGTTTTTTGTTCATTTACCGCAAATCAGCCCATTCGACTTGATGAAATCAAATACTAGATAGAATCAAGGCAGGAATCAGGCCTTGTCGTAACATTATCAATAAATATTACAAATTATGGCAATTGCTCAGGGAAGACGCTGTCCACCGGAATACACTTTCTTGCCATGCACATGCGGACGCAACAATTCCTTTGGTCCGCCAGCTGCAATCGGACGCTCGGCAAATCGACCCATGGAGTGCATTCTGTCATACATGACAATCGCACCAGCCATGGCAACATTGATACAAAAATCCATTGGAATTTTTACCGTGAATTCACAACGCTCCAGCATTGCAGGCGAAATTGACCCGCCTTCCGGACCCAGGATATAGGCAGCCTTTGCAGGATGTCTAAAGCTTGGCAGTTCAACTGCATCTGGTGTCAGCTCAACGCCCACCAAGCGGCAATCATCCGGCAAACGCATGTCTTCAACCGTGTCGTATGAATACCAGGGCACATGGTCACGCGATTTGGTCGTATCAGAACCAGGTTTGCCGATTGCCTCTGTTGGAGAAACCGTAAAGATAAAACTCGCTCCAAACCCGTGTGCAGAACGCGCCAGATTTCCAAAGTTCAGGGGCTTGGAAATACCCTCAACACCAATTCCGAAATAACCACGCATGCAAAATTACCATCTTAAAACTGTTGCTATCAGGGATTAAGGAATCAGGCGCCATAAGTCCAATAAAACTTGTCTGCAAACTGCCGGGGCACTTGGGCAGATGTGTTATTCTGCAGGGATATTGTCCTCAAGCGCTTTCTTGGCAGCGTTTCTGTGTGCATCCGTGATATGCCCTTTTATGGAAGCAAATGCAGTGGCAAGCACGGTAATGTCATCAGTCAAGCCAAAGCCAACCAGAAAATCAGGGATCGCATCCAGCGGTAAAATGAAATAGGCAAGTGCTGCCAGTAAAATGCCACGCACCTTGTTTGGCGTTTGCGGATCAAGCGCACAATAATAGGCTGCCACGACATCTTCCATAAAAGGGATGCGGGAAGCATTTTCACGAAACTTGAGCCAGAACTTTTCTTTCAGGGTTTGCTCGCGTTTTGCGTTCTCAGCCTCATCTCCCGGCATGAGAATTTCATCTATTTGCGCTTTTTTCATTGGTCTCTCCTTTACTCCAAATAGGGATAAAAGACAGGATTATCAAGAATTGGAAATGTTTCGGTTTACTGGGCTGCAGCCTTGTCCATCGCACTCGCAAGTTTGAAATCAAGTTCGGAAAGACCATCAACATCATGGGTGGCAAGCGTTACCTCAACCGTTTTGTAAACATTGAACCATTCAGGATGGTGATCCATCTTTTCAGCAATCAGTGCAGCACGCGTCATGAAGCCAAACGCCTCAATGAAATTCCTGAAGGAATAGGTCTTGGTAATGGCTTCACGCCCTTCAACCCTTTCCCATCCGGAAACTTGTTTCATGGCGTCATTGATTTCATCATTTTTCAGTTTTCTTGAATGCGGCATGGGGATTTCCTTGTATTCGTTTACTGGCAGGTTTTTTTGAGCAGTTCCTTGACTGCGGGCAAGGTTTTTTCAACAATCACAGCAATGCCCTCCCGGGTTGGGTGGATGCCATCAGGCAAATTCAGCTTCGGATCAGCCACAACACCTTCCAGAAAAAATGGATAAAGCGACACCGCATGCTTTTCAGCCAGTCGTTTATAGATGCCGTTGAACTGTTTGCCGTAGGATTTTCCCATATTGGGTGGCGCCATCATGCCGGCAAGCAGGACTTCGATATTACGTGCCTTCAACTTTTCAATCATGGCATCAAGATTTTTCTCCGTCACTTCCGGAGAAATCCCGCGAAGGGCATCATTGGCACCCAATTCAAGCAGGACAGCATCAGCCTCCTCACCTACAGACCACTCCAGACGAGCCAGCCCACTGGAGGTTGTATCGCCTGAAACACCTGCATTAATCACCTCGACCCTGATACCTTTTTCTGAGAGCTTGGCTGCGAGCTGTTCTGGATAGGCAGCGCCAGGGTCAAGGCCAAAACCTGCAACAAGACTGTCCCCAAGAACAACAAGCGTTTTACCATCGCAACTTTTGGTCCCGGCCATTGCATTGCCAGTCCAGGCGACGAGTAGGATAAAGCTTGCCAAAATGTAATGTGTAAGTGGTTTCATTTGTGAAATCGGATCCCATATAAAAGCAATCATTCTTTTATATCTGGATATCTGGCTCCCGTGAAACAAGACGTAGCATCATCAACTTCTGCAATCCGACTGGAAAACCTTCAACTCACGCTGGGCGAAGACGCCTCCCGTGTGCATGTCTTGAAGGGGATTGATCTGGAAATCCCCAAAGGAACCTCAACCGGCATTGTCGGGCCTTCGGGTTCCGGAAAATCAACATTGCTGATGGTAATCGCAGGTCTGGAACAGGTTGATGACGGTCGTATCATCATCAATGGTACAGACATCACGGAATTAAACGAAGACGAGCTTGCAGCCTTTCGTGGCAAACATGTCGGCATTGTGTTTCAGTCATTTCACCTCATTCCCAATATGACCGCTGTGGAAAATGTGGCTGTGCCTCTGGAACTGTCAGGAGATCCTGACGCAATGCAAAAGGCCAAGGCTGAGCTTGAAGCCGTTGGTCTGGGTCATCGCCTCAATCATTATCCGGGCCAGCTTTCAGGCGGGGAACAACAGCGTGTTGCATTGGCACGTGCCCTTGCACCTGAGCCAACCGTATTGATTGCAGATGAGCCAACAGGAAACCTTGATGGTGAAACAGGCGTTCAGGTTGCCAATCTGCTTTTTGAAAGACAACGCGAAAAAGGCCTTACACTTGTGTTGGTAACCCACGACCTTGGTCTTGCAAAGCAATGCAACCGTACCATTCCGGTTCGCTCCGGTGTGATTGAGACTGAAAATGTCTGATCGCGTAGTGTCTACAGACTATACGCCCGGCTTTATGCTAGCACTGCGTTTTGCAATGCGCGAACTGCGTGCAGGTCTTCGCGGGTTTTATATTTTTCTGGGTTGCATTGCACTGGGTGTAGCAGCAATCAGCGGCGTTAATTCAGTCGCAAACTCAATCACCAACGGCATCGCAGCTGAAAGTCAGGCTATTCTTGGCGGTGACATGTCCTTTTCACTCGTCCAGCGCGAGACCAGCCAGGCGCAGATGGCGTTTCTCAAATCCAAGGGTGACGTCAGCCAAATAATCACCATGCGAGCCATGGCCAGAAATAATGCAGCAGAAGAACAAACGCTGGTAGAATTAAAAGCGATAGACAAGGCTTATCCGCTTTACGGCGAGTTCAAACTGGCAAGTGGTACGCATGCGTCCCTTGCAGACAATGAAATTCTGGTAGAGCAGCTCCTGCTCCAACGTCTGGAAATGGCCATAGGCGACCAGCTTGAAATCGGTTCGGCATTATTTACGATCCGGGACACAATCCTGAGTGAGCCAGACAAATTGGGGCTCAACATCGGCTTTGGCCCCAAGGCCATGATCTCACTTGAAGGCATGGAGCGTACCGGGCTTATTCAACCAGGTTCGCTCCTGCGCTATCACTATCGCCTCAAGCTTGATAATCCTGCACCTTCCAATATTGAAAGCGTAAATGAAGAGGCCAATGCAACCTTCCCGGGGGCAGGATGGCGCATTCGTTCGCAGGAAAACGCAGCTCCCGCCCTGTCCCGCAGCATTCAGCGCTTTACCGAGTTTCTGACATTGGTGGGGCTAACTTCGCTGATTGTAGGGGGTGTTGGCGTGGCCAATGCAACCCGCGCCTATCTGGAAACCAAGCGACAGGTTGTAGCAACGCTGAAAAGTTTGGGCGCACCAGGCAATTTTGTTTTCAGTCTTTATCTGGTGCAAATCCTGATCATGGCAGCGATTGGCATTTTCATCGGTCTGCTGATGGGCGTAGCCATGCCTTATCTTGCCCGCTATTTCATGGGAGACATTTTGCCAATATCCGAAGGGGCACTGTTTTTCCCTGCAGCCCTTTTGCCTGGCATCGTATACGGGTTTTTGACAGCGCTAATCTTTGCCATATGGCCGCTTGCACTATCACGCGACGTTCAGCCGACTGATCTCTTTCGCGCAAGCAGTTATGGCCAGAAGCGCAAACTTCCTAGACTTGTTTATACACTTGTCTTGATTGCACTTGTCATGATGCTCGTTGGTTTTGCGGTGTATTTTTCCCAGAACCGTTTTATTGCCATAGTCTTTACCGGAGCAATTGCCTTTTCATTTTTGCTGCTTCAAGGCGTTTCGCTACTCATACAGTATATTGCAAAAAAAGCGCCTTCATCTTCGTCCCCCTCGCTTCGCATGGCGGTTGCAAATATTCACAGGCCCGGTTCACTGACTTCATCCATTATCCTGTCTCTTGGCCTGGGGCTGGCTTTGCTGGTTGCCCTAGCAACAATTGACGGAAACCTGCGCAGTCAGATTGCCAATAATATCCCAAAGGATGCACCTGACTTTTTCTTTGTCGATATTCAAAACAATGAAATTGATGCTTTCCGGGCAGTGCTTGAGGAAGAGGCGCCACAGGGCAAGACAATTGCTGTGCCAATGTTGCGCGGACGCGTTGTCTCACTCAAAGGCATCGCCGCAGAAAATTACCCTGTTGAAAATGGCGGTGCCTGGGTGCTGAACGGTGACAGGGGCATAACCTACGCCAAACGTACTCCTGAAAACTCCACCCTTTCTGAAGGCGATTGGTGGCCGGAAGATTATACCGGTAAACCGCTAGTATCCGTTGCTCAGGAAGAAGCGGGAGAACTAAACCTTGCCATCGGGGATGAAGTAACCGTCAATGTTCTGGGTCGCAACATTACAGCCGAAGTCGCCAACTTCCGCGATGTCCAGTGGGAAACACTTGGTATTAATTTTGTTTTCGTGTTTTCACCCAATACCTTTGCAGGTGCACCCCATTCCTATCTATCCACCCTGACAACAGGCGGATCAGTTGAAGATGATTTCGATGGCAAACTGCTCAAGCGACTTTCAAAGGAATATCCCGCAGTCACTGCTGTCCGAATTCGCGATGTTCTATCGACCGTCAATACATTAATCAGTCAGCTATCAACCGCCATCAGGGCAGCGGCATCTATTGCACTCATATCATCTGTACTTGTACTGGCAGGCGCATTGGCCTCTGGCAACCGTGAGCGGGTTCATGATGCGGTTGTGTTGAAAACACTTGGGGCAACGCGACCTACCCTTATTCGAATGTTGATCATGGAATATACTCTGCTGGGGCTTGCAACCGCCATTTTTGCCATACTGGCCGGCAGTCTTGCTGCCTATTTCGTCATATCGGTAATCATGAAGTTTCAGTTTGTTGTTCTACCAGGTGTCGCAGCAACAACGGTGCTTGCAGCTCTTGCCTTTACAATTGTTCTGGGACTGTTCGGCACCTGGAAAATACTCGGTCAAAAGGCAGCTCCAATTCTTCGTGAACTCTAAAGTGAAGGTGAATTGCAGCCTGAACATTAACCAATATCGGCAAGTTTTTTCGTATTTGGCCAATATATCGCAGGATTGGGGCTTGTGATTGTCATATTTAATACACATATTAGATGCACAAAAATGGGGAAAACTTCGTCATACTTTTCAGGAGAGAATATTTATGGCTGACTTTAGACAAAATCAGATGGACCAAACGATTGGTCGCGCCGGCGTCGAATATGATGCAGGTTTGCGCTCCTACATGCTTGGTGTATACAATTACATGGCTCTGGGCATTGCCGGTACTGCTATTGCAGTGCTTGCGATTTCAAGCAACCAGGCTGCACTGGAAACAGTTTACAGCATGCGCTGGGTATTCCTCATCGGCATGATAGCAGTGGGTTGGTTCGGACCAAATTTCATCATGAACTCTCGCAGTTCAGCAATGGCACACGGTGCTTTCGCATTATACGCAGCCCTTTGGGCAGCGGCCATAACACCAATCGTTGGTTTCTACCTCGGCGTACAACCTAATCTGGTGTTCCAGGCATTCGGCATTACCGCCGTGATGTTTGGTGGCATGAGCATCCTTGGTTACACAACCAAGAAAAACCTGACGGGCATTGGCCAATTTGCAGCCATGGCACTCATTGGTATCTTTGTTGCTGCATTGGTGAATATCTTCTTCGTTGGCAGCATTGGTTTCTCAATGTTTGTAAGTGCAGCATTTGTACTTCTTGTTGCAGCAATCACTGCATGGGAGACTCAAATGATAAAGAACATGTACTCTGCAGGTGATGCAGTAGGTGTAGCAAGTCGCAAGTCTATCTTTGGCGCATTCATGCTATACGGCAGCTTTGTGAGCATGTTCGTGAACATCCTTCAACTTCTTGGTTTCATGAACCAGGAATAATGTTCGGAAAATAACGTTTAGAACGGCGTCCAATCGGGCGCCGTTTTTTTATGCCTGTTATTCTGCGTTATTGTTTGTGATCCTGATTTGCGAAAAACGCGATCGCTTTAGAGGCTGACAACTTTCGAATTGCCATCCAGCACCTTGAGCACCTGCTTGAGATCCTTGCCGCGCTTGAGAACAAGACCATTGGCATTCACCAATGACCACTCCCCTTGTCGGCTGGCAAGCTTTGGCGTTTTGTGTACTGTATAGATCGGCACTTCGCTTGCACGTTTATAAACCGAGAAAACCGCCTGATCCTTCAACATGTCCATGGCATAGTCGCGCCATTCACCCGTGCCAACACGCTTGCTGTAAAACTGCATTAGGGTTTCGATGTCACGACGATTAAAGGAAACCAGTTCCACTGGTTTTTTCGAGGATTTATTTTGTAGAGGTATGATATTATTCTGCATAGTCATACAGAAATCATGAAGATGATTCCAATTGATTGCAAGCAATATTAAATTTTGAGCCTACAAGTGTGTCGTGTAATTTGAGACCTGTTGTCTCAATTTAAGAAAGGGAAATTTCTTTAAGAAAAAATATCACAGTTTTGCCTCAAATCTTCCCTGATCTGACCGTGATTACCTTGCATATTTTTGGAAGTTGCCTCAGACGGTTCGGTTTAAAGATAAACCGGTTTCAGCCCCCCCAGCCTCCGGGCGTCATTAAACCGAACCACACTGGCAACGACTTCCCGACATCACTGAGTAAACAGATGCTGAGTTTCATCCATGGGAAATAAGGCGTTACAGGCCTGTAATGACTGTTGCGCCCAAAATTGTTGACGGGCCGCCGGCAGGATCACTTTGTTGCAGGATAAGCGCAGAACCGTCATAGCCCTGGTTTTTCATCTCGGCAATCGGATATTCCATGCTGAACCCATCTTCCTTGACCATGCCAAGAGCCTGCGATTTGTGAACAACGTTGTGATATGACAGCGTCTTGCCGCCATTCTCTCCACGCTTGATTTTCACATCGTGTCGCTTGTTGAAAAACACCATGTAGAGCGTGGCATTATCGGCTTCTTTTGAGTATTCGACCTCAATCTTCAAGCTGGCATTATTCACATTGGCTTCAATGGGTACTGTCATTCCCTGATTGGAACTTTCAAACCTGGAAAGTGCAGTATTGATTTTCTTCAGGTTAGAACCAACGGTGTGCATTCTGCCATTGATTATTGCCTGCGGTGTATATACCTGACGCTCCCCAAGAGTTTGAGCGTAATGATATTGACGCTTTGTATTATCCTTGGAAGCCAGGCTGTCTTTCCAGCCCAGATAATCCCAGTAATCAACATGCCAGCTCAAGGCGAGTACATTATTGGTCTTTGCAAAATCACCAACAATCTTGTCTGCCGGAGGGCAGGAATAACATCCCTGGCTGGTAAAGACTTCCACAACACCCGAAGCCTTCTTGATTTCAAAGGCATTTGCGATTGTACCAGCAAATGAAACTGCGGAAGAGGCCAGAAAAATCGATATCAATAATTTACGCACAACTTTAGCTCCGTTGCCCTGATAACCGTGATTGATTAGACAGGTAACATTTCTCGATTATGGAAAATAAATCAAAACCTGTTCAATTGCGACTCACATATCAGTGACAGCCGCAAAATGTGTCAGAACGGTAAAAACCGCCCCCTGTTTTACAAGAGGCGATTCTGTCTGGTTGATCCTGAAAGTCTATGCAGCACGATTCAGGTTTCGAAGCACATAATGCAGGATCCCACCTGCCTTGTAGTAATCAAGCTCATCTTCCGTATCAACACGAACCAGAAGTTCAATCGTTTTGCTGCTACCATCTGCAAACTCGATCTTGGCCTTGATGACCTGACGTGGCTTGAGATCGTCCAGTCCGGTAATCGTGACTTTCTCATCCCCTTTCATACCAAGGTTTTCCCAGCTTTCACCATTAGTGAAAACAAGCGGTAGCACGCCCATGCCGATCAGATTTGATCGGTGAATACGCTCAAAACTTTCCGTAATGACAGCCTTCACACCCAGCAGACGGGTACCCTTGGCAGCCCAGTCCCTTGATGAACCGGTCCCGTATTCCTTTCCGGCAAAGATGACCAGCGGCACATCCTCATCCTTGTAGCGCATGGCAACATCATACATGGCACCCTGCTCCCCAGATGGATAATGCTTGGAATAACCACCTTCAACGTCGCTCAGCATCTGGTTTTTGATCCGGATATTGGCAAACGTGCCGCGCATCATGATTTCGTGATTGCCACGGCGCGAACCATAGGAGTTGAAATCAATCGGACGCACCTGACGATCTGTCAAATAACTGCCTGCAGGCGTATCAGCCTTGAAAGAGCCGGCAGGTGAAATATGATCTGTGGTAATCGAGTCTGCAAAAAGGCCAAGAATTCTGGCTTCATTGATATCCTCAATCGGCTCCGGCTCCATGGTCATGCCATCGAAATATGGTGGGTTTTGAACATAGGTCGAGTTTTCAGACCAGTCATAGGTCTCACCGCCGGACACCTCGATTTCCTGCCAGCCTTCATCCCCGTTAAACGCGTTCCCATAACGATTATGGAACATTTCCTCGTTGATTGAAGTGCGAATGAGGTCTGCAATTTCAGTGGAAGAGGGCCAGATATCCTTGAGATAAACATCATTGCCCTGTTCATCCTGCCCAAGCGGATCCTTTGTAATGTCCACATGCATGGAACCTGCAATGGCATAGGCAACAACCAGTGGCGGAGAAGCCAGATAATTCGCCCGACAATCCGGGCTGACACGGCCTTCAAAATTCCGGTTACCTGAAAGAACAGAAGTTGCCAAGACATCGTTGTCGTTAATCGCTTTTGAAATCGGTTCCGGCAAGGGACCTGAATTGCCAATACACGTTGTACAGCCATACCCCACCAAGTGAAAGCCAAGAGCATCCAGATCGTCCTGAAGGTTTGCCTTTTCAAGGTAATCAGTCACAATTTGCGAGCCTGGCGCGAGCGATGTTTTAACCCAGGGTTTGACACTAAGGCCCTTTTCACGGGCATTACGTGCCAGAAGCCCTGCACCAATCATGACCGTTGGATTTGAAGTGTTCGTACACGATGTAATGGCTGCAATGACAACGTCACCATCATCAATCTTGTAGTTTGTGCCTTCAACAGCATAACGTTTTTCATCGCCTTTGCCTGCAATGGCACCAGACTTGATGTCTTTTGCAGCCTTCGCGAAAGCAACGTCAGCACCGGCAAGAGCCACCCGGTCCTGCGGTCGTTTTGGCCCTGAAATGGACGGAACCACATCAGCCATATTCAGGGATAGCGTTGAGGAAAATACAGGATCAGGCGTATCATCGGCACGCCACATGCCCTGCGCCTTTGCATAAGCCTCAACCAACGCAACCCTGTCTGCATCCCGTCCCGTTGCATTCAGGTATTTCAATGAATCATTATCAACCGGGAAGAACCCGCAAGTGGCACCATATTCAGGTGCCATGTTTGCAATTGTGGCCTGGTCTTCCAGTGAAAGATTGGAGAGACCTGAACCGTAAAACTCGACAAACTTGCCAACCACGCCTTTTTTGCGAAGCATCTCGACAACGGTCAGAACCAGATCGGTTGCTGTCGTGCCTTCTGTCAGCTTGCCGGTCAGTTCAAACCCGACAACTTC
>CALDZZ010000222.1 GCA_937944075.1 uncultured Rhizobiaceae group bacterium
CATGCCACGGTCCATTTTCACCAAGGCACTTTCGCTAGTAATGTTGGAGAGTTCTGCACCGTGTTCTTTCAGGATTTCTGCTGCTTCCAGGTTGAGAAACTCAATACCGATTTCCTCTAGCACTTTCATCGCCGTATCATGAATAGCTTCCACCCCTTCAGGCGGGAGTGGCTCAGTCGGTTTGTCTGTATTTTGAGGAACTGACCAGGGTATCTGCTTGATAGCGGCTCCCTGTCCACGCTTGTTGCCTGCACGCCCTCCACCGCGTGTGTGGCGGCTGGTTCGCTTGGGCGTTTCTTCTGCTGAACTGATCTCCTCGATGGACATGGTTTCTCCTGTTCATGTCGATTTCTTTTTGCTGAGTTTGGCAGTTGAAGCAAATAAAGCAATCATAAAAATACGACATCAAAATACGACACCAGCAAGTAAGTGGATAGTTCTTGTAAATTCCTGTACAGCTTGAAGTCATGGAATTTTGCACTCAAAATAAAGGCAACATCACAAATATTTGCCTCGCGTGACAAGCGGCATCCGTGTATTTGAATGCGTGTGTTGAAGACTGTGTTTCAATGCCCGAAATATTGAAAATTGGAAATTTAATGACAATCAAACTTTATGAACTCGCCGCTGAAAACAAGGAACTGAGATTTAGCCCGTTTGTTTGGCGCACACGTATGGCACTCTTACACAAGGGGCTGGATTTTGAATCACATCCCTGGCAATTCAGGGATCGCACTGAAACCGATCACAAGATGGTTCCAGCCATATATGATGGCGATACTATGATGACGGACAGTTGGGAAATTGCCAAATATCTGGATGCCCAATATCCTGACAAACCATTGTTGATGAACGGTGCAGAAGGCGAAGCCCATGCCCTTCTGGTCAGTAATATTTGCAATACGCAGGTTTTTGGTACAGCTGCCTCCATGGCACTTTATCCAGTTTCAAAGCTGATTGATGCAGAGAGCGCTGCCTATTTTGTCGAGACACGGGAAGCCAAGTTTGGAAAGAAGCTTTCTGAGATCAATAATGACGATCAGGATGCAGCTAAAACAGCGCTTGCCAAGGGCATGGCTGTATTTGAAGCAACCCTGGGCGCAAGCAAGTTTTTGGGCGGCGATAGCCCTACCTATGCTGATTATACCTTGTTTGGCATCCTAAAATGGATTGATGTTGTTGCTTACCGTCCAGTTGCAGAAGACAGCAATATTGGCAAGTGGTTCGATACACTCGATGGTTTGTATGGTGGTAATGCAGCCAAAGCGCCTACTGTGCGTGGTTAATGATAAGAGCGCTGCTTCAGTCAATCTTGAGGTTGAAGCAGCAGCCTGCCGAGTAACACCATGTTGCAAGCGGTGTTCTTTGCTTTTACAAAAATCTTGTCTGGAAAATGAAGTGGCGATCCGGGAAGGATTCGAACCCTCGACCTACTGATTAGAAGTCAGTTGCTCTATCCAGCTGAGCTACCGGACCACTTGATGCACCTGTAGCAACTAAAACATGATTCTGACAAGTGTGGATATGAATTTAATGCGTCCATGGCAAGGTGCGATCCGTGCTGAAATTTTCAGCATAGGACATGATACGGCGCTTTTGCTTTTGCGGTTTCTGAACGCTGTAGGCAATGCCGTTTTTTTCTGCATAGGCCTTGGCATCATCCAGCGACTTGAACTCAAGTTTAATCTGGGTTCTTGTGTCTGAAGAACTGGTATATCCCATCAGCGGCTCAACCTTGCGAGGCTCTTCCTGTTCAAACTCCAATACCCAAGCATCAGTTTTTGCCTTGCCTGATTGCATCGCTGTTTTGGTTGGTTTGAAAATTCTGGCTGACATGGTTTCCATCATTTATGTTCAGGAAGATTGAAGAGATGGTCGGAGCGGCAGGATTCGAACCTGCGACCCTCTGGTCCCAAACCAGATGCGCTACCAGGCTGCGCTACGCTCCGACTGATCAAAGTCAAAGTTTCACTACACTGACACGCAATGTGGCGCAAGCAGGAATCACACAATATTGAAAGAAATTTTGTGATTTCAGTCCTTTGCATCGAAAAACCGATGATTCAGGAAATCTCCACGCTTTAGGCCAATTTGTCTCGCCATTCCGGCTCTTAATTCAAGCACATGGGAAACCGGTTCGCCCGAGGTTATGATGCCTAAAGAAAATGGCTTTGTATTGGTTTCAACGCGGGCAATTTTACCATCAGGTTTTATGAAGACCATATCCAGTGACAGCGGGGTATTCTTCATCCACATGTTGACGACTGAGTTTTCACCAAAATCAAAAAGCATTCCATGGGTTGGCAACATGGTTTCACGAAACATCAACCCTCTCGCCCGCTCATCGACGTCATCGGCAATTTCGACACTAAACTCAAAAACACCGCTTGAAGTTTTAATGCTCAAGGTTTCAACAGGGAAAACGGCAGCAGGATCAGGTTTCGGCGCAGCGAAACCAACCTGACCAGGCAAGGCAGTCATAAACCCAATCAAAAAAGTAAGTAAAGCAAGCCTGAAAATGGATTGAATCAATACGAACTGTCGAAGCAAATCTGGTCTCCCTTACAAGATAAAGGCCAATTAAGCGCTATCTTGCATGGAAATCTGTTTTCACAATGGCAAGATGACGAGGCTCAGTTTGTTTGATTAGCTGGGTTTTCACTGTCGGGGAATATCTCTGCCGCCATTAGCCCTTTTGGTCCATTACCAAAACGAACCAGAACGTATTGCCCGGGGCGCAACTCTGTCAGGCCAAAGCGGCGCAGGGTTTCCATGTGGACGAAAATGTCCTCGGAACCACGTGTCACAAAGCCATAACCCTTGTTACGATTGAACCATTTGACTTGAACACGCTCAAGCTCACTGTCGGCCTGAACGTCGAAGTGTGTTTTACCGCCTTCTTTTTGCAGTGGGTGGGTCGCGGTGCTTTCGTCCATTGAAAGGACCCGAAATGCCTGATAGCCACGATCTCTTTGTACAACTTCACAAACTATTCTGGCACCTTCAAGTGCAGTCTGGAAACCATCTCTTCTAAGGCATGTTACGTGAATGAGGACATCAGAAATGTCATTGTCAGGGACAATAAAGCCAAAACCTTTCGACACATCAAACCACTTGATGTATCCGGCTATCTCAAAAAGCTTTGCTGTTTCGCCATCCGTAAGCTCATCTGCCTTGGAGATATCCGTGTTCAGATTTTTGTTTTCCCCCGTCATAACTGACTCACTTTACCGCATGTACTAAAAACTGATTCTTGCTCTAACAATAGCACTTGAGAAGCCGGATACTGCAAGTTAAAAAAGTAAAAAAAGCCTTAACCCTTGCCTGTTGAGGCTAATCATCTATCTAAATCCACAGAAAATTAGGCTTACAAGGGGAAATTCACCATCATGAAGTATCTACATACAATGGTTAGAATCAGCGATTTGGACAAATCAATCGATTTTTACTGCGGTAAACTGGGCATGGTCGAGATTCATCGTTATGACAGTGAAGGCGGAAGATTTACCAACATTTTCCTTAGCGCACCAGATGATCTGGACAAAACAAAGGACAAAGGCAGCACAGATAGAGCCCCTTGCCTAGAACTCACCTACAATTGGGACCCTGAAGACTACAAAGGCGGTCGAAACTTCGGCCATCTTGCCTATGCCGTTGATGATATATACGAAACCTGTGCTGATCTGATGGAGAAAGGAATCACCATCAACAGACCACCGCGTGACGGTTACATGGCCTTTATACGCTCACCCGATGGCATTTCCATAGAATTGCTGCAAAAAGGCGACGCCCTTGAACCTGCTGAACCCTGGAAAAGCATGGAAAATACAGGAGAGTGGTAAACTATCCGGCATAATTGCCTGAAAGTTTGTTGGCCTCCCAATTTTGACTTTTTTCAGCCTTATTTCGTGTCTAGCTGTATTGCCGTATTGGTGAGCAGGCAAAAAATTTTAAAATTACTGTTTGTTAACCATAAATAACGCAAATTAATATTGATTCTGGATTGCATAATCTGATCAAGGTTTGCTTTATGGAAATGTTATTTTTGGGGCGAGCCACTAATTTTGTACAACGACGATAATCAAAGAGGTCATGAACTGCCTTACGCAATTCAGAACCATCGTGCTGGAAATGCCGGCAAGGTTTTTAGCAGCATTATTGCTGCTATCGTTGTTTCAGGCTGTGTATCACAACAATCTGCACTGGAATTGAATAATTCGGTTGCAAGCAACCCATCGCAACAAACTGCCGCATTCAATAGTGCAGAGGCGACAACGCAACCCAATATCATTCCTATCAAGGCGCCCCGTCCCGCCACTGCAGTTGCCCAGGTCAATACGCAAGTCAATACGCAGACACAAGCTGCCGTGCAAACGGCTCAAACGACCGTTGCCAATAATACTCCGGTTCCAGCGGCTACTGTTGCACAAACCGCCCCTGCCAACACGCTTGCAGTTTCCGATACAACTCAAACCAATTCACCTGGTGCAAATGTCATAGCGCAAGCAACCAGCCAGACCGGTGATTCTCAGGCTGTCACAGCACAAGTCTCGCAAACAGCACCTGCTCAGGCAATTACCACGCCTCAACCTGCACAAACAACAGCACAACAGGTCGCTGTTGCCGTACCGCAGGCAAAACCGACAACCGCTGCAAGTCAAAACACGCCTGCACAACCCTCCAATACTGTAGAGGTAGCTTCATTGTCACCAACAGTGAGTGGTGCTCAGGCTGCAAAAGCGCCTCAGGCTCAAGCAGTCCGGAAACAGGGCTTTTTTGAAAAACTCTTTGCGCCAAGACCAAAGGCGCCAGTACCTCAACAAACTGCAAGTACTGCAACCGCCGTTGGAGATACTCCAACCCCTGCGACACGCATTGCAACTGCCAGCACCGTTGCTGCCAAGAACAAACCCCAAATAGTCAAACCGGCGCCGCGCAAGCCAGCCAAGATTGTGGCGAAAGCCAGAACTTCAAACGCAGCTAGCGGCTCAGCCCTGCCCGGTGTTAAATCCAACAGTGAAATTTTCGGGATCAAGAACGAAGGCAGCGCGTCTTCAAAAAACAAATCCAAAAATACACAGGTTGCTTCTGTCGGATCATTGGGAAGGCTTTCGCCAAAGGGATTGCGACTGCAACACTCCAAAGTTCAGGTTGCCTGCCTGAAACCCGGTGTTCTGCGCATCTTGAAAATGGTTGAACGCCGCTATGGCAAAAAGCCGATTATCACTTCCGGCTATCGCAGCCCAAAAGGCAACCGTCGTGCAGGTGGCGCCAGAAACTCGCAACATATTTTCTGCAAGGCAGTTGATATTCAGGTGCCAGGCGTCTCAAAGTGGCAGGTTGCCAAATATATCCGCACAATCCCTGGACGTGGTGGTGTTGGAACCTATTGCCGTACCAAGTCCGTGCATTTTGATATCGGTTCAAAACGCGATTGGCATCACCCATGCAGAAAGTCTTCCAAGCGCAAGCGTAAGAAAGCCTAAATCAGCTTGGGATAATCCTGATTTGATTGATTCGGGCGATAAAAATATCTTGCCTGAAAATAAATTGAAAATTTTTGCAAAAAACCTAAATTACTGCTTGAAGCTTTTGAAATTCGCTTCTATACAACGCTCACACTGATGCTCCCTTCGTCTATCGGTTAGGACGCCAGGTTTTCAACCTGGAAAGAGGGGTTCGATTCCCCTAGGGAGT
>CALDZZ010000223.1 GCA_937944075.1 uncultured Rhizobiaceae group bacterium
CACCAAACCCGTCTGCCTGCACCTTGAGATAAAAGGCCATGATGACCGCAAGAAACCCCAGAAAAACAAGACGCCCGTTCATGGTCTATCGTTCCAGCAGAACAACAACCTCGACATGAGGTGTATATTTAAACTGGTCAATCGGGATAATGCGCTTGATTTCAAAACCTGCCGAAATAAGAATTTCAAGGTCTGTTCCAAGGGTCGTCGGATTACACGATACAGCAGCAACTTTTGCCACACGCGATTTTGCGATTTGTCTGGCTTGTAATTCAGCTCCTGCGCGTGGAGGATCAAAGACCAGACCCTGCATTTTTTTTAATTCGCCGAAGGTAACAGGTCGGCGCTCAAGATTGCGCTTTTCTGTTTTTATCTGCTTGAGTTTTCCACCGGTCTGTCGCCAGGCTTGCGTAAGACTGTCAAGGGCAGCCTCGCTTTCTTCAACGGCATAGACCATGGAGTTTTCTGCAAGACGCAATGCGAAAGTACCGATGCCACAATAAAGGTCAGCAACCTGTTTACAGCCTTTGAGAAATTCTGAAACAATATCCGACATGATATCTTCTGCCGGCTTCAACGCCTGAACGAAGGCAGCAGGCGGGGGCGAAACAAATGTCCTTGCAATGGCAATTTGCGGCTCGGCAGTCTTGATGAGCACTTCCTGATTGCAGGCAAGACGGGCAAATTTGTGGGCTATTGTTTTCTTGATCAAGACTTGGCGTTCAGCACTCGACAGTGGTTTTGCATCTTCAATCGCTACATCCAGACCGTTCTCTGTATGCAAAACGGATACCCGAACAGGTGTTTTGGAAATCGGGACCGAGGCGACCAGATCCTTCAGCGCATCCAGTTGAACGTTTATTTCAGGAATAAGCACAGGGCAGTTGTCGAGTGAGACGATCTCATTGCTGGCTCTTTCACTAAATCCCAGTTGAAGTCCTTCACCGGTTCGTTGGGCATTGAAAACACACTTGCGCCTGCTTGCTATATCAAAGCTTATCAGACCATCCAGTTCCTGGGTTATACCCACTTTTGCCAAAGGTTCTGACACAAGGGAAAGTTTCCAGGTTTCATAGGCAGCATGGCTCATGTGCTGCATTTGACAGCCGCCACACGTGCCAAAATGTTTGCAAACAGGATCTATTCGCTGAGCAGAGGTTTCAATTATTTTACTGATTTCACGGCGCGGCCCGGAGCCTTCAACAGCAAGTGTTTCTCCTTCAAGGGCAAACGGTACATACAGTGCATGACCACCAGAGTGAGCAACGCCGTCGCCCTTGTGCCCAACAAAATCAATCTTAACTTCAGTCATTCTTGATGGCCGCCATTAGAAATTCCTTGTTTCCATCCCCACCCTTGAGGGGAGAGGGCATGAAATGCGTCACGTTCCATCCTGGAAAATTATCCAGCCAATCCCGAATAGCATGAGCTGTTTGAATGGCAAGCCCTTCTTCGCGTACTACCCCGCCTTTGCCAAGACCATCCTTGCCAACTTCAAACTGCGGTTTGATGAGAAATATTCCTTGAGTGTCTGGTTCTGCCATTTGCAGGACAGGGGGAAGGGCAAGGGTGAGTGAAATAAAGCTCACATCACAGGAGATAAATTGAGGCGCCGTATCATCCAGATCTTCAAGCTTCAATTCACGGGCGTTTAATCCTTCAAGATTAACAAGCCTCGGGTCATCAAGCAGACTGGCGTCCATTTGATCGTGGCCAACATCAACACCAAAAACCCGTTTGGCACCAGCATCCAGCATGATCTGGCAAAACCCGCCGGTCGACGCGCCAATATCTACGGCAATCTTGTCTTTTGGAGAATAGCCTGTTTCCTTCAAGCCAAATTCAAGCTTGATTGCAGCCCTTGAAACAAGTCTGGCTGCGGGGTCGTCAACTTTAATGCTGTCCGGATCCAAAACTGTTCGCGATGGTTTGATGGAGGCATTGCCATCCATACTGATGCAACCACGCAAAATGGCATCACGTGCCCGGGCGCGTGATGCATAGTGGCCATTTTCTACCAGCCATTCATCCAGTCTTGTTTTTCCCATACTGTTCCTTGGAACAGATAGGAGGGAAAGGCAACTTATTTTATAGGGTTGCCGTATCGGTCAAATTTTTCCCAATACAGGATTTTTTGGCCCGCAGGTTTTTGTGTTTGAATACTGCCGGTAACGGTCAAATCAACAGAGTGATTATTGGACGTCATTGGCGGAAGAGAGTTCTCTTTTGGTGCTTGTTTTTGTGGCAGGAAACTGGTGTTGATCTTCTTTTTTACAAGGTCGGCTTTTGTCACCATTTTCGGGTTTTTCTCAAAACTGATGGAGCCTCGCATTTTGCCTACCTTCTCTGCAGCCTTGCTTGCCGCAGCCCTGGCAATGTTTTCATCATATTTGGCTGTTTGCGCAAGCGCAGAAGAGCTTGTCATCAACGCCAGTGCAAAGCTTGTGATGGTAACCTTGTTCATACCCGTACACCCTTTAATCCTAAAATTTAAATTAAAGTTTACAGGCTTCAGGTTAGGGAAGCGGAAAGGAAACTGGTTATCAAAAGGTTAAAGACAGGTTTGAACAAAGGCCAATGCGCGCGCAATGAAAACACTTTCGCCGATATCAGCCCATAACCAGAGCGTCGTCCCAAGGAATACGCCACTGCCTATTGCCAACATGGATTTTTCTGCAAAAGTCATGCGCCTGTTACCGTTTTACTCTATCAGCTATTTTTGACCAATCGACGCAGTTTTTCAAGCGCCACTTCATCATTCTCGCCAAATGAAATGGTTCCCTTGAAATCTCCCTTGGCATTAAACAGCATGACAAATGCCGAGTGGTCCATGGTGTAGTCACCATCGCCGTCTCCAAGGTCAACCTTCTTGGCAAAAATCTTGTAGGCCTTGAGTGTCCTTTTCATCTCTTCAGGATCCCCTGTAACACCCGTAATCCGGGGATCAAAAGCGGTCACATAATCCTTCATGACAGGATGCGTATCGCGCTCTGGGTCAACCGAAAAGAAATAGAAGTCGAGTTTGTTGCTATCATCCTCAAGGTCCTTGAGCCAGGAAGCTACTTCCAGAAGGGTGCCTGGGCAGACATCAGGACAATTTGTAAAGCCAAAAAAGATGGCATGGTTTCTGCCAAGCATGTCTTTTTGAGTGAGCGCCTGGCCCTCATGGTCTACCAGTTTGAATTCACCGCCAATCGGAGCAACAGCCTGCTGCACAGGCTCCGGTTTCATTTGTTTGGAGACAAATGCAAAACTCACTGCAGCAGCAACAAGCGCCACGCCAACCCATAAAATAATACGAAACGTTTTCATCACGACCCTGTAGTTGCTTTAACTCCCTTTGTTATAGAAAGTCCTGAAACGGATGCAAATGAACAGGGCGTTATTGGAATGCGGCAGATTGACCGCTGTCAGACGCCAAGTGGATAGTCAGTTTTCAGGAAGGATCCAGCGGTTCTGTTCCGGCAGGTTTGCCAGTACTGTCCAGCCTGATTTTCTCTACCTTGTCTTCCGCGACCTTGAGTAGCTGACTGCAGTGATTTCGTAGGGCTTCACCGCGTTCGTAATGGGCAATGGATTTGTCCAGTGCCACATTGCCCTGTTCAAGGCTTTCTACAATTGTTTCCAATTGTTCAAGCGCCTGCTCAAAGTTCATATCCTTGATGTCGTTGTTTTCATCACTCATGGAAGCATTCCTTTAACCTGTCATAAGACGGTTTACATGGGCAGCGGCTGACTCTGCAAGCCCTTCAAGATCATATCCACCTTCCAGTAGGCTTACAACACGACTGTTACAGCATTGTTCGGCCACTTCCATCAGTTTTCCCGTCACCCAGTCAAAATCATCCGCCACCAGATTTAGCCCTGCAAGGGGGTCGCGGTAATGAGCATCAAATCCTGCTGATATCATTAAAAGATCCGGCTTGAAATTATCAAGGGCAGGAAGAATACGCTCACGAAATGCTTCCTTGAACCTTGCTCCATCATCCCCGTTTGAAAGAGGTGCGTTGAAAATATTACCTTCGCCAGTTTCACTCAAAGCGCCAGAACCGGGATAAAGCGGCATCTGGTGTGTGGATGCAAACATCACACTGGGGTCATCATAAAAAATATCCTGTGTGCCATTGCCGTGATGGACATCAAAATCAACAATCGCGATGCGCTCTGCGCCATGGGTTTGTTGTGCATAACGTGCAGCAATCGCAATATTGTTTACCAGACAAAACCCCATTGCTGTTGTCTTCTCCGCATGATGGCCAGGCGGTCTCATGGAAACAAAGGCATTGTCACATTCATTTTTGAAAACCGCATCGACAGCATCCATGGCTGCGCCACATACATGGCTGACGACTTCCCAGCTTTTTGGACTGGCACTGGTATCTGCATCGACGGTTGCAATCCCGGTTTCGGGAATATTGTCTTGTACCATTTGCAAATGTGATTTGGGGTGGGCAACCTCGAACCATTCCGTGTCAGCCTTGGGCGCATCAATTCGGACAAGTGCATCAAAGTCAGGAATGGCAAAGGTTTCATCCAGAACCTTGATGCGGTCCGGTCTCTCGGGATGCCCCGGTGGTGTGATATGCTCTACGCTTAGCGCATGGGTATATAGCCTTGTGGTCATGCCCTGCCTTTGGATTACTGCGTTTGGTTCCGCCTTGGTTTGACAGAATAGATTTTGCCATCGTCCAGCCCGACAATGAATTCTGATTGGCCGTTTACCTTGCGCTTGCCAATTGCCCGGTCAATTCTGGCTGGCAATCTCACACGCGCAAGCTCTTCAAAACGGCCTCGTTTGGTGCCAACCATCAAAAGTTCATCGCGTCTTAAAGACGGCAGAATCAAATCTGGTATACCGTTATTGTTCACATCAGCCACGGTGGAAAGGCGAAGTTCATTCGAGCCGATATAATGATTGGAAAATCCGCGTGCCTGCGCAACCCGTGCCAGGACACCATTTCGATAACGATAAAACTGCAAAACACCTGCAAGGTGAGGGGTGATAACAGCTGCAATATCCGGCCGCCTGCTACCACCAAAATTGCTGATTTCCGCAATGTTCAGCCAGCGATTGGAGCGACCGATAAATGGTGTTTGGGCAATCTTGGTAAAGGCATTTCCATTCAGTCCAAAGATTGCAATCGATGCACCGCCACTTTGTGAAGACAAAATAGTGATGACCTCTGTTGTTCCATTACGATCAAGATCGGCCAGTCTGGGAGCAATGTCTTCAAATACTTCTGTGCTGGGAAGACGGAAAGTGTAAATCTCACCACGCGAATTTTTGATCTTGAGTGCACCAGCCTCAACGCCGTCACCCAAAACCGCATGGGCATATCTGGTTGTGGGCTCACTGTACCAGGCTTCAACAATCGTACCGCTACCGGTTGTAATCCGTCCGTCAGGCAGACCATTTGGAGCAATGGCGCGTTCATCCGGCACGATGGAAACAGGGACAGAGCCATCGGTGATTTCCCTGACTTCCCATTGTGCAATCAAGGCTTCCAATACCGGGTTTGTCTGGGTTTGGGATGAAACCTGTAATGCAGAAAGCCCCAGCAGGGCCGTCGTCGCAGTAATTTTAATCAGATTTTTAAACATTACCCGTCCTCAGTCAAAGTCTCTGTAATTTCAATGCCAAAGCCCTCAAGACCTACATAATGGCGTTCTCTTGAAGCGTATAGTTTGATGGACTGAATGCCAAGGTCTTTTAGAATTTGAGCCCCGAGCCCGATTTCAAGCCATTCATCCTCACGGCTTTGGGCGGTTTCGTGGCCTTCCCTGTCTGAGGCCATGAGCGCGTCCTTGAGACGGCCATACCCACTGGCAACTCCCACAGACCCTTCACGCAAATAGACGATAACGCCGCGTCCCGCAGCAGACATGGTATTCATCAGGTCACGTAATTGCGTATCTGCACCAAAGGCATCATTGATGACCGATTCAATATGCAGTCGAACAGGAATATCCTGACCATCGCGTATATCGCCGTAGACCACAGCAAGGTGATGCATTGTATCCCACTTGGTTTTATAGGTATAAGCCTTTGCCTCACCTGCCGCAGTATCAATGTCCATGGTTTCAATGCGGTCAATCAGGCTTTCCTGTCTTTGGCGGTAGGAAATCAAATCCGCCACAGAAATGGTTTTCAGATCGTTGGCTTCTGCAAAAGCCATGACCTGTGGACCTCGCATCACGGTTCCATCATCATTCACAAGTTCTGATATGACGCCGACTTCAGGCAATCCTGCCAGCTTGCAAAGGTCAACCGCAGCCTCGGTATGGCCGGAGCGCATCAAAACGCCGCCTTCCTTGGCAACCAGCGGAAAGATATGCCCGGGTCTTGAAAAGTCCTGAGCGCCTGAATTGGGATTGGCAAGGCCGCGCACGGTAGAGGTTCTGTCATCTGCGGAAATACCGGTGGTAGTTCCGTGTTTGTAGTCCACCGAAACCGTGAATGCGGTTGCATGCGGGTCGTCATTGTTTGCAACCATGGGATTGAGGTTCAACCGGTCTGCCTCAAATTTGGTCATTGGAGCGCATACAATACCAGAAGTATGACGCACGATCATTGCCATTTTTTCAGCCGTACAATGTACAGCTGCTACAATCAGATCGCCTTCATTTTCTCGGTCATCATCGTCTGTTACAACAACGATTTCACCCGCTTCAAACGCACGAATGGCTTCAACGATCTTTTTCTGGTCGTAACTCATAAACTTCAAATTCTTCCTGTTTGTCCACGATGAAGCAGGTAATGATCTGCAATGGCGCAAGCGACCATGGCCTCGCCGATAGGCACGGCACGAATGCCAACACAAGGGTCGTGACGTCCCTTGGTCATGACGTCCACCTCTTCGCCCTTGGCAGTAACACTCTTTGTATTTGTCAGCATGGAAGAAGTGGGTTTCACCGCAAACCTTGCTACCACTTCTTGTCCGGTCGAAATACCACCCAGAATACCACCGGCATTGTTTGACAGAAACTCGATATCGCCATTCTTGCCCATTCGCATTTCATCTGCGTTCTCAAGTCCGGTAATTTCAGCAGCCTCAAAACCGTTGCCGATTTCAACACCCTTGACTGCATTAATCGACATCAAATGTGAGGCAATTTCCGTATCCAGTTTCGCATAGACCGGTGCACCTAGACCGGCAGGAACACCCTCTGCGACCACTTCAATCACCGCGCCAACCGACAATCCATCCTTGCGGATACGGTTCAGGTAATCTGCCCATTCATCAATGACACTTTCATCCGGGCAAAAGAAATCATTCCGGTTAACCTGATCCCAATCCCAGTTTTCACGATTGATTTTCTTTTCACCCATTTGCACCATGGCGGCACGAACTTTCATGTCTGGGACAACCTTGCGTGCCAGGGCGCCAGCGGCAACGCGAGCAGCAGTTTCGCGGGCAGAAGAGCGTCCGCCGCCACGATAATCGCGAATGCCGTATTTGAGATCATAGGTAAAATCGGCATGCCCCGGGCGATAGCGATCCTTGATATCTCCGTAATCCTTGGAGCGTTGATCGGTATTGCGGATCAGCATGGAAATGGGTGTGCCGGTTGAGATTAGTATCTCGTCATTGTCTTCATGAGCCATCACACCGGATAGAATTTCAACCGCGTCGGGCTCGTTGCGTTGCGTCGTAAACTTTGATTGACCCGGCTTGCGTTTGTCCAGATAGGCCTGAACTTCAGCGATTGTAAATTCCAACCCTGGAGGACAGCCGTCAACCACGCAACCAAGCGCAGGTCCGTGGCTTTCTCCCCAGGTCATGACCCTGAACAAATGTCCGAATGAATTATATGACATTAAAAATTCCCAAGTATTATCCGAGACTTTTTAGAGCAAAGCGAGCCTGATTGGAAGCGTGACAAAGACGTTAAAAACGCAATTCGTGCCCTTTGCTTATTTCAAACACTTCATCCTGTGGAAACACAAAGCCTGCAGCCTCTTCCTTGCTGATGCCAAGCAGGTAATATCGCAATACACGACCAACAGCACCATGAGCCGTTACAACATGGGTTTTTGCAGGGTCAAGACTGTTATACCACTTCGAGATGCGCTCCAGAGTGTCTGCCTGGCTTTCACCATTGGGGGGGCGAAAATTCCATGCATCATCCTTGCGCCCCATAAAGACTTCTCGGTTTCGTTCCTTGAGTTCTTTTTTGGTCTGGCCTTCAAAATCACCATAGGAAATTTCGATCAGGCTATCATCCGTCGCATAATGTGTCGGATTCAGCTGCATGGCAGTGCGAACGATTTCCATCGTTTCTCGGGTTCTGGAAAGCGGGCTGGATATGAAAACCAGACCAGGTGCAGAGCCGACCTTTTCAAACAGTTTCTCGCCATTGCGTCTTGCCTGCCCACGGCCCTTTTCGTTGAGCGGTATATCACGCTGCCCCTGATAACGCATTTCTGCGTTCCAGTCTGTTTCACCATGGCGAATGTAATAAAGCTTTGCACCTATTGAGGCGGTCACGTGCAGCTAGTCTTTCACAACAGAAATGTCGGGAGCATCAACAGCCTTCATGCCTACGGTATGATAACCCGAATCCACATGATGAACCTCACCGGTTACACCACGCGAAAGGTCAGACAGAAGATACATGGTCGAATCACCCACCTCATCGATGGTGACTGTACGCTTCAGCGGTGAGTTATATTCATTCCATTTCAGGATATAACGGAAATCACCAATGCCTGAAGCTGCCAATGTCTTGATTGGGCCTGCAGAAACAGCGTTGACACGAATGCCCTTGCCACCCAGATCGACAGCCAGATACTTAACAGAAGCTTCAAGCGCTGCCTTTGCAACACCCATGACATTGTAATGCGGCATGACTTTTTCTGCGCCATAATAGGTCAGTGTCACCATGGAGCCGCCATCGTTCATCAGTTTTTCAGCACGCTGTGCCACGGCTGTGAAAGAATAAACCGAGATATCCATTGTCTTGCGGAAGTTTTCTGATGTTGTTTCCACGTATCGGCCGGTTAGTTCATCCTTGTCTGAAAAGGCAATCGCATGAACCAGAAAGTCAATCTTTCCCCATTGCTTTTCAATGTTGGCAAAAACCGTATCGATGGAGGCAGGATCTGTGACATCACATTCACCGGCAACAATTGCACCAAGCTCTTCTGCGAGCGGGGCGACACGCTTTTTCAAGGCTTCACCCTGGTAGGTCAGTGCGAGTTCAGCGCCAGCATCTGCACAAGCCTTGGCTATACCCCAGGCGATGGAACGATTGTTCGCAACCCCCATAACAATACCGCGTTTTCCAGCCATCAAACCACTGGTGTCAGTCATCAAGGTTTCTCCAAATTTGGTGTATGCTACTGATGGAAAAAACTGCCGTTACCACAGAATTGTCAGTAGTATGAATTTCGTCACGGTATGCCATAACAAATGACGCCCTGCAAGGAGGCTTTAAACTTGTTAGCTTTTGAGTGTCTCAAAGAAGGTTACCAATTGTTTCAGGTCTTTTTCTGGTAATTGAAGGGAGGCTGATACCAGCAAATCCCCAAAGCCGCCCTTTTTTTTGGGCAGACCTTTTCCCTTTAATCGAAAGACCTTGCCTGAACTGGTTCCTGAGGGAATGTTAAGCGATAGCTTGCCGTCTATCGTATCCACAGCAACCTTGCCACCCAGCACGGCAATTTCAAGCGGCACGTCAACTTCGCTTCTCAAGTCCACGCCTTCGCGCCTGAACCTAGGATGGTTTTTCATCACAAGCGTTACAAGGGCATCGCCAGGTTTGCGGCCTGCCGCCTGCTTTCCCTTGCCCTTTAGCCTGATGACCTGACCATCTTCAGCCTCTGCCGGTATGGATACGGCAATTTGCTTGCCGTCTGGCATCCGCACATTGGTTTTGCCGCGCAACAGATCTTCTATGGTTACACCAGCTTTCATTTCCAGATCTGCCGATGGTGGTGTTGGCCGTGTTTGTTGGCGGGCACCAGCGCCCATTCCTTCAAACGGGTTGTGGCCAGCCTGATTGCGTGCGCTGCCACCAAAGGCAGAACCGAATATTTCACTCAGGATGTCTTCAGCACCCCCAAAACCCTGGCCACCACCACCAAACGGATTGCCCGAACCTGCGCGACCTCCGCCACCAAACGGATTCCCGCTTTCAAACCCTGCAAACTTGGGTTTTCCCTCATCATCAATCTCGCCCCTGTCATATTGGGCGCGTTTTTCCTTGTCGCCCAATATTTCATAAGCCTGATTAATCTCTGAAAACTTGGATTGAGCGCTTTTGTTATCCTTGTTCTGGTCAGGATGGTATTTCATCGCCAGCTTGCGAAATGCTGACTTGATTGCCTTTTCATCAGCAGATTTCTGCACTCCCAGTACTGAATATGGATTGGGCATCGTATGCTCCGGAAAGACGTTGTAGGTAATTTCTACATATATGGGTTTTCAGCAAATGAAATTAAAGAGTTTAATGCAGCATTCAATTCTTGAATTGAAACAATGCATTAACCCTATCTGTCTCATCACACAGATGTGCATTTTAGTTCAATGGCCGTTTGTCTAAGCTGTCTTGAGTAATTAATCCGCTTGTACATGGAGTAGGAATGCCAAAAACGCAAATTAATAAAACCACATCAAAGCACTCTGGACCAGCGCTCGCAAAGCTGGCTGCGGTCAGCGCTGTCTTGATGGGTATGGCGTTTGCAACGCATTCAACTGCGAAGGCTGATGAAAGGAAATTCACCAGCCCTGAAATTTTGATGCTGGGCGATTCCCAGCTTTCATTCGGTGCAGGCGAGGTGGTTTCCGATTTTTTTCAGAACATTGAGCAAAAATGCGCTGGCATTGTTGATCAGGCCATGCTGCTGGAAGAACTCCAGAAAATGCGAGCAACCCTGATTGGTGCCCGCTCCAGCTCCCTGCAATCCTGGACGACAACCGAAGGTTGGGCCTATGATCGCTTGTGTAAAAAAGACAAGAACTGGGGTGTAAACGCTAGTATCTGGGGGTATGGACGCAATAAAAATGTTCCCTACATTCAAATTGGCGAACACAAGGACTACAGATTTTGCGAAAAAGGCAAAACCCCGCTGCAGGTATTGTTTGAACAGGGGTACCAGCCTGAACTGCTTGTTTTCAACATTCTTGGTAATAATGCAAAACGCTGGGCGAAAAATCCTGAATTGGCAGAGGTCGATGTGGCGCGCTTTATTGAACTGACGCCAGCACACATTAAATGCGTTTACATGACCACGCTCCCAATTCACACAAAGCGACGTAATGACCAAAGATTGAAAGCGCAAAAGGCGATCAGGGCAGCCTTTGAAAAAGCCGATAATCGTTGCTCATTTGTAGGCACGATGGACGCGCAAACCGTTTCTGCGATTCAGGGTCAAAACCACTATTTCAAGCGCAAGAAGAACGGTGCCGTAAAAGACCCGTTTCATCCTCAGAAAAGAGCTGCCCAAAAAGTCTATGATTTGAAAAGAACGGAAATCTGCCAGGCAATCGCTCAGGCTTATATGCCAAAGCAACTGGCAAATGCGGATATTTCATCGCAAACATTGAACTTGAAGATGCAATCCGTCCCGAACCGCACCAATGCGATCAGTGTCACATTCGACAGCAGGCTACGTGGATTTATCCAGTAAAAAACATGTGTTGAGGCACTGAAACTGGTTTTTTCAACCGCGCTTTAAGCGCTTAGCCTTGCTCTTTCAAAAACCATGACAAGACCCAGAACCCTTTTTTAAGTTCGCAGGTTTCGCCATTGTAAAGCGATATACCCATGAAGGTGTCCACAGTGGTTTGAAACTTTTTGCACTTCTGACCATGACTACCAACAAACTTGTCGATGGCCGTAATCGTGCCCTTGTTGCCGGTTTCCGGATTTTGCCAAGCCAAAATATTTGACTGATCG
>CALDZZ010000224.1 GCA_937944075.1 uncultured Rhizobiaceae group bacterium
TACCAATCACCTTGATGTTGGAGCGCGTGAGGCACTTGTCCATGGATTGAATGAATTCAAGGGCGCTGTCATTCTTGTAAGTCATGATCGACATCTAATCGATTCCACCATGGAACGACTATGGATTGTGTCTGATGGCAAAGTAGGCCCCTATGATGATGATCTCGATACTTATCGCAAGAAGGTCTTGCAGGACGCAAAAGCCAAACGCAAGGAACATATTTTCGAAGCTGAGCCGGATATCGTTATTCCAGTAAAGACTGAAAAACCGAAAGCACCTAAAAAAGACCGAGAAGAAAAACGCAAGGAACTTGCACCACTAAAGATGAAAATCTCGGAAAAAGAAAAACAAATTCAAAAACTTAATGCTGCCATTGAAAAACTTGATTCAAGTCTGGCTACTCCGGGACTGTTTGAAAACTACCCTGAAAAAGGCGAAAAGTTTGCAAAGCAGCGTATGGAAGCTGACAAAATGCTTGGCGAAACTGAAGAAGCATGGTTGAAATTGAGTGCGGAATATGAAGCTGCAATGCAATCTTGAGGGGATCAACTACAAGCAATTGAAGTACGAATTTGTATTAACAATTCCTTTGCATAATCGATAGGAAACCCTCAATTCCCTTAAATTGGATGAAGTATTTTTTTGATATCTTGATGGTACACAAGTTTATAAAAGCGATGACCAGAAGATGTACGTGATGAAAAATATGATAATACAAAAGTCAGCAATCAAGCGCTTTCTCAATGATGAAAGTGGAAGTAGCGTAGTGGAATACGGTTTGTTAGCAGGTCTGATTGCCACCGTAATCGTTGCTGGCACAACCTCTCTTGGTGAAGGTGTTGGTAACACAATGGGAACAACAGCGAACGAGATGAACGGCACAGCTGCACCGGCTGCCAGACCAACATCAATTCCAATTAACATTCCACCTGCCAATTCTGTCGTGGGCTAAGGTCGATCAGGCTTGTTTATTATCAACAAATTGCCAACCTCTGATGCTGCAAAAACCTTGCTGGTTCACCTTATGGTGTTTTTTGTTATTGCAAGTACGGTCTGGCTTACACCTCAAATAAGCAATATCGATCGCAAGATAAATGACCTGGTCCAACAATCTTCCAACACCAAGCCATCAGACAATTTGGTGCTGGTTGACATCGATCAGCAAACCATAACCGCTGCAAAAAGTTTTCCGGTAACAAGAGGCTATATTGCCGATGCACTTGCTGGCATCGCAAAAAGCAATCCGCAACGTGTATTGGTAGACATATTGTTTATTGCTGATGGCAACCCTGCCGATGATCAAAAGCTCGTCACATCTTTAGCCAAGTTTAAAAACGGCACGATTGCACTGGCAGGCATGAATTCTGCCTATACAGGCGGCAAGCCTGCACCCAACGTCAAATTCAGGAATAATACCGTAATAGTGAATTCAATCATGTCTCAAGACAATGATGGCAATTCAAGACGTATGGGTGAAGAAAATTCCGCTGGACAATCTGATCTTTATAATCCTGCACGCTGGCTGGCAGGCCAAAACATTTCGGCTCCCATTCTGATTGACCAATCCATTAAGCCGGACCAGTATCAGCGCTATTCTCTTTCGGACTTTGTGGGTGGCAATGCACCTAACCTTGCTGGCAAGTTTGTCATAATAGGTCAAATTTCAAAATTGCTCGGAAGTCCGGTACAATATCCATTGTATGGACACATGGACAGAACGCAGTTTATTGCGCTTGGAGCCGATACTCTTATCAGTGGTGAAGAGCAAACCAACCTCTCCAATGCAAACCTTTTCTTGTGGCTGATTGCCATCAGTCTGGCAGCCTATCTCACAGCGCTTCTTCTTGTTAAGAATGGTAACATTATAACCGTATCACTTATTGGTACGATCTTTATCATATCGAGCAATATGTTGTTATATCATTATCTTAACATTGGCTTGAATATCATTGTTTCCTTGTCGATCTGGAAAGCTGCACTATTCATTTCGCTTGCATACCGATATCGCATCATTGATGCTGTTACCGAGGTTATGAGTGGTGACCTCAGCCCTGAAGAAGCATGGCAATGGCGTGTCATGAAAAAGCATGGTGACCCGTTTGTTCTTTTGGGATTAAAAGGCATCAAGCGGATCAACAAGGCAGCAAAGCAAGCTGGCATTTTTGATGATGATGGATCCAACCTCAACAAGTTTCAACAGTTTCTGGTAGGCCAAACCAGCCAAGAGAATTCTTCCGTTTCGCTCACGATAAATGATCAATCAAAAGAATTCAGCGTTTCTCAGCCGTTTGAAAACATAGCCTTGTACCAGATGCACGACGTTACTCACGAAAGTGTTGAGAAAGCCCGCTTGTCAAAACTGGTTGTAACAGACCAGCTTACAAATTGCCTGAACAAGCAGGGATTTGAAGAAGTTCTGAATGAAACTTCAAATACCGGCCTTGATTACTCTGTCTTTATACTAGACCTCAATGGCTTTAAGGCAGCCAATGACCAGTATGGGCACCTTGCGGGTGACATGGTGCTTGCAGAATGTGCAAAGCGTCTGAAGACTGCCCTTCGCAGCACGGATGTACTTGCGAGAATTGGTGGTGATGAATTCGCAGTGATTGCGCGCGGAAATCTGGATGAAGACAACCTTCTTCTCATTCGTGACAAGCTTGAGAGATCCATCGGGACATATGTTCAGGTTGGTAATGACAAGATCAAAATTGGTGTAGCCGTTGGGTATGGCAAAGCAATGGCCGGCAATACGACAAGCGAGGTTGTTGCCAACGCAGATGCCAATATGTATGCGCGCAAAAGTTTCATGAAATCAACAGGCGTTGCGTTTGAAAGAGGCAAAGTCGCCTGATCTTTTAAACAAGAGCAATATTTTGCGCTTGCATGCAGCTTAAATGACTGACACTTTCAAGACTTGCAAACCTTGAGCCTTTCATGACTGAACAACAACTCCTTCCAGCGAAAACAAAACTCATTATATTGTGTGGATGCCTGATTGCCCTTCTTGCATTTGGGCCTCGTTCGGCAATGGGTTTTTTTCAACAACCTATTCTGGATACAACCGGCTGGGGTAGCGCTACATTCGGGCTTGCCATTGCAATTCAAAATCTCGCTTGGGGTGTAGGTCAGCCGATTTTTGGTGCCTTGGCTGATCGCTTTGGTGCTTACCGATCTTTGGCAGCAGGTGGCATCATCTATGCCATTGGGCTGTATATAATGGGGACCGCAGATGCGCCCATATGGCTTCATATTGGTGGAGGCATCATGATCGGCCTTGGTGTTGCTGCAGGTTCTTTTGGCATAATCCTGTCTGTTTTTGCCCGACATGTAGCCCCTGAGCAAAGAAGTATTGTCTTTGGCATGGGGACTGCTGCCGGCTCGGCTGGAATGTTTTTGTTCTCGCCCTTGTCTGTAAAGCTTATTGAATCTTATGGCTGGTCAAGCTCCCTTCTGATTATGTCAGCTTTGATGTTGCTTATTCCGCTGCTTGCAATTCCCCTACGTGGCAATGCAAAAACTGGTTCTGTTGCCATTGAAAACATGAACCAGACAATTGCGGAAGCCTTGCGCGAGGCAATGGGGCACAAGTCTTTCTTGCTTTTGACATCAGGTTTCTTTGTATGTGGATTTCAGGTTGCCTTTATTACTGCGCATTTTCCCAAATATATTTCTGACATTGGTCTGGATGTCAGTCTTGGTGGATTGACCGTTGCTGCATGGGCGATTGCACTGATCGGACTATTTAATATTTTCGGGTCTCTTGCCTCTGGCGTGCTGGGACAAAAATATTCAAAACCGATGATGCTTTCATACCTTTATCTGGGGCGTTCGATTGCCACTGCAGCCTTTTTACTTTTGCCGCAAACGCCAACCAGCATTATCATTTATTCAATTATCATGGGGTTGTTATGGCTATCAACAGTCGCGCCCACCAATGCGCTTGTGGCTGTGATGTTTGGAACCCGTCACTTGGGTATGCTTGGAGGGATTGTATTTTTCTCACACCAAATCGGTTCATTTCTGGGCGTTTATTTTGGCGGTTATTTGCGAGATGTCTACGGATCTTATGATGTTGTATGGTGGCTTGGTGTAGCCCTTGGTGTTGCTGCGGCCATAATTCATTGGCCTATCAAAGAAACGCCTGTAGAGCGGCCTGTGACTGCCTAAAGGTCTTTGGGGTTAAGAATGGCACAAGTCTCCGTGCCATGGGCAATGAGTTTGCCATCAAGCGTTTTAAGCGTAGCCTGCGAAGTGGCAAGCTTTCGCCCCATATGCACAACCGTACCCTCGCAAATAACCTCTCCGGTTTTTTCTGTCATGGGTCTGATCAGGTTTACCTTGAATTCTGCCGTTGTATAGAAAAACCCCACGGGAACCATCGTCCAGACACAGCAGGCCAGTGAGGAATCCAAAATGGCAGAAGCCCAACCACCATGGACAGTGCCAGCAGGATTGTAATGATCATCAAGGGGTGATCCTCTGAAAACAACCCTGCCCTCATCAGCTTCTGCCATGCGGAAATTCAACGCTTTACCCATGCTTGGAGCTGGCAATTCACCCGCTACTATTTTACGGGCAAGCTCCAGACCGGAAGTGGAAAGCAATACATCTTGCGGGATTGTTCCAAAACGCTGGCTCTCATCATACCAGTATTTACTCATGCTTCCTGTCTCCTGATCATCTTCTGTACAGCTCTGATAAACCCATGCCTTTCATCGGGATGTTTCACCCCTCTTGGTGCATAGACATGCCGGTCCAGAAAGAAGGTTGTTAATTTGAAACCCTGCTCGATTTGCTCCTGTTGAGGTACTACTCCCCAGCCTTCTTCATGTTTGTTAAGAAAGGCAGGAAGCAACAGCATTTTGTCTGCCCATGGCTTTCCCGCATGATGGCTTACCACTCTGCCTGACTTTGGAGAGACATAGGCCAAATCATGGGACTGTCCGGTAGAGGCGCAGCTTTCCAGGTCAATTCCAAATCCGAGTTCTTCAAGCAACACGAGTTCAAAACGAACCATCAAGCTTGCAGCAATTTCTGCATGCTCAAAGTTTTCCATCAAAACATGTGCGGCATTATACAAGCCCAAATGAGGATCACGCTCAGGCAATAATCTCAGATGAGAGGCGAGCGTCTGAATGCCGTAGATGCCAAGCTGACTGCTCATCAAATCCGCTGCGCGCAGTTCTCCGGCTTCAATGGTATAGGTACCAAGTTGCTCTTCCAGCCTCGCACGCCAATGGAAGGTGGCAGAATTCCCCGGCTGAAGGACAGGTCTCATTTTGGTGGAGCGGCCACCGCGAACAAGCCCCAGATGACGGCCATGCTTTTCAGTCATTGCCTCAACAATGCTGCTGGTTTCGCCATGTTTGCGAACCCCCAGAATCAAACCTTCATCTTGCCAGTCCATAGCTAAGAGTGACCTATCCGGTAGGAAATTCAAGTCCCATTTCACGGTAGCGGTCTGGGTCATCGCCCCAGTTCTCACGCACTTTTACAAAGAGGAAGAGATGCACAGGCTGTTCAACAAGCTCTGACATTTCCTTGCGGGCAGCCGTTGAAATCGCCTTGATGGTTGCGCCGTTTTTGCCGATGATGATTTTTTTCTGGCTTTGGCGTTCGACATATATCACCTGCTGAATACGCACAGAACCATCTTTCTTGTCTTCCCATTTCTCGGTCTCAACATGAGAAGCGTAGGGAAGTTCCTGATGAAGTCTAAGGTAAATTTTTTCACGGGTGACTTCAGCTGCCAACATGCGAAGCGGAAGATCTGAAATCTGATCTTCCGGATACATGTAAGGCCCTTCAGGCAAGGCCGCAGAAAGATAATTCATGAAATCGATGCAACCGTCTCCATTCAGGGCTGAAACCATGAATGTTTCATCAAACTTGTAGAGTTCATGTAATTTTGCAGTCAACTCCAGAAGCTGGTCACGTTGGATCTGGTCAATCTTGTTTATCAGCAAGACTACCGGAACCTTGATGGTTTCCAACTTTGAAATAATAGTGATGATATCATCAGTCAGTCCCCGTTCTGCATCAATCAGGAAGACGCTAATGTCAGCATCCTTCGCGCTGCCCCAGGCGGTTGTTACCATGGCTTCGTCGAGCCTGCGTCTGGGGGCGAAAATACCTGGCGTATCCACAAAAATGATTTGGCAATTCTCATGAATGGCAATGCCTCGCATTACTGCCCGAGTGGTTTGAACCTTATGGGTAACAATGGAAATCTTGGACCCAACCAATTGATTCATCAGGGTGGACTTTCCCGCATTGGGCGCCCCTAACAGCGCTACAAAGCCTGAGCGCATTGGTTTATCCTGTTTCGTCAATCTGTTTTTCCTTCCGGGATTTCTTCTTTCCAAACACCTTCGCGCAACAACATCTTCGTGGCTGCATCTTGTTCGGCTACACGTTTTGAACGGCCTGTTCCTGTGCATGCAATCGTTTCTGGCAGTTTTACCGAGACCGTAAATTCAGGATCATGAGCGGGTCCGGTTCGCTCAAGCTCACGGTATTTGGGCGTTCCCATACTTCTTGAATGAGCCCATTCCTGTAATGCTGTTTTGGAATCCCTTCTGGCAGAATTGCTGTCCGATATTCGATCAACCCAAAACCGTTTTATGAATGCCTGCGCTTCCTTCAGCCCACCATCAAGATAAATAGCAGCAATGAGCGCTTCCATCACATCAGCACGAATGCTTTGCATTCGTTTGCCGGTCACCATTTTCACATCACTGCCGGTTATGATGAATTCATGAAGTGAAAGTTCATCTGCAATTTCAGCCAGCGCGCTTCCCCTGACAAGGGAGTTATAGCGCAAGGCAAGTTCACCCTCATCCGCACTTGGAAACTCATCATGCAAGATGTCAGCAATTCCAAGTCCCAAGACCCTGTCACCCAAAAACTCGAGTCTTTGATAGTGAAAACTGTTTGCACTCTTTTTATTAGCGCTTGAATGCGTCAGCGCCATCTCCAGATTATCGTGGGATGTAAAACGATACCCTATACGCTCCTCAAGTGCCTTGAAGTAAGTCTTTTTTGCTTTGGGATCTTTTTGTTGACCGCTCATATACCTATAGACCGGTAAAGAAGCGCCCCAGGCGCAGGTTTTCAGGCCATTCCCAGACTGCTAGCGGATGCTTTTGATTTCTTATTGAGAAGAAAATGACATTTGCCTTGCCAACAAAATTCTCCAAGGGAACAAATCCGACACCAAGCCTGCTATCTGATGAGTTGTCGCGGTTATCACCCATCATGAAATAATGGCCTTCTGGCACCTCGAATACCCGGGTATTGTCTGTGCTGCTGTTGTTTACATCCAGTGTACTGTAGGTGACACCATTTGGAAGTGTTTCTATGTACGACTGCACGAATTGACCAGTCTCATCATCGCTAAACAATGGGCCCCGCTCACGCTTGACTGCAACTCCATTGATATGAAGTGCGCCATCAATCATTTGTATTTTGTCGCCTGGCAAGCCCACTACCCGCTTGATGTAATCAATATTGGGGTTTGGCGGAAACTTGAACACAGCAATATCGCCGCGTTCCGGATTGGCAGACCAGATACGACCTTCAAACAAATCCGGCGCAAAGGGAAGAGAGTATTTTGAATACCCGTAACTGAATTTGGAAACGAAAAGATAATCCCCGACGAGCAGTGTATCTTTCATTGAACCGGAAGGTATGCTGAAAGGCTGAAACAGGAAGGTTCTCAGAATAACAGCCAGAATGAGTGCCTGAACGACAACCGAGACTGTTTCGCCAAAAGCGCCACCTTTATGCTCATCTTTTTCTTTAGACAAGGACGTAATCCACTTCGATATTAATTCTGTATGCCTTGCGGTAGCGCTTCAATGATTACGAAAGCCTGTGCAAGAGGAAAATCATCTGTAATCGTTACATGTACAAGAGGTTGGTAGCCATTGGGTATGAGTTTCGCAAGTCTTTTTGCAGCTCCATTTGTCAACTTCATGGTCGGCTTGCCGTTTTTATCATTTACAACGCCCATGTCTCGCCAGTAAACACCATTTGAAATGCCGGTTCCCAATGCTTTGCAACACGCTTCCTTAGCCGCGAAACGTTTGGCATAGGAAGCAGCACGATTCTTGCGCCTGTCTGATTTCTGTTGTTCAACATCTGTAAAAATGCGGCTGATAAAGCGCTCACCATGACGCTCGAGTGACTTTTCTATACGTCGAATATCAATCAAGTCGCTGCCCAGACCAATTATCATAAGAAAATGCACACCTGTGATTACATTGCAAAACTCATTGCAACATATTGGCAATCACCAAAAATTACAAACCGGAGGATTGTTTTTCAGCTTTTTTGGCAATGCGCTTGCGGCGCGTCTGATTAAAAACACCTGCGGCCCAACGCGTTAGCATATATCCAATAATGCCAAAGAAAATACCAAGTGGAATACCGCCAATCAACATAGGCTTGATGATTGGATCCCATATACCAATAAACGCGTCCATTATTCCACCAAGGCCGTTACCAAAAAAACTGACATCTTTTAATTCAGGGGCGTTTTGTGCGACATCGTCTGGTGTTTCTCCGGATAAAATAAAATTACCCAGATTGTAGGTCGAAGCCCAGATAAAGGGAAATGTAAGAGGATTGCCAAAGAATGTTCCGGAAGCAGCAGCTAAAAAATTGCCCGCTATGATATAGGCCACAATGAAGGCAATGATAAAATGCAGGCCTAGCAACGGAGTGAAAGAGGCGAAAACACCAGCAGCAACGCCCGCAGAAATTGCATGTGGAGACGCTGTTAACCTGAGTACGCG
>CALDZZ010000225.1 GCA_937944075.1 uncultured Rhizobiaceae group bacterium
TAAAAAAATATACCTCCCGGGAGTGATCATAAATTCCTTCAACCATAACCGGGCTGTATGGCCAATTGTCTTCAAGCATTTGGCGGTCGATAAATTCTGTTATTTCCATTGGTGCCAGTGATGTTCTTTGTTCAACGCGAGCAATCAGCTCTTCTTTCCAAAAAAGTCGCTTCACCTGCCATGTGCCCAAACCACATAAAACAATGATCCCGAATACCATGGCAACAACAACAAATACGGTTGATTTTTTCATATCATTGCTCCGAACCATCAATCACACCCTGCTCAGCCCTAGTCTTATATTGAAGGGCAATCATGATGCTTTTTGAAAACTGTAATCCCATAATTGCCAAGACAATAATAAGTGGTGTCCATATGACCATATGTACCCATAGAGGCGGTGAAACTGAAACCTGTAATGCCATGGCAAGTGCGGTGACGAGAAAGCCTATGATCAAGATCACAAAAACTGCTGGGCCATCACCTGAATCTATGAAATTGAAATCAAGATTGCAATGCAGGCATTTGTCCGCGGGCTTTAACACACTCTTGTATAAACGCCCCTCACCACATCGCGGACAGCAGCTGGTAAAGCCTACCCGCATGACGCTTGGGTTACGGGTGAAAGTTTTATCGTCAGGATTTTCTCGTTTGTCCATATCAGCCTTATAAACGAAAAAGGCGGCCAATTTGACCGCCTCTTCAGGAATGGTTTTTTCCTCTACCTAGTGAGGTGCAATCGTAGCGCCAACACTTGCCCATACATAAATTGCACAGAACAGGAAGAGCCATACAACGTCAACAAAGTGCCAGTACCATGCTGCCGCTTCGAAACCGAAGTGTTTCTCTGGTCTGAAGTGACCTTTCATGGCACGGATCAAACAGACTAGTAGAAAGATCGTGCCAACGATTACATGGAAACCGTGAAAACCGGTCGCCATGAAGAAAGTTGCCCCGTAAATTGATTCAGAGAAAGTGAACGGTGCATGTGCATATTCATAGGCCTGAACAAATGAGAAGAATATGCCAAGCGCTACCGTTATGAACAACATCCACTTGAGTGTTGAGCGGTCGTTTTCAATCAAGGCATGGTGTGCCCATGTAACGGTTGTTCCTGATAGCAGTAGAATAACGGTATTGAAAAGCGGCAGATGCCACGGGTCAAGAACCTCAATTCCCTGTGGTGGCCAAATGCCGCCTGTGTGTTCAACGCGTGCAAATTGCTGAACTTCATCCGGGAAAAGGCTTGCATCAAAGAATGCCCAAAACCAAGCCACAAAGAACATGACTTCTGAAGCAATGAACAACAACATACCATAGCGAAGGTGAAGTGAAACCACCTTAGTATGGTGCCCCTGATGACTTTCCTTTACCGTATCAGACCACCAAGCGTACATGGTATAAAGAATAAGTGCCATGCCCACGTAGAAAATCCATGGGCCTGCTGCAGCAAGATCCATGCCTGCAATGGCAAATTCACCATCAGCCAGAGAACGCATCCAGGCTACAGCCCCAATTGCAGTGACTAGCCCACCGATAGAGCCGAATAGCGGCCATGGGCTTGGATCGATGATATGATAATCGTGGTTTACGTTATGACCGTCAGCCATTTTATGCTCCTGAATTCGCATCCGTTTTTACGGACTTTTTGTGTTTATATCTTTTCGTTACCAGTTTGAACAGATGCTTCTTCGGCATTAATTTCTGCCTCCAGAGCCCGCTCAGCCTCTTGTTCCTTGAGTGCCTCATCCGGAGATGTTTCACTTTCGTAAAATGTATATGACAAGGTTATCGTCTGTAGTGCTTTCATCGCCTTTTCCTGATCCATTTCAGGGTCGACATAAAAGATAACCGGCATTTCAAGCGTATCACCTGGCGCGATGTATGTATCTGTAAAACAGAAACACTCTATCTTGTTGAAAAACACACCCGCTGCCTGTGGCGTTACATTGAAAGAGGCCATGCCGACGATTGGCTTGTCTGACAGGTTTTTGGCAAGATAGTTGATTACCATCTTTTCACCCATCTTGATTGTAACCTGACGTTTTTCAGGCTTGAAATCCCAATGCAGGACCGATGCTGTATTGGCATCAAAACGAACATTGATATCCCGATCAATGACCGCAACGCCAGCAGCTGCCTCTGCTTCAACCTGCTGGGTTGTTCCACCATAGCCTGTGACCTGACAAAACAGTTCGTACAATGGGACTGAGGCATAAGCCAAGCCGCCCATTCCCAAAACCATGCCAACACACATGCCAACAATACGACTATTATTTTTTTGATCAGACCTGGAAACTTGAGTATCAGCCATGCTCATTTGTAAATCCTCATCCACCATTTTGCGCAATGACTGAAGCCATTTTTGCCATTGTTCCAAAAAACATGACCAAAATGAAAGCAATCAGACAAAAGGCAATCGCATAATTTCTGGCGCTGCGTGATTTCTTTTGAGACTTGTCCAGTTCAACTGTCTCGGGGGTGTATTCTGCTTCAGCCATTACAAGAGTACCTTTGAAATGATTGCATCAAGCCCAAGTGCGCCAAACAGCGCAAAGAGATAGAAGATTGAATAACCAAAGAGCTTTTTCTCATGCGCATATTTGTTTTCGGATGTACCCTCGCTCCAGACCTTATATCCAAGCCATGCAAAACGTGCATTCAGCACGATTGCCACAACACCGTAATAAATTGATGCGAAGCCCATGATTGCTGGTAATACACCGCATATTGCAAGAGGAATAGAATAGGCAAATATCTGGTTACGAGTGGATTTCTCACCCTTGACGTTTGGCATCATGGGTACATCAGCATTGTCGTAATCCTGCAAGCGCCATAAAGCCAGCGCCCAGAAATGAGGCGGCGTCCACAAAAAGATAATTGCAAATAGAACAATACTTTCAATTGTAATATTGCCCGTCACGCAGGCCCAACCAATCATGGGAGGAAATGCACCGGCAGCACCACCAATAACAATGTTTTGCGGTGTCGAGCGTTTCAACCACATGGTGTAAACAACGGCGTAGAAAAATATTGTGAAGGCCAAAAT
>CALDZZ010000226.1 GCA_937944075.1 uncultured Rhizobiaceae group bacterium
GATGTTCAGAACCTGTACCATACAGGTCAATCTGGATTTTTCCGATGAGCGTGACATGGTGCGCAAGATGCAGACCTCATTGAAACTGCAATCGACTGCATCTGCTCTATTTGCCAATTCGCCCTTTACGCATTCAAAACCGAACGGACTTCTTTCATGGCGCAGTGATATCTGGCGCGATGTCGATAATCAACGTGGTGGCTACCACCCCTTCATGCTGGAAGAGGATTTCAGTTTTGAAAAATACGCTGATTGGGGACTGGATATCCCGATGTATTTCATCATACGCGATGGCAAGTATATTGACTGTACCCATATCACTTTCCGCCAGTTTATGGACGGTGCCCTGAAAGGCGAGATTGATGATCCGGTTGCAAATATTGGCGACTGGGGCAATCACATGTCCACGCTTTTCCCGGATGTTCGGCTAAAGCGGTTCCTGGAAATGCGTGGCGCGGATGGTGGACCATGGCAGGATATTTGCGCCCTACCCGCTTTTTGGGTTGGTCTTTTATATTCCGAAAACTCACTTGCTGCAGCAGAAGAACTCGTCAGGGACTGGACCCCTGAAATGGTTGGCAACCTGCGTAACGAAGTTCCTGCCAAGGCACTGAATGCCGAAATCAACGGGAAAAAGCTGATTGATTATGCAAGCGAAGCAATCGAAATTTCACGTCTTGGCCTTGTCGAACGAGGCAACAAGAATTTCGAAAACTTCGATGAAAGCATATTCCTGATACCGTTGCAGGATACGATTGCATTGGGCAAAACACCTGCAGAGCGCATGCTGGACAAATATCATGGCGTATGGGATCAGGATATTTCCAAGGTCTTCAAGGAATATGCCTACTAGGACGTGAGTTTTTCAATCCAGCTCAAAAAGTCAGATTGATTGGCTCCTGTAGCGCACGCCCTCTTCCACTTCTGTAAATTCAACCTGAATGTTGCTACCCTTGCGGGAGAGAACGCGACATGCTGCTCTTATGCTGTCTGGTTCTATATAAAGTGTGAAGGCAGATGGCAAACCCATCCAGCCGCTCATGGTCAGGGTTGCCTGTTCATCTGTAAAGTTTTTTACGCTGCAATGCACCGGGCTACTGTCCGGGCTGAACAATACTCTTCCGACACGGGGTAGCCGTTTATTGAGTTGATTCCGTCCTGCTGTTGGTCTTTTTTTATTTGAAGTTTCTACTGAGCCAATGATCATAAAGTTAAAACCTGCCTGCCTATCATGTTTGTATATCAATCATACAAATACAAAATTATACAAACAGGGTTAATGTAGGATTAAGCCCTTTAAACAAGGCCATTTTTTCGAATTTCGCCTGTATTTAAGCCTGTTGCCTGAGCTTTTGCGACCTCGAACTCAACCTGCATTCTCGGTCCAGGTGTATCTGCAACAAAGTGAATGATTTGATTCACGGATATGAAACACAAAAATGCAAGTCTGCCCAAAACTACCAATGGGGATATCTAAGACCATGAGCGGCTATGCACTTGAAGTTTCAAATCTTGTAAAAACCTTTGACCGACCGGCTGTCAACAACCTGTCATTCTCAGTCAATGGCGGCGAATTCTATTCCCTGCTGGGGCCAAATGGTGCGGGCAAAACAACCTCTCTTCGTATAGTGGCAGGCCTGCTTCAGGCAGACAGTGGCGGCATTCATGTTTTTGGTGAAAATGCACTGACAAATCCGGTGGGCGTCAAGCGGATGATGGCATGGGTTCCTGATGAGCCGATGATCTATGACAGGCTGACGCCGCTTGAATATCTTGAATTTGTTGCCGGCCTTTGGGAGATTGAAAGCTCGCAGGCAAGAAAGAACTCTGAAGAACTGCTGGACTGGTTGGCGCTTGCTCCACATGCACATGAGCGCTGTGAAGGCTTTTCAAAAGGCATGCGCCAGAAGGTGGCTCTTGCAGGTGCGCTTGTTCACGATCCCCGCCTGATCATTCTGGATGAACCCTTGACCGGTCTGGATGCAGGCTCGGCAAGACTTGTAAAGGATGTCCTTCTTGCCCGTGTTGAAAAAGGATGTTCCGTTATCATGACGACGCATATTCTTGAAGTTGCAGAACGCATGGCAGAGCGCATTGGCGTGATTTCAAAAGGCCGACTGATTGCAGAAGGCAGTCTTGAAGGCCTTCGCAATCAAACGGGCGACAAAGCCAATAGTCTTGAAGAAATTTTTCTTGAACTGGTTGAAGACGACGATAACGAAGCTCTTCAGTTTGAAACAACACAAGGCCAGGGAAAAGCAGCATGAGTTTTGCAAATCCTTCAGTTGGTTCCCTTGGCTGGTTTGCCCGTCACGAGTTTAACCTGTCCTGGCGTGATTTCATTCGAATGATGAGTGCGGGAAAACCCGGGCGCGAAAAAGGCGTCATGGTTTTCATTCTGTTGGCAGTGTTTGTCATTCATCTGATTGCCTATGCCATTATTGTTCCAGGCCTGAAAAACGGACTGGTGGTAGACAAGAGCCTCATGTCCATGATTGGCGGCAGCATACTTCTGACATTGTCCCTGATGATGTCCCAGGCGCTTGAACTGGTCACAAGGGTATTTTACTCAAGATCCGATCTCGATCTGATTTTGTCTTCACCCACATCTGCAAGAAAAGTATTTGCCGTACGCATTGGTGCAATAGCCACTTCAACAGCGATGTTGTCATTATTGTTGTTTGGAGCGGCGATAAACATTCTTGCCATTTTCGACAGCCTTTTTTGGTTAAGCGCCTATTTGGTTTTGTTTGCATGTGGTGCAGTTGCTACCGCCCTTTCACTTGGCATAACGGTCTTTATGTTCAGGACACTGGGTGCAAAACGCACCCGACTTGTCTCACAAATTATTGCAGCGACCGTTGGAGCAGGCTTTATCATTGGTATTCAGCTTGCGGCGATCTCTTCCATCGGCACAATTTCCCGGTTTGATTTTCTTTCTTCACAAACGGTTGCCAATGCAGTACCTGACCTTGCCAGTTCCTTATGGATCCCGGCGCGTGCAGTCATGGGCGAAGGCACATCATTGATAATCACGGTTCTATCCGGATTTGGCCTTTTACTCATGGCGATAGTTGCCTTTTCAGGTCGTTTTGGAGAATACGTGATTACCGCTGCGGGTGTCAGTCAAACGGCACAAACAAAAAAGCAATCCATTGTCAGTTTCAAGACACGCAGCATTGCTGCTACGCTTCGGCACAAGGAATGGCGTTTGCTGCTTCGCGATCACTGGCTTTTGTCTCAAACCCTGATGCAAGTGCTTTACCTCATCCCGCCTGCCTTCATGCTTTGGCAGAATTTCGGCAACACAAACAGCATTGGCATTGTCGTTATTCCGGTTCTTGTCATGGCCACAGGTCAATTGGCAGGTGGTCTTGCATGGCTCGCGATTTCCGGTGAGGACGCACCCCAACTTGTGCAAACTGCTCCAGTAGAAAAAGGTGCTGTCATTCGGGCAAAAACAGAAGCTGTTCTTGGTGCCATCGGATTTATCGCAGCACCAATTATATTGCTGATGCTGTTTCTGGATATCAAGCTTGCACTCATTGCGACTGTCGGAATTGCTTGCGCAACAATATCGGCGACCATGATCCAGCTTTGGTTCAGAAGCCAGGCAAAACGGTCAAACTTTCGTCGTCGTCAGACTTCATCAAAAGTTGCAACACTCTCTGAAGCCTTTTCCTCGATCATGTGGGCAGGCAGTGCAGCGCTCGTCGCTGGCGGCTTGTGGCAATTTGCCGGCATTACCGCCCTGCTTGCATTGGGTGTTCTGTGGATAGCTAGAAGTTTCCGTCCTCAGCAGGAAATTTGATTGCTTACGTTTCATCCAATCTTTGCTAAAAGGATTGGATGAACACTTATTCCGATACCGGCAATGCCAAAAGCAATCAGTCTGAATATACAGTAACTGAAATCTCCGCCTCCTTGAAAAAAACAGTCGAGGACAGGTTTGGCTATGTGCGTATTCGGGGCGAAATTACGGGCTTTCGCGGGCCCCACTCTTCAGGTCATTGTTATTTTGCACTCAAGGATGATCGCGCCAGAATAGAGGCGGTTATCTGGAAAGGTGTTGCAAACCGGTTAAAGCATTTTCCGGAGGAAGGCCTTGAGGTTATTGCCTCAGGCAAGTTGACCACTTATCCGGGTTCTTCAAAATACCAGGTTGTGATTGATAATCTGGAACCGGCTGGCGCAGGCGCCCTGATGGCGCTTCTACAGGAGCGAAAGGCAAAGCTGGAGGCAGAAGGTCTGTTTGCAGCAGAGCGCAAGCAATTATTGCCTTATATGCCACAAAAGATTGGTGTGATAACCTCTCCGACCGGAGCGGTTATTCGTGATGTGCTCCACCGTATTTCAGATCGTTTTCCACTGCATGTAATAGTCTGGCCCGTACGGGTGCAAGGCGAGACGACAGGCACGGAAGTCAGTAATGCCATTAACGGCTTTAATGAAATGTCAGACAAACCTGATCTGATCATTGTTGCGCGTGGCGGTGGCTCAATTGAAGACCTTTGGGGCTTTAACGACGAGATTGTTGTGCGGGCTGCTGCCAACTCGGACATTCCGCTCATCTCTGCAGTCGGCCATGAAACAGACTGGACGTTGATTGACCTTGCAGCAGATGTTCGCGCACCAACCCCAACAGGTGCTGCCGAACTTGCCATTCCCGTCAAGGCTGAGCTGGATGCAACGGTTGCAAGTTTAAAGGCACGGTTGCAGACTGCCCTTTCAAGACAATTTGAAAAGGCGCGCAGTAACCTTCTTGCCGCCGAACGCGGACTTGCATCTCCCGACATGCTGCTTGCAATGCCAAGACGAAGACTGGATGAAGCAACCGGTCGGCTTGGGCGCGGGCTTGACCTCGCTACACGCAAGAAACGCACCCATTATGAAAGTATGGCAGGTCGCTTGTCTCATCGAGGATTATCAGCATCCATTGCCAGAAATTATGACAGACTGGATGCACTTGGTCGCCGTGCAAATGCAGCACATATGAACAAAGTTCAGTCCACGACAAGACATGTTGTGGATCTCGCCAGACGTAACCAAAACGCTTTTGAAAATCAGGTTGTCAGAACCAAAGCACGATACGAACAAGCACATCGATTGCTTGGTAGTCTTTCGTATAAAAGTATTTTGGAGCGCGGCTATGCGGTTGTCAGAAATGCAAAAGACACGCCTATCGCGTCCGTTGATAAAATCAAATCTGGAGATGCATTTAGTGTTGAGCTAAAGGATGGTCGCATTTCAGCAATAGCAGCAGGCAGTGATATCACGTCACCTGCTCCAAAAAAAACCGCGAAAAAGTCTGACGATACAACCTCGCAAGGTGATCTTTTTTAAAGCTTATTCTTCTGTAAAGGCACCCCGGAAACTGTCAGTAATCGGTTTGGCCAGATATTCAACAAAGGTTCTGTCACCAGTCTTGATGAATGCATCAACCGGCATGCCGGCGTAAATCTTGTTTGCGTCAAAATCCTTTGGCAAATCCTCAACCAGTTTCAGGCGCGCATCATAATAAACTTCCTGCGTTGCCTCATCGACAAGACGATCAACAGATATGTATTCAACCGTTGCAGGTACCTCTGGCGTTGTTCTGGCATTGAGCGCAGAAAAACGGATACTTGCTTCCTGACCAATCGTTATGATGTCGATATCCGTTGGCGAAACCCGCGCAGATATAATCAAGTCACTTGAGGTTGGCAGAAGCTCCAGCACGGTTTCACCTGGACGAATAATACTGCCAATTGTGTTTTTCTCGATCTTGACCACAACTCCGTCGACAGGTGCGCGAATGACCATGCGTTGCAAAATATCAGACCGTGATGTCAGTTGTTCATCAAGATCATCAATTTCTGTTCTGAGCTGATTGATGCGACCAGATGCTTCCGACTTTCTGGCTGCGCGAATGGTTTCCTGGCGGCTTCTTACTTCTGCAATCGCATTTTTGCGTTGACCGATTCTTGCCCGCAAGGCACCAATTGCACCTTTCGTATCTGCTTCCTCACGCAATAAAGCATTGTATTGGTTCTTTGGTGTGAGACCTCTGGCAAGAAGGGTTTTCTTGGCCTTGATTTCTTCGCTCAGTACGGAGAGCTTTGTGTTCTCTGCTTCAATCTGAAGTTCGATGCCTGACAGTTCCTGTTCAATCGCGTTGACCTGCTCGTCCAGCACATTCAGTTCTGACTTGTGCTGACTTAGGCGTGAATCAAATTCTGCCTTTTGCAATTCAAGCGGCTCAAGATGCTCGTTTTCCCTAGCTCGTTCCAACAGATTATCCGGATATTCGAAAGTATCCGATCCTGTCATTTCCGCAGTCATTCGTACAAGATTGGCCGTTAATGATACGAGGGATTTTTCCACACGGTTCCTGCCTGTGGCTGCCTGTGTTTGGTCAAGATATACCAGAGGATCACCCTGTTTGACGGTCGCGCCGTTTTGTGTGGCAATCTCTGCAATGATCCCGCCTTCCAGGTGATCTATGCTTTGGTTTTGTCCGCTTGCGACCACAACGCCAGGTGCGATTGCAGCACCAGCAATCGGGGCCCTTATTGCCCATAGTCCAAAGCCGGCAACAAAAATCGCAAGAACAAGCAAGCCGCTTAACAGGGGCGTGGTTATGCTGGTTGGAACGCGCTGGCGCCAATCAGGCTGCTTGGCAGTATTGGATTTTATTTGCATCACTTATACTCCTGCACCGGCTGATCGTTGTTGCTTGTTTTTGGCTGCTTTCATTGCACGTTCTTTTGTTATCTTGATGACTTCCTCACGTGGGCCATAGTCAATGATTTTACCATCCGACATTCGCATGATGTTATCGACAACCTGAATGACACTATCGCGCTGCGTTACAAGAAAAACCGTAATCCTGTTCTTTTTTGCAGCAACCAAAGCCCGCAAGAGAGCGTTTTCACCGATCCGGTCAAGACTTGAGTTTGGTTCATCCAAAACCAGCAGTTTCGGGTTCCCGTAAAAAGCCCTTGCCAATCCCAATCGCTGTTTCTCGCCACCCGAAACCGCAAGGCCGCCCGGCCCAATGGGTGTGTCATATCCTTGTGGCATTTTCTTGATCAGGTCTTCTACATGCGCCATTTCTGCGGCACGTCTGATGTCTTCATCTTTTGCATCAGGTTGAAAGCGCGAAATATTCTGGGCAATTGTTCCCGGCATCAATTCCACATCCTGAGCCAGATAACCAACATGCTTTCCCAAATCCTGTGGATCCCAATTTGCAATATTATTGCCATCAATTCTAATATCTCCGGCAAAGGGCTTGAAGGCACCTATTATGATTCTTGCCAGTGTCGACTTTCCCGACCCCGAAGGACCAATGACTGCAACGGACTGGCCTTCGGGAAGCTTGAAAGATATACCGTTCAAAATGGGTGGCTTTTTTCGGTCAAGTGGGTTGGGTTGCAAAATGCCTTCTGCTGTCAGTTGGCCCTTTGGCTCGGCAACTTCCGTGTATTTCTCGCGACGTTCCGTGCTTGCCACAAAATCTTTCACCTTTCGCCAGGCATTTCTGCCAGCGCTTAACTGTGGCCAGGAATTGATCACCATATCGATGGGTTGCAACGCGCGGCCAGAAATGATGGACGAGGCAAATATCATGCCTGCAGTCATTTCACCCTGCTGAACCAGATATGCACCATAGCCGAGCATTGCAGCCTGAATACCAAACCGTATGGTTCTGGATAATCCACCAAAGATTGAGTTTCGGTTGGCAGCCTTGTCAGCGGCAATCAAGGCATTGGCATTCCAATTACCCCAACTGGCAACCACATCCTTCATCATGCCCATGGCGATGATACTGTCTGAGTTGCGCGCAAAATATTCAGATTGCTGATGAGCAGTGACACTCGCCTGCGCCTGTTCAAGTGAAGCCTTTTCTGTAAACTTCAGATTCAGGATTGCAACGGCCAGCAAGATCAATGCACCAATAACCGTTAGCCAGAACAATGATGGATGAACGAGATAAAGACACCCGATGAAAATCAGGGAAAACGGAAAATCAATCACACCAAACAATATCTTTGAAGAAACAATTCCGCGAACAGCCTGCAAATCCCGCAAGGGCTGGATATTGCCGTTTGATTTATGCCCCTCAAGGATAACACGCTCCATGACATCATTGGCAAGAACAGAATCCAGCCTTGCTGCTGCACGGGTAGCAAGGATTTGACGCACCATTTCCGTTAGGCCAAGAATAATCAGGGCGAAAGCTGCCAGTATGGAAAGAAAGATAAGGGTATTGCTTGATTGGGATGGCAGGACACGGTCATAAATCTGAAGCATGTAAAGCGGGATTGTGAGCTGCAACAAGTTTGCAAAGAATGAAAAGAAGGCAATGATCAGCAGTGTGCCCTTGAACCCGCGTGTTGCCTTTACGAGATTTTCCATTCCGTATTCCTTTTACCCGCTACTTTTTGAGAACCAACCCCTGCAAATTACGAATCAGTATTATCGATAAATACTTAACTCTAAATTACGGTTTTAAAACCAGCGCATAAAAAAACCCCGGACGTAAACGTCCAGGGTTCTCAAATTCACAATTTGTATTGATTATTTTCTCAAAAGATCGCGAATTTCTGTAAGAAGAACTTCTTCAGCTGGTGGTGCTGCAGGCTCTTCTTCTTTTTTCTTTTCAAGGCCTTTCACGAAACGAACCATCATGAAGATTACGAAACCGATGATTACGAAATTGATGATTGTTGTGAAGAATGAACCGTATGCAAGAACTGCACCCTGTTCCTTGGCTTTTTCAAGTGAAGTAGCTGTTACACCATCGCCAAGTGCGATGAAGTAGTTTGAGAAGTCGAGGCCACCAAAAATCCAACCTACGATTGGCATGATGATGTCAGCAACCAGTGAAGCTGTAATCAAGGCGAAAGCGCCGGCAATGATAACAGCAACAGCCAGGTCCATGACGTTGCCCTTCATGATAAAGTCTTTAAATTCGTTCAACATTTGAGAATATCCCCTCTTAAGATAACATGGCATCATTCTTGATGCCGTAGCGTTACTTAATTTATTTTTTACCTTAAGTTAAGTGCAAATTTCCCCAAAAAAGCAGAAAAAGTCTCAATAAACAGTTTTTTTACATATTTTTTCGCCAAACATCATGATTAGACAAACTGTACAAGAATATGCTGATATCAATTGAAGATATTTGACAGCATAATTCGCTGTTTTCAGGGGAAGACAATCATGGTTCATCCATGGATAACATTATTCGTGGCAATTGTTTATGTGCTGCTTTTGTTTGCTGTTGCCAGTTATGGGGACCGCAAGATTCTAGGTGATCAGCAAACCCGCAGCAGACCCAACATCTATGCTTTCAGCCTGGCCATTTATTGTACGACCTGGACTTTTTTTGGTTCTGTAGGGCTTTCCTCTACCAATGGCGTGAACTTTATTGCCATTTATCTTGGCCCAATACTGATTGTTACGCTTGGCTTTCCTCTTGTGCGAAGGGTAATCAAGCTATCCAAGGAAGAGCGTATCACTTCTGTTGCAGATTTTATCGGATCGCGGTTTGGAAAAAACAACAAGGTTGCAGCTGTTGCTGCAATCATCGCAGTTGTCGGGACCATTCCCTACATCGCACTTCAGTTAAAGGCGATTTCCAGATCCGTGGATACACTTCTAGTCAGTTTCGACAACGGGTTTCCTTCCGGCGCGCCACCCTTTGGTGATATTTCACTCCTGGTTGCCATCGCGCTTGTAATCTTTGCCATTCTTTTTGGCACCCGACATGCCGATGCGACCGAGCACCAGCATGGGTTGATGCTTGCAATCGCCATGGAATCTGTCATCAAGCTCATCGCCTTCCTGTTTGTTGGTATCTTTGTGACCTGGTTCATGTTTGACGGCATCGCAGACTTGCTCACCAAGGCAGCAGTCAATCCGAATATTCAACAGATTATCGACAATGGTTTTGATGCTGGCAATTTTCTTATTCTTACTTTTTTGAGCTGTAGCGTTTTTCTGCTTTTGCCAAGGCAGTTCCATGTTGCTGTCGTTGAAAATAATTCCATGAAGGAGCTGGAACGCGCGCGCTGGCTCTTCCCGGCTTATCTTGTCGCCATCAACCTGTTTGTTATTCCGATTGCCCTTGCCGGCACCTTGAAGTTTGGGGTTGCTGCCAATGCAGATGACTATGTGCTTTTGTTGCCATTGCTGGAGGATCAAAGGGTTCTGGGGCTGCTTGTCTTTATTGGTGGCCTGTCTGCCGGTACTGCCATGGTTATTGTGGCTTCCGTTGCGCTTGCCATCATGATTTCGAATGACCTTGTTTTGCCTGTAATCTTGCGAATGCGCTCAAGGCGTGGATTGGCCGAACCCAAGAACATGGAAACCACGATTCTCAACATCAGGCGAACCGCAATTTTTGCCGTGCTGTTTCTGGCTTATCTCTATTATGAAGCTGCAGATAATTCTGCCGCACTTGCTTCCATCGGGCTTGTTTCCTTTGCAGCCATTGCGCAACTGGCACCTGCGTTTTTTGGTGGCCTGTTTTGGAAGAAAGCCAATGCACGTGGCGCAATGCTGGGTATGGCAGCCGGATTCTTTGTTTGGGCCTATTGCCTATTACTTCCAACCCTTTTGTCAGAAAATAATTCATTTGTGGTTTATGGCCTGTTTGATTTTGCCTGGCTTAAGCCTGAATCCCTGTTTGGCACCTCCTTCAGCCCGATTGCAAATGGCGTGATCTGGAGTTTGTTCTTCAATACAACCGCCTTTGTGGCAGGTTCCCTAAGTCGTGATTCCGACCCATTGGAGCGCATGCAGGCATCCTTGTTTGTCGCCTATCAGGCGCCTGCAGTACGATATTCAAATGCTGACAGATCGAACGTACAGGTTGGACAGCTAAAACAAATGCTGATGCGTTACATTGGCGAGAAACGTACAGAGCGATCATTTGCCAGCTATTGGAGTGACCAGAACCTCAATGCAAGTGATCATGATTATGTTGACAACAACATTCTGAGATTTTCCGAACAGCTTCTTGCCAGTGCCATTGGGGCCTCTTCATCGCGTCTCGTGCATACCTTGTTGCTGAAACGCTATGACAATCGTGGCACCAATAACCTTGAGTTGCTGGACGAGGCTTCGCGTGCACTCCAGTTCAACCGGGACGTTTTGCAAACGGCTCTGGATCAGATCGAACAGGGTATTACAGTGTTTGACGGTGATTTCAGACTTGCCTCATGGAATACGCAGTTCCGGAAAATTCTCAATCTTCCAACAAGAATTGGCCAGGTTGGCCTCCCCCTATCAGAAGTTGCGCGTGAGATTGCTCTTCAAAACAATCTGGGTGAGATGGATGAAAATGGTGAAGCCATCATGGAAAAATTGATCAACCAGGCAAAGGCATGGCAATTGAAATTGCCCATGACAGACCAAATCCTGGAAATCAGCACAAGCCCCATGCCGGAGGGTGGTATCGTTGTCACCTGGCACAATATTACCCAACGGGTAAAATCCGATGAGGCAATCAAGGAAGCCTATGAAACGCTAGAAGGGCGCGTGGAAGAAAGAACCCGTGAACTTGAACAGGCAAAACAGTTTGCCGATCAGGCCAACGCCAGTAAAACCCGCTTTCTGGCAGCTGCCGGACACGATGTTCTGCAACCGCTGAATGCAGCAAGATTATATTCTGCCACATTGATTGAACGCGCAAATGGCAAGAATGATGCAATATTGGCAGACAACATCAACAAGTCGCTTGGATCCGTTGAGGAAATTCTGGCTTCCATTCTGGCCATTTCCAGACTGGATACTGCCAACCCTGAAATCAACATCACCAGCTTTCCGCTCTCAGACATCACCAAACAATTGCAGATAGAATTTGAACCCATTGCCCAATCGCATGGGCTTGAACTTGGCTTCGTCCATTGCACCAAATGGGTAAAGACTGACCGCGCCCAGTTACGCAGGCTCCTGCAAAACCTGATATCAAATGCAATCAAGTTCACTCAAGAAGGTCGTGTGCTGGTAGGATGCAGAAACCTTGGCAACCGGGTTTCTCTGGAAGTTCATGATACCGGCATCGGAATACCGGAAGAACACAGGGAGCACATTTTCGGCGAGTTTCACCGTTTGAACAACATGTCCAACAAGGTGCCAGGCCTCGGCCTTGGCCTATCCATTGTGGATCGTATTGCCCAGCTGCTTGGATTGAGAGTTGAACTTGAAAACAAACGCAAGAATGGCACAACTTTCAAGCTTGAACTTGAGACAACTGACATCGGCGCCGATAGCCGACAAGTTCGCAAGATCACTCGCAAAAGAAAATTGGGGCAACTGACAGATACCAGTATTCTTTGCATTGATAATGAAGAAGCAATCCTGCAGGGCATGCATGCCTTGTTGAGTGAATGGGGATGTGTGGTGGCAACCGCCACAGACTATGAAGAAGCCATTGATTTGCTCAAAGGTGATTTTGGGTATCCGGATCTTATTCTTGCAGATTACCATCTGGAAGAAACCACGGGAATTTCGGTTTATGAAAAACTGCTTGGAGAGATTAACAAGTCCATTCCTGGCGTCTTGATTACGGCTGACAGGAGCGAGGAAGTAAAAAAACTTGCAGAAAAGTCTGGACTAAGCCTCTTGAACAAGCCGGTCAGGCCGGCAGCACTTCGCGCCCTGGTGACCGAAAACAAACGTCGCGCAATAGCGGCTGAATAAATGTCTTTTAATGAATCTATTCTACGATATTGGTAAGTGGCTGATTTGCAGCTATTCTGTTCATCATGATGACCGCTTGTGTTCTACTATCAACATTCAACTTCAGCAAAACGGCTGAAACATGTGCTTTTACAGTGGCCTCCGAAACACCCAATTCATAGGCTATTTGCTTGTTGAGCAACCCTTCTGACAGCATGGACAAAACTCTTGTTTGTTGTGGTGTCAGTGATTGTATCTTTGCCAAAAGTTCGCTGGAGGTATCATCAATGTCTGCGTCGATATCAATATTTGGCGGGGTCCAGACCTGGCCACTTTGAACAGCCTTTATTCCATCCACGATATATTCAACACCTGATGACTTGGGAATAAAGCCGGAGGCCCCAAGCTCTATGCATTTTCTGATGGTAACAGGATCTTCGGTTGCAGATACAACGATAACCGGAACATCCTGAAATTCGGACCTGATGGACAGCAAGCCTGAAAAACCTGTCGTGCCGGGCATCGTCAAATCCAGCAAGACCATTTCCACATATTCGATTTCTCTCAATTGCTGGCGCAGATCATCCAGGTCTCCAGCCAAACGGAAACTGCAGTTTGGCATCAAACCCTCGATGGCATGCTTGATGGCATCGCGAAAAAGCGGATGATCGTCCGCTATGATTACAACAGGTAGCAAATTGGTGTCCTCCAAAACACACGATTATCATATTGTATTTCAGCAATAACGTAAATCATATGATTACAATGGCTATTGCTTTATGCTAAATTCTCCAGACAAAGGTCAAAACAGACAGTTGGTTCTTGAATAATGCTAAGACTAAAGAAAATGTATAAAACAGGCGATATCAGCCCGGGTAGGTTTTCCGGAGCTATTTGCGCTTTTCTATTTATGCTTGTCTGCTTTATCCCCCCAATAATCGGCGACAGCCAAATGCAGATTTTTGGCGTTCAATGGTCCTATTTCTACATAATTATCCTTGGCCCTGCACTTATACTTTTTGTTACCAGTTGGGCGGCCAGTTTCATGGAGAAAATTGATCGCAGTCAGCTGGAAACTGAAAACGACTGACGCCGCCAATGCAAAAACCGCCACTCGCTTCCTCGACCTCCCTTACGCTCATGTATATGGCAGCCTTTTTGCTGTGTGTATTTTTTGGCATTATCCTGACACAGGTCGGCACGCCAGGAAATTACATCAGCATGATCATGTTTGCATTTGTCATTGGGGGTTATCTGTTTTCCGGTCTGTATGCAAAAACGATGCTGCTTCCTGTTTTTCAAAATACCAATCGCAGTGGCAGATCTTTTTATACAGGCTTTGCACTTGCTTCAGGCCTTATCTCCAGCGGTGTTTATATCTTTCTCGCCGGTGACTTTTATGCAACCGGCACCGACGCACTAACCCTGTTTGGCGGACTTGTTCTGGGCGTGGCGCTCATGACTATTCTTTTTGCCTCAAGAATTAACCGCGCTCAAAAATCAACTATGGCCAGCCTGTTCGGGCAATCGCGTGCAAGTCGGTTTCTGATTATGCTCATTGTCATCATAACCAGCCTTTTGCTCTTGCACATACAGCTTTCTGTTATTGGCATTATCAGTGAGACCTATTTTAATGTCTCCGAGAAAACTGCGATCCTGATATCTGTTTTCGTCATTGGATTTTGTATTATCCTTGGCGGAATACAGTCTCTTTCGATTGTACGCATGATTGTTTATCCGATTCTGGTAGTGACGTTTCTTGCGCCACTTGTCTGGATTTCGTTTCAGATTACCGGTAATCCCTTCCCTCAATTTTCATTCGGTGAAGGCGCCTTGAAGGCAATTTCAGATATTGACAACCAGCTCTTGAGTGCGGGTCTGGTCGAACAAACTGATATATTTGATTTTACTTCAGAAGGGCTTGAATATGACGCCGTCAATCATTTTGCGGCCCTTGTTTCGATTGCACTGGGTACAGCTGCAATGCCACATCTGCTGCAACATTTCAGAACCCTGCCGAAAGCAAAGAATGCGCGAAGAAGCGGTGTCTGGGCGCTTGGTTGCTTGCTTATAATTCTAACCGCCATCCCGGCTGTTGCCGCCTTTGTCAAACTTGATATCTATACCTCACTTCTAGGGTTGCAGTTATCCGAGCTGGAACAAAATGCTGGCTGGTTATTTGCGCTAAATCAGGATGGGGGTGCCGTTCTATCCATTTGCGGAGCCTATGTAACCAGCGCAGCAGAGGCAATTGCCGCATGTGGTGAACCGGCTGACTATTATCTGACGAGTAATGACATTATTCCAAACCTTGATGTGCTGGTCATTTCGAGTGCAGCTTTCAATTCCTTGCCCGACTTGATGACCATCATTCTTGCAACCGGCGCGCTGCTTGCTATCTGGTCGACTGCGGACGGGTTGATTTTTGTCAGTGCAAATTCACTTTCAGAAGACGGTTACTGCTCGTTGTTCAGGCCCAAGTCTCCAATGGGGACACGGCTGTTCATGTCACGTTTCTTTCTCGTCATTCTGCTGGTTTTATCGAGCTATATGGCTCTCAATCTGGAAATTGATATCCGGTTTGCATTTGCAGCCAGTATCTCGCTTTTGAGCGCTTCGCTTTTTCCCGCCCTTTTAAGCAAGATATGGATAAGGCACTTGCCAGACAATGCCATCATGATTGGTGTTTTTGCAGGATTTGTCTTTACAGGCATCCTTTTATGGCTTTCCCATTTTGGCCTGGATGGCATTGCAACAAACGGGGATGAATTTACCTTTGCCATACCGTTCCTTACAGACGATATAAGACCAATGGCAATGGGAACTTTTGGCATGATAATGAGCATGCTTTTCATCTGGGCAAGCGCAATTATATCTTCCAGACTATCGAATGCGCGTCAGTCAAAAGACACAGCAATGAAAGGCAATGCCAATGTTTCTGCCTGATCCCAAGCTTTTTGAGGATGACAATATCCCAGATGATACCAAGGCACTCAATGATAAGTTGATTGCATTTGCGCAGGCCAATCCATCGATGTGGGATTATTCCCCGCAAGCAGTTCGTCAAGCGCGGCGTGAAGGCAAAGGCGCCTTTCCGTTTGAAACCGAAGACCCCAATGCGGAAAATTTCTTTATCCCTGCACAAGATGGTGATTTGAAATTACGAGCCATACAACCGGATTCGAAATCCCCACGCGGCGTTTTCCTGCACATTCACGGAGGCGGCTGGATGCTGGGCGCTTGTGACCTGCAGGATGAACGTCTCAAGGAACTTGCCAATGATACAAACCTAACCTGTATTTCTGTAGATTATCGTCTAGCTCCAGAAACCCCCTATCCTGCTGCTTGTAATGATTGCGAAGCTGCTGCCCTTTGGCTCGCAACCAAAGGACACGAGAAGTTCAATACCGGTTTTCTCGCCATAGGAGGAGATAGTGCGGGTGGCCACCTTACAGCGAATGCGCTCGTGCGCTTGCGGGACAAACACAATATTACCGCTTACAAGGCTGCCTTGTTTATCGCCGGAGCATTCGACATGGGGGGCACGCCAAGTACGCTTGATTTTCATGAGAAACTGGTTTTGACAACAACGGACATACAGAATTTTGCCTCTGCATTCCTGCAAAACAATGAGGACCGGAAAAACCCGGATGTCTCTCCCCTTTATGCAAATCTGGAAGGAATGCCACCAGCGCATTTCAGTGTGGGTACCAAAGATGCCCTAATGGACGATTCACTCTTCATGGCGAACAAGTGGGTGCAATCCCAACCTGATACGGAGCTCGATATCTACCCGGGAGCCTGCCATGTGTTTCAGTATTTTCCAGAGCTTGCACAAACGCGCAAAAGCCGTAAAAGAATGAGTGACTTTCTAAACCGCCTGGCAGGATAATTTATTGAACGACACGCCTGAGTACATTTACAAGATTGCAACCCGTGAGCAATGGGAAAAAGCTCTTGGAGTTGGCGTTTTTTTTGGCGCTCCCATCGACTTGCAAGACGGTTACATTCATTTCTCAACAGCTGAACAGGCGCGCGAAACTGCTGCCAAGCATTTTCATGGACAAACAGATTTAAAGCTTGTGAAGATTGCTACTGCCAGTTTGGGTGATGCACTCAGGTGGGAAGTTTCACGAGGTGGCGCCCTGTTTCCTCATCTTTATGCCGAACTTTCAACTGCAGATGCAGTCTCGGTAATCGACCTTGGTGAAGATGATAATGGTGGCCATATTTTTCCGGATAACATGTAATGGGACTCTTTGACATTGCCTCCCAACTGGCAAGGCCTGCCTTGTTCTCCTTTTCACCTGAAAAGGCCCACGGGCTTTCCATCAAGGCGCTTAAAAGCGGGATTTTGCCAAACTCAAATATTCCAAATGACAGCCGACTGAATGTCAAACTTGCCGGATTGAATTTTCCCAACCCGGTTGGCCTTGCTGCCGGTTATGACAAAAATGCAGAAGTACCGGATGCCATTTTGAAACTGGGCTTTGGCTTCACAGAAGTTGGAACAATTACCCCCCTTGCACAAGCTGGCAATGACAAACCAAGAATATTCCGCCTTGTGGAAGATGAGGCTGTCATCAACAGGCTGGGCTTTAATAATGAAGGGCATGATGCTGCGCTTTCGCGTCTGAAAACACGGAACCATCGAGGTGGCATAGTCGGGGTCAATATTGGCGCCAACAAAACATCCGAGGATTTTGTTGCAGATTATGAAAAAGGCATTGAAACCTTTTTTGATGTCGCTTCATATTTTACCGCGAACATCTCTTCTCCCAACACGCCCGGCCTGCGGAATCTTCAGGCTGCAGAAGCACTACAAACCCTGCTTGACCGGATTTTTGAGAGAGTCTGGGCATGCGAGAGCAAATACAAGAAATCAGTCCCTGTCTTTCTCAAAATAGCGCCTGATCTGACCGAGTACGAGATGGATGATATTGCGGAAGTGGTGAAAGACTCTCATCTTGATGCATTGATCGTTTCCAATACAACGCTGGACAGGAGCGGACTCAAAGACCAAAAACAGGCTGGCGAGGCTGGTGGATTATCCGGCAAACCGTTGTTTCAAAAATCAACAAAAGTTCTCGCCAACATGCGAATGCGGCTTGGTCCGGACATGCCTCTGATTGGCGTTGGCGGCATTTCGAATGCCAATGATGTCATACACAAGATTGAAGCGGGTGCTTCTCTTGTTCAGGTCTATACAGGCTTGATTTATGAAGGCCCATGCCTGCCTGCCAAAATTGTTGAGGGCCTCCTTGAGCATATTGAGAAAAACAAGATATCAAACATTCAGGATCTCGTTGGCACTAAAACAGACGACTGGCTTTAAGGACTTACCATGTGTGATGTAACAATCTGGCATAATCCAAGATGCTCGAAATCCAGGCAGACGCTTCAGCTTTTGCAGGAAAATGGCCATGAGCCGACGATTGTTGAATATTTGAAAGACACACCGGATCGAACCCAGATCTTACAGGCTCTTGTAAAGCTTGGCATGAGTGCACATGATCTCATGCGACGGGGAGAAAGCATTTACAAGGAACTTGGTCTTTCAAGGGAAACGCCTGACAAGGTTCTCGTACAGGCCATGCACGAAAACCCGATATTAATTGAACGTCCCATCGTCTTTGCCAATGACAAGGCAGCCATTGGCCGGCCTCCTGAGCAGGTTTTGGACATTCTTTAGGTTGGGAATGTCTGGCGCACTTTGGGTGATAGCCTTGCGGATAACGTCAGTCCCCTGAAAATCACAAAGCTATGAAGCGCCAACCACAGGCCATGGTTGCCAAGCGGTTCCTTTACCAGCCACCAGACAAGCAAATATCCAATCAGCGATGCAACCATCATGATGCTCATGTCTCGTGACCAGGTTGCACCAATGAAAACGCCATCCATCTGAAATGCCAACATGCCGGAAAGCGGAATGAAAGCTGCCCATGCCAGATATACAAGTGCTTCTTCGCGTACTTCAGGAATGGTTGTCAAAAGCGCAATCAAAGATGGACCACCCAACCAGAACACCAGCGAGCAGGCAAATGCCATGATCGTGCTCCATAAAAGTGTGAGTTTAAATCCGCGCCAGAAACCGTCTTTGTATCTTGCGCCGATTGAACGGCCAACAATTTGTTCTGCTGCTGTAGCAAGACCATCCAGAAAATAGCCGGAGATCAGGAAAAAATGCATCAGGATGGCGTTGGCTGCGAGTGTCGTATCACCAAAACTTGCTCCTTGTGCCGTGAAATAGGCAAAGGCAAAAAGTAGCGTGAACGATCGTAGCATGATATCTGCATTGAGATTTACAAGACGAACCCAGGCCGTCTTTTCCATGATGCGTGCACGTGAAGGACGAATGGAATGATCAAGCATGCGCCAGCAAACAAATAATCCTGCACCAAACGCCAACACCTCACCAATGATGGTTGCAATGGCGACCCCTTCAATGCCCCATTCCAAAACGAGCCCCAAATAAATACTAAACAGGATGTTCGTTCCATTGAGCAGAACCTGAATGGCAAGAGTCATATAGGAGCGCCCCAACCCCAATAACCAGCCGACAATGACATAATTGCCCAAAGCAAAGGGAGCAGAGATCATACGGATCAGAAAATAGGTTTTCGTTGCTTCTGCCACTGCTTGACTGGGTGCCATAAACCACAGGCCAAGGGCAATAATCAGCGGACTGAGCAAGGCCATCACGGCACCGCTAGAAACGGCAATCGCCAAGGCCCTGAACAAGATAGCCTGTTTTTCTTTCTCGTCTTCGGCGCCATAGGCCTGGGATGTAAGACCGGTTGTGCCTGAACGCAGAAAGTTGAATGTGGTAAAGACCAGATCAATGATAATGGCGCCAACGGCCAACCCACCAATCAACGCTTCAACACCCATGCGCCCTACTACCGCTGTATCAACCAGCCCCAGCAAGGGTGTGGTGATATAGGCGAGTGTCATGGGTATTGCGAGTTGTAAAACCGACTTGTGAGTTATTTCAAACCGTTTGGATTCGACCGCACCTTTGGAGCCGCTCATTTCTTGAAATTAAGAAACCGGATGATAAGAAAGATCGGCACGACAATCCCTGCACCCAGCAGGAAGTAACTTCCGACTTTGCCCAGCGCCTCAAAACCAAGGTTATAAATGCTGACAAAGAAATCCCGGATGCCGTACCAGACATCAATTGGCGTGAAATTCAGGGCACTCATGATAATACCGACGACAAATGAAATAATCAAAAGCTTGATGATCGTGCGGCCTAGGCTATCACCCAGAAATGTGGTTAGCTTGTCAGACATGGTATTTCCCCGAATAATCTTCTTAACACTAGGTATAGATGCAAGTGGTGGTTTTCAAGAAAAACTATTGAAGCCCAACCGGGTCTACAATTCCGCGCTTGCAGCTTTGTTTTAATACAGGAGCTTGCAGGATCCACTGCGCACCTGGTTCTTCAGGCAGAAGAGCACTTATTTTCAACTCTGTTATCAAGGTTCTTCTGCCATCGCGTTTACAACTTATACTCACTCGTTCACCAGCCCCCCTGCCAAAGGAATTATCAAGTGCCTGTTTGATTTGGTTGGCTGATATTTCCTTGCCGATATTATCAACCATCAGGTTTCTCAACTCTGACTTGTTGATTTGTTCAAGCATGGCAAGTGATAGCTGATAATAACGCTCCGGGGTTGTTTCCTCTGCCATGCAAACACCATGTTTATACCACTCGTGCCTATGCAAATTTGAGCGAAACCCTGGCATGATAATCGAGAGTTCTTTTCGCAACGTTTTTGATAACTCCAGTTTTGGAAGTTCTCCCCATCGTCTTCGCTTGTCTTTTTCAATCAAGTCGCTCGGGAGATTGCAATATGTATTGTCACGTGGCTGTGGCCACAAACCGTGCAATGAAAGGTTGCTGGCATCAAACCTGCTGTTGCGTTGTGAACGACATTCAGGCAAATTCGGACGTCCCTCGCAAAAAGCCGGCTGCCAACTCAAGGCCAGCACATAACTTTCAGGCTCGGAATATTGAGTTTTCGGTTTAGGCCAATAAAGCCAAGCAACCGCTATAACTACCCCTCCCAAAAACAGAATATTAAAAACTTCTTTTTTCATTCGACCTTCTCATCTCACCTCACTACATTACATAGCGTGACCCAAAATACGACCCTCAAATCCAGTGGTACGGCACTTGCCTTTGATTTGCCTGCGCCCTTTCAAAAATGGTTTTCAAGCCATGGCTGGCAACCGCGTGCGCATCAGCTGGAACTGCTTGCGAAAACGCAGGCCGGGCTTTCAACACTTTTGATTGCCCCCACCGGAGCGGGAAAGACACTGGCGGGTTTCCTGCCAACGCTTGTGGAACTTTCCAGACTTGAGAAACGCAAACCCGGTCAAAAGAAACGCGGTGTGCACACGCTTTACATCTCACCGCTCAAGGCGCTAGCGGTCGATATCAAACGCAATCTTGAAAAACCCATTCAAGAGATTGGCCTTGATATTGAAATAGAAACCCGAACCGGTGATACGACTGCAGCAAGGCGACAAAGGCAGAAACTTGCACCACCACAAATCATGCTGACCACGCCAGAGCAATTGGCACTTCTCATTTCCAACAAGGATGCCGAACAGTTTTTTGACGGTCTTGAGACGGTTATTTTTGATGAGTTGCATTCTTTGGTCACTTCAAAACGCGGACAGCTTTTGGCGCTTGGTCTTGCACGACTTCGAACCCTTAGGCCCAGACTTAAAACCATTGGTCTTTCGGCAACGGTTTCCAATCCGGATGACTTGCGCCGATGGCTTGTAAGACAGCCGCCTATGGGTGAAGTGGCAGAAGCCGAACTCATCAAGCTTGAAGGGGGTGCAAAGCCTGAGATATCCATTTTGGAATCTGAAGAGCGTGTCCCATGGTCAGGCCATTCGGCACGCTATGCAGTTGCTGAAATTTATGAAGCCGTCCAGAAGCATCAAACAACCCTGCTGTTTGTTAACACGCGTTCGCAAGCGGAAATGCTGTTTCAGGAGCTTTGGAAAATCAACGAGGATACCTTGCCGATAGCGCTTCATCACGGATCACTGGATGTGAGCCAGAGACGGCGTGTTGAGGAAGCCATGCAACGCAATGAGCTGCGTGCGGTGATTGCAACCTCTACGCTTGATCTTGGAATTGACTGGGGCGATGTGGATCTGGTGATCCACGTTGGAGCCCCGAAAGGCGCTAGCCGCTTGGCACAACGCATTGGCAGGGCCAATCACCGCATCGATGAACCATCTCGTGCCATTCTGGTGCCCTCCAACCGCTTTGAAGTAATGGAGTGTCAGGCGGCACTTGATGCAAATTATTTGGGTGCGCAAGACACCCCCGCCCTTCGACAAGGTGCACTCGATGTGCTTGCACAGCATGTTCTGGGCACTGCTTGCGCCGGACCTTTCTTTGCTGATGAGCTTTACACTGAAATCACTTCAGCAGCTCCTTTTGCCGAAGTCACCCGCGAGAGTTTTGATCAGGTTTTGCAATTTGTAGCTACAGGTGGATATGCGCTTAAAACCTATGAACAATATGCAAAGATCAGGCAGGTAGAGGATGGCAGTTGGCGCTTAACACATCCACGCCTTGCACAACGCTACCGGATGAATTGTGGCACGATTATTCAGGCCCCCATGCTGGATGTTCGCCTTACCCGCAAAAAAGGCAAGGGAACCAACTTTCAGGGCGGACCTGTTTTGGGGAAAATTGAAGAGTATTTCATGGAAAGTCTTTCACCCGGTGACACTTTCATGTTTGCAGGGCAAGTCCTGCGGCTGGAAGGAATACGTGAAGCAGCCTGTTACGTTTCCAAGGCACATGGCAGTGATCCCAAGGTTCCTTCCTACATCGGGGGCAGTTTTCCGCTTTCCACTTATCTGGCTGACCTGGTGCGTGAAATGCTGTCAGATCCCAAATTGTGGGAAAGACTGCCAGAGCAGGTAAGCGAATGGCTCTCTATTCAGAAAGAACATTCAATTCTGCCCAACAAGGATGATCTCCTGGTAGAAACCTACCCGCGCGGAGAGCGCCACTATATGGTTGCCTACCCTTTTGAAGGCAGGCTTGCCCATCAGACCTTGGGCATGTTGCTGACACGCAGACTGGAACGCATGAAAGCAAAGCCACTGGGTTTCGTTGCAAGTGATTATGCAATTGCGATCTGGGGTCTGAAGGATTTTTCCAAACTGTTTGAGGCCGGAAAACCATCTCTTGAAATGCTGTTTGATGAAGACATGCTTGGCGATGATCTGGAGGCATGGCTGGATGAATCCTTCCTGCTTAAACGCACTTTTCGCGATTGCGCAACCATCGCCGGATTAATCGAAAGACGATTTCCTGGCAAGGAAAAGACAGGGCGTCAGATGACGGTCTCATCCGATTTGATTTATGATGTCCTGCGTAGCCATGAACCGGATCATGTCTTGTTGCAGGCTACACGGCAGGAAGCAGCCTATGGTCTTTTGGATATCAAGCGGCTTGGAGAAATGCTCTCGCGCATCCGGTCACGAATCGTGCATAAACCTCTGGAGAAAATTTCCCCACTTGCGGTGCCCATCATGATGGAAATTGGCAAGGAAGGGGTTGCAGGTGAGGCTTCCGAAAGCCTGCTTGCGGAAGCAGCAGATGAACTGGTGGACCTTGATTGATGGTAGAAATGGCAAGCAACGCCCAAATGGCACAAACCAATGAGAGTGGTGCACAGAACATTTTTTGTGATAACTCCCTGAGCCTTGATCCGGCCGGGTGTCTCTTTTGGCATGAAGAAAAGCTTTTGGTGGTTTCTGACTTGCACCTTGAAAAGGGCTCTTCATTTGCCGCCAAAAGAAATCTGTTTCTTCCCCCTTATGATACACAGGCGACACTTGAAAAACTTGCAATACGGATAGCCTATTGGCAACCGAAAACCGTCTTGTCCCTTGGTGACAGTTTCCATGATGATGATGCTGCAACGCGATTGCCAAACAGTTACAAACAGCATTTGACTCAGCTCATGCAGGGGCGTGACTGGATTTGGGTCAGCGGCAATCATGACCCTTCCCCACCACAAGATTTGGGCGGACAGTTCTGCGAAGAATTGCATATCGGAAATCTGAATTTTTGCCATGAGCCCAAAGTTGATTTCAAAACTGGAGAAATTGCCGGTCATTTGCATCCGGCTGCAAAAATTAAACAGCGTGGCAAGAATATCAGAAGGCGTTGCTTTATCGGAGATGGAGCCAGACTAATCATGCCGGCCTTTGGTGCGCTAACCGGCGGGTTGAATGTGATGGACGAGGCCTATACCGGTCTGTTTGACCAAACGCACCTCAAGAGCTGGATGTTGAGTGGTGATCGGGTTTTTGAAATCGAGGGAAAGCGATTGATTAAATAAGTGCTCTTTTTAGGAAATTGCAAAAAGAACCACGACATGCGCCGCCACAACCAGAAATGTCAGTGTAATCCTGATTTTGCCAAACCAGGGAGCAACCTTTCCTTCATTGATATAAAAGCTGTCCCACGCACCATGAAGTGAAAACAAAAGCAAAAGCGCCAATATGCAATAGGCATCCGGTAGCAGCAGGACGAACCAAGCCAGGATCGAGGGAACTACCGACAACAACAGATTTCTGTTTTCGAAGGGTTCATTGGCAATCGCAAATCCCCATCGGATGCCGCCCAGGAACGAGAGTATCAAGGCTGACCAAATCTTGAAAATGTCAAATAGGCTTGCAAAAAAACCACTGCCAGGCCCAAGCACAAGCAAGGCAATCGCGAGGAAGCCAAAGGGTATAAACCCGGCAAGTGACAGGCCCCATGCAAGGGTGGCGGTTTTTATCGTTTGCAAATGCAGTATCCTTACAAATCAGTTCTTGCGGAATATAGCGTTTGCTGCCCATCCCGTAAATATGGCGACCAACACTGCCATGATACCGTGCAACAGCCCTTGGTCGTGTGCCAGATTATATATCCAGCGTTCAAAGCCAATTTTCTCAATCTTGAAACTGGATTCATTGGTGTTCAGAATTTGACCATCCTTGAACAAATAGGCGGTAACCTTGTGCTCACCAATTGGCACATTTGCCGGCAGGGACAATCTGGCCCTGAAGAGGCTCGGGCTTAGCTGGGTTAATGTGCCAGGCGTTTCAGCAAAAAGTTCCTGCTCAACGCGCAATCGCCTCAAGGCATCCGAAAACTGACCCGGTTTCAGCACAAGCGTTTTTTGATCAATGTCAGGTTCTGCCTTGCCAAGGTTTTGAATGCCAAGGCTGACAGGCTCAAGAGCATCCGATTTTGCAATCTCGTCCAGTGGTCTGGCAGAAAGGATCGAATAAAACGAGGGAACAGCTTCATATTTTTGGGATTGATTGTTTATCCAAATACCACCAATGCGTTCTTTCTTGCGAATTACAACGTCTTCAGGCGCACCTTCAACACGGATTACAACATCGTATTCACCGCGATAAAGATCAGCCTGCTCATTCGTTTCTATCGAGCCAAAGATCACAATCTCTGCGCCATCAAAACTGGAACTCACAGGAACCTGATCCACTGATACACCCATTTGCAGTGATTCAGCATGCGCCGGCAGCAAACTTGTACCCGCTACCAATATGGCACCTGAAATGAGGGAGATTAGATGTTTCATCAGTGACCTCCCTGATCCATGGATCCGATAACATTAAACAATTCATCAGGTGTCACAACCAGGTCATAACCAAGACGAATACAAACACCCAATACAAGCAATCCAAGCAATGCGCGCAATTGCTCCCCTTTTAGCTTGTGACCGGCAGCTGCACCAAACTGGGCACCAATCACACCGCCTACCATGAGAATAAATGCAAGAACGATATCGACCGTCTGGTTGGTTGCAGACTGAATTATCGTAGTATAACCGGTGACAAAAATAATCTGGAAGAGCGACGTTCCAATAACCACATTGGTTGGTACGCGGAGCAGATAAATCATGGCAGGTACCATGATAAAGCCACCCCCTACCCCCATAATGGCCGCAAGCACACCAACCAGCATGCCGATCGCCAAAACAGGAATAACACTCAAATATAGTTTTGATTTTCTAAAACGCACTTTTAGCGGCAGCTTGTGTATCCAGCTATCATGACCTGAGCGGCGTTTGACAGGCACATCATCCTGTTTGGACTTGCGAATGGCATTGAGACTTTCAATTGTCATCAACGTACCAATGGCACCCAAAAAGACGACGTATAAAATAGAGATAATGAGATCCAGCTGGCCTGCACTTCTCAGGGAAGAAAATATATAAACACCCAGTGTTGAGCCTATGAGGCCGCCAATTAACAACATGACCCCAAGCTTGATGTCTACTGTGCCTTTTCGGAAGTGCGCCAGGGCACCGGAAAATGATGAGGCTACAATCTGGTTTGCTTCAGTTGCCACTGCAACGGCAGGCGGGATGTTGTAGAAGATCAGGAGCGGTGTCATCAAAAACCCGCCACCAACACCAAACATTCCGGACAAAAAGCCAACCGAAGCACCCATTCCAAACAGAATGAACATGTTCACGGACATTTCCGCTATGGGAAGATAGATGCTCACAGCATCCTCCAGAAGAGAGATGGAACCTAGTAAAACCGGCAAGTCGCCATAATATCTGACACTGCCTTGCATATTACGGTTCTATTGCGCCTCGACACCTTGAATGTCAATGCAGGAAGCCGTTCAAATTTTCAAAATAATAGGTCCAGTTTGATGGATGGACTATTTTATCGAATGCCGCTGATTATTTTGCTGTGCACCGCCTTGTTGTTGCCAAGGTCGATATGGCCATCCTTGTAGGTAAACTGACCAATCTTGGTAACCGTGTTTCCACTAGCCTTGCCAATTCTGCGCTTGGTGCATTCAGGCCCAGTGCAAATGAAATTGTCAGCCTTGCGAACATTAGCCTTGATGGCCTTGAGAGACGTCCCCTCGATAATACCAAGGTAATTTACCGGAATGCCTTTTGCAGCAAGTTTGCTGGCAATATCACTGACCATGTTTGCACCATAGCTGATGCCAATAAGATTAATCGGTTCATTCGGGTTTCTTGCATATCGAGCCTGTATATCTTTCAGGATATTAGGCTTGATAATATTGTTGCCTTCAATAGAGGTGATGTAGCTGAACACTTTTGAACCTGGTATTTTCTTGCCAAGGTTATTCATGCCATAACCAATGAACGGGACAGCGCTTGCCAGACCATTAACAATATAGGTTCTTGCACTTGCCTGATTGCTTGCCATGCCAATGGTAGCTGTCGCCACGAGCGTGACTGCAAGTTTTTTTCCAAGACCCTTAAATTTCAACAATCGACCCATCAAATCTTCTCCTGTTTAATCCTGAAAATTCCCTAAGGTAACATTGCAGCAATATTGTGGTGATTATGAAACAGAGCCCGTATTCAAAACGAGCATTATTGTTCACCTTCGGATTTGCTCTTGCGTCCTTTTTTGACGAAGAAATATATCAAGGGCAAAAGACCAATGCCTGTCAGCGCCAACAATATCCACCATTTGGAGTAACCGGTATCGTTAATTCTGCGCATCGCCACTGTAATGGTGGGAATGATCAAAACAATCAGGGAAATCAACGATAACCATTTTGGTGTATCCTGATCGAAAGCCATCACCTCTTCACCTGAAAGATTTCCAATCAATGGACCTAGATATGCGCCATCGATTATCAGGGTGATGCACAGGAAAATACACACAAAAAACAGCCAGAACCAGAATGATCCCCTGCTGGCAATTCCATTGATGTTCAGCATATTGCTGAACCCTTCGATAATTGCCTTAAAGAAACGCATAATTTGATTCCGCCTTAAGCTGACTATCTTATACTGCAATTGCCTTTAGGGTTTTAAGCAATTCAGTATCAATTCTGCCATTGACCGGCATGCCTGTCTTTCTTTGGAATGCAGCAATTGCGTCACGTGTCTTTTGACCCATTATACCGTCTGGCGTTCCGGCATTGAAGCCAACTTTTGAAAGCAGACGTTGTGTTTGCGCAATCGTTTCACGATCAATTTTAAAGGCACCAGCCACTGCTTTGGCAGTGCCCCAAGCTTCATCAATTGTTACCTCATTTGCAGCAGAAACGATTTCGAGCGGCTTCCACTCTTCCACGAGAGATTTTGCAATCTCAAGTTGATCTGGCTGAATTGCATTTTCGATAATGTCACGCTTGTTGGCTGCATCCTTGTCACCAGCCTTGGCAGCGATTGCAAACCACTTGTAGGCTTCGACCAGATTAACCTCTGTACCAAATCCCTTGGTATGGAAGATACCTGCATTCACTTGACTATCGCGCACACCATAGTCAGCTGCCTTGCCAAACCACTTGAATGCTTCATTCATGTCAGGTTCTGCAGACAATGCATTTGGCGTAGCAGTCAACACAGCAAGGTTATGCATTGCAATTATATTGCCACCCTGTGCCGCCTTCTTATACCACTCAGCTGCCTTTTCAGGATTTTTCTCAACCCCAAGACCCTTTTCATTAAAGTTTCCGATAATGTATTGAGCCGGTGCATACCCAAGATCAGCAGATGCCTCGTACCATTGAGCTGCTTTTGCCAGGTCCTTTTGAGTTCCCAGTCCGTCCGTGTAACGCTTGCCAATTTCAAACAAGGCAGCAGGGTTGCCGTTCAAGACATCCGCTTTCAAGGCGTCTGATCCAAACTCCAACTCATTTGGTAATTCGAAATTCGAGTTTTCAGTGGTTTGAATGCTTGCGTTTTCTGCACTTACATCTGACGCCAATGAGGCTTCTTCAAAGGCTACTTCACGAACAATAGCGGTTTCATCTGTTGATGTTTCCTGTGTCGCAGTGACTGTATTTTCAGACGGTATGACAGAAGCCTGAGGCAGGTTTGCAGTGGACTGATTATCGATGATTTGTGTTTCTTCAAGAGCTGCAATCTGTGTTTCATTTCCACCAATGAACTTTGATGCAAGTGGCACTGCAAGAGCTACGAACAACAAGGCAGCAGCACCCATCACAATTGCTTTTTTGCGCTTACCGAATAGTTCAGGCAAGGAAGCGAGAAGACCCTTTTTGGTGTTTTCCTCAATCTCTTCCTCTACAGCACCAGCTTCCTGCGCCGCAGCTTGCGCAGCACGACGAGCCGCTGCAATAAAGTCTGAACCAGAACCATCGTCATCAGCACCTTTGTTTTTACGCTGATTATTTGCCTGACGAACCAATGCAGCAAGGTCTGGCGCACCGGAGCCTGGCTCAAGTGGTGTATCATTTTTCTGATTGTAATCCATCGGAACACCGACTTCAGGAAGGCTATCCATAGCCATTTCAGGTGTTTCAACTTCCGGTAGTATAGGCGTTTGTGGTGTCAGGTTATCCACACTCATTGCAGAAGGAATATCAGCTTCTGGTGATGATGCCTGCATTTCAGCGTTTGCATTGGCAAGACGCGCTGCCTTGACAAGGTCACTCGCTGGCGAACTTGCTGCCTCTTGCTCTTCAACCTGCATTGCATCCTGCGCATAATCCAATTCTGCTTCTTGTTGCAATTCTGGCTGTGCTGGAGTTTCCTGCATTGTTTCTTGTGGCATCACAGGTTCATGATTTACTGGTGCAGGCATTTCCTGCTGGGCAGCCATCAATGGGCTCGCTACCATGCTTATGTTTTGTGACTTGTCAGCCAGTCCTGCTTCAATGCCGGCAAGTTTTTGAACCATCATGTCCAGTGTTTGTGTAACCGCGCCAAAGGCTTCAATGTTTTTGGAATTATTATTCTCGGTTTCACGATTAAGGCGTGCAAGCATTTCCGACATTGAGTTCAGAGAGGATGTATCAATCTCCGATGCGTGGGCAGCCATTTGAGGCATTGCCTTGACTGACATTTTGACAGCATCTTCTGCAGCCTTAGTTGCAAGCTCTATTGTGATATCACGATTGGCACCCAATTGTTCTTCAATGCCTGAGAGACGACTTGCAATCGGGTCGAGAGACATGGCGCCCGCAGCACCTGAAGATGTTGACAACTGGCCGGAGATTTCTGCAAGCTGTCTTTCAATTTTGCCTATGTGTTCATCAGACATGGAACTAGCTGTTGGCGCTGCCAGTTGGTCAATTGCACCTGCAATCTGCTCCAGTTGCTGCATCACAACATCACTGGATGCGTTTGTTGAAACCGGTGCTGACAAAGCATCGATTGCAGAGGATATCTGGTTCAACTGCTGTGTAATACTATCATTTGAAACGTGATTTTGCGTCAACTCATGTGACTGGCTGATCTGGTCAACCAATGCGTCCATACGCTTGAGCAAGGCATTGTTTTCCTCACTCGGAATTGTCGTTTGGGTTGAGACAGACGAGAGATTTTCAAGCTTTTGTGACAACACGCTGATCTGGTTTTCCATGCCACTCATATCAGGCGTTGAGGAACTCAAGAGTGCAGACATGTCAGACAATTTTGCTTCAAGCTTTTGGAAGTCAGCCTGCGGAGCTTCAGGAAGTGTCACATTAAAATTGTCAAACTTGTCAGACAGTGCATTCAGTTTGGTTTCGAAACCACTTAGGTCAGGCGTGGCTGCATTAAGCAAACCGGAAATATCAGACAGTTTTGCTTCAAGTCTTTGAAAGCTTTCGCTGTCATCACTTGTTTGTGGCGCACCCATTGCATCAATTGTTTTTGCAACATCCGAAACACGTGCTTCAATCCGCTCAAGATTGTTTATGCTGTCATCTTCAAGTGACAAGGCAACGACTGCGCGGGTTATTTCCTCAAGCCGCATTTCAATATTTGCATATTCCTGACTGGGACCCTCGGAAAGGGCCGAAGCGCCCTTGTCTTGTCCGGCCTCAGCCATGGCACTTTGAATTTCCAGCACCTGTTGGGATAGTTCGCGGTGATTATTTTCAATGGCGCTGATGTAAAGATCATGCTGTGCTATGGCTGTCTGCAAGGCATTATGCATATCATCCAGACGCTTGGTGATATCGTCGTGGCTTACTTCTAGCGTTTGAGCATAATGATTTGGATTATTGAGCGAAGTGTCTATGACTTCCTTCATCTGCACGATTTGTTGTGACAAATCCTTGTGGCTAGCCTCAATAGCAGAAGAGAACATGGACGTATCTATGGCTGCGCCCTGAGAGCTTTCAAGCTGCTGCATGATTGCCTGATAATTCGCGTTCAGGGTCTGCTGGATTTGTTGTAATTCTGCTTGTGAACCGTCTGATGAAGCAACATTTGTGATGGCTGCTTTCAATCCCTGCAGTTCATTATTGATATGATTGTAATGCTGCTTGAGAATTTCACTCTGCTGAAGTGCAATATTGTGACTTTCCTTGGTAGCTGCATTGGCGCCGTTGACGGCATTCAGCTTTGCGCTCATCGCTTCTAGTGAGGATTTGATGTTATCAAGCTGCGTGTTGGATGCAAAGCTGTCGTTCATCATCTGCATCTGATCCATTACCGGATTTGCATATGACTGTTGTTGATAAGCCTGAGGCGCCCCGGGTTGCATGAATGCATTGGGTGCCGTTTGCTGTGGCTCAAAATATTGAGGCTGCATCTGTTGCTGTGGTGGCTGTTGAAAGCCCATGCTTTGAACCGGCTGCGGGAAGCCCTGATTTTGAAAAGGGTCATTAAACGGTTGCATGCCAGGATGGTGCGGTTGTTGCTGCAACTGATTCAGCCTTTGCTGGATCTGATCAACCTCGTTACCCATGGCGAATCCACTTTGTGGATTTAACATGCCAGCCTGGTTGCCCTGCTGGTGTTGCGTAATCTTGCTTAATTGTGATCTTGCCCTGCGCATTAGCGTTAGCCTGTTCTTTGAATATTATTGTTGATTCTGACAAATAAACGAATCTCTTCAAACCAAGCTTTTGCAAAACAGGGTAAACAATGCGTTAATCTTAATTAATTGTTGTCATTTTTTATTAATATTTTTATCAGCTCCAACCTGCCTGTCAGGCGGCAAATGATAGCAATGCAAATGTGACTAAAGGCTGTTTAGAAGCTTTTGTTCATCTTGAAAAAAAATATTAGTGTGTTAATCATGCTGAACAATAATTGATATTTCAATCAATTTCCGTGGCTGGAAAAATAGGAATTAGCATGGGCGATATTAATGCTCAGGTAATGTTGGAGCGTCTTGCAGAGAGCTTTGCTGATGACACACCTGAAACAAAGGAAATTTACAGAATTGGTGATTTGGCGCGTGAATTTGACGTTAGCCTCAGAACACTTCGGTTTTATGAAGATCGCGGCCTCATAAGTCCAAAGCGCTCCGGATCGACGCGTCTTTATTCCAATGAAGACAGAAAGCGCCTGAAGATAATCATTTTGACCAAAAATGTAGGTTTTTCACTACTTGATATCGAGGCTCTTCTAAAAGTCTATGACGGTGGTGAAAGCAAGCGGGATATTTCCTACCTCACTGACAAGTTCAAGGAACAGGCCTCTCGGCTTGATGCTCAAAAAAATGAGATACAGCAATCCATCAATGAACTGGCCAGGGCAATCACATTCATGGAAGACTTGGCGGCCAGCTAAATTTCAAGCATAATCAAAAATACTTGAGAATGATTTGACAATATGCTTTGAAAAATATTGACGCTTACGTCAAAGTAATATTTATTTACAATCATTATCAAAATGTGCAAAGCTTGTATCTGAAAAATGCAAGACACATATGTTTTGAAAGGTGACCACGCTGTTAAAGCGTCCCGTTGAGATTGTTTGAGGAGACAATTATGCCAAGTTATTCAGCCCCCATACAAGACACATTGTATATACTAAACGATATTCTGAATATTGATCGCTACAATAACCTTCCCGGATTTGAAGAAGCAACTCCGGACATGATTGAAGCCATTCTCGGTGAAGCTGCCAAGTTGAGCGAAGAAGTGCTTCAACCAATCAACTTCTCAGGCGACCGTGAAGGTTGTATCAGACATGAAGATGCCTCGGTAACAACGCCAAAAGGCTTCAAGGAAGCTTATCAAACCTACAAGGAAGGCGGCTGGATGGGCTTGCCGGCTGACCCAGAATATGGCGGCCAAGGGCTTCCCTATACCCTTCATACAGCGGTTGGTGAATATCTTTCATCTGCAAATCAGGCATTTGCCATGTATCCTGGCCTTACCCAGGGAGCGATTGCCGCCATGCAGGTACATGCATCTGATGAAATAAAGCAGAAATATCTACCGAAAATGATTGATGGTACCTGGACAGGCACCATGAACCTGACAGAGCCGCATTGTGGTACAGATCTTGGCATGTTGCGCACCAAGGCTGCTCCGGTTGGCGATGGCTCCTATAAAATCTCGGGTCAGAAGATTTTTATCTCAGCTGGTGAACACGATCTGGCAGAAAACATCATTCACCTGGTCCTTGCCAGAATTGAAGGCGCGCCTGAAGGCACCAAGGGCATTTCGCTTTTTGTTGTGCCTAAGTTCAAGGTGAATGATGATGGTACAATTGGCGAGGCCAATGGTGTTTCCTGCGGATCCATTGAAGAGAAAATGGGCATTCATGCCAATTCAACCTGTGTTCTCAACCATGATGAAGCCATTGGCTACCTGATTGGTGAAGAAAACAAGGGGCTGAAAGCCATGTTCATCATGATGAACGAAGCTCGTCTCGGCGTGGGTCTTCAAGGTCTTGCGCAATCCGAAGTTGCTTATCAAAATGCAGCTATCTATGCAAAAGAACGCATTCAGGGTCGTGCGCTGGATGGTGCAAAACAACCGGACAAGAAAGCAGACCCGCTTCTGGTTCACCCGGATGTGCGTCGTATGTTGATGAACATCAAGTCCTTTAACGAGGCTGCGCGCGCCCTTATGCTTTGGACTGCGCTAAAAGGTGATATTTCTCACCGCGCCACCTCTGATGAAGAACGCGAAGCAGCAGACGACTTGATGGGATTGCTGACACCAATCATCAAGGGTGTGCTGACTGACAAGGGTTTTGAAAACTGTGTCAACGCCCAACAGGTCTTTGGCGGCCATGGTTATGTTGAAGAATGGGGCATGAGCCAGTTTGTGCGTGATGCCCGTATTGCCCAGATTTATGAAGGTGCAAATGGCGTTCAGGCCCTCGATCTTGTTGGCCGCAAACTGCCGGCAAACGGTGGACGCGCCATGCGTGCCTTTATGGAAGAGGTCAATGGCTTTACCAAGAAACACATGGATAATGAAGCCATGCAACCTTACACGAAGCCCTTGCGGGACAGCGTAAAGAAACTTGAAGCATCCACCATGTGGCTGATGCAAAATGGCATGCAAAATCCGAATAATGCTGGTGCTGCATCCATGGACTTCATGCACCTGTTTGGCCTTGTAGCACTTGGCTACATGTGGGGTCTGATGGCAGAAAAGTCCCAGGAAGCACTCAAGGAAGGTGCCAATGGCTCAACCGAGTTCCATGAAAACAAGCTGATGACTGCTCGTTATTTCATGGAGCGGGTCATGCCGGAATCGGCTGCCCATCTTGCAAGGATTGAAAGTGGGTGCGAAAGCATGATGTCACTGGAAGCTGAAGCGTTTTAAGGCGCGTTACTCGTCTCGCCACAGGTTTTACCAATGACAACGCCACAAGAAGTCCTCAATTCCCCTACTCCGCCATGGCATGATGAAGACTATGCCATGGTCAGGGAGATGGCTGGGCGTTTCATGGAGAGCGAGATTGCTCCCAATTATGATCAGTACGAAAAAGAAGAAATTGTCCCGCGTTCGGATTGGGAAAAAGCGGGTGCAAGTGGTTTATTATGTGCCTCAGCGCCTGAGGAATTTGGTGGCGGAGGGGCATCTTATGCCCAGGAAGCTGCCATCATCGAAGCCATTGCACATAATGGTGTCGATGGATTCGGCATAGCGCTTCATTCTGCAATTGTTGCGCCCTACATTTCCGACTTTGGAACACAAGAGCAAAAACAGCGCTGGTTACCCCGCCTTGCTACCGGCGAATTGATTGGTGCGATAGCGATGACAGAACCCGGTACCGGTTCTGATCTCCAAGGCATAAAAACCACAGCCGTCAAGGATGGCAACCAGTATAAAATCAATGGTTCTAAAACCTTCATCACCAACGGGCAAAATGCCAATCTCATCATCGTAGTTGCAAAGACTGACCCGTCCGCAGGTGCAAAGGGCACCTCTCTCATGATCGTTGAAACCGATGAAGTGGAAGGCTTTGAGCGTGGGCGCAACCTTGACAAAATCGGTTACAAGGCAAACGACACATCAGAACTGTTTTTCAATGATGTTAAAGTACCAACCGCCAATCTTCTGGGTGATACGGAAGGTCAGGGTTTTTTCCAGTTGATGAACCAATTACCGCAAGAACGGCTGATCATCGCAAACCAGGCCATGGGTTCCATTGAGCTGGCGCTTTCAATTACCATTGATTATGTGAAAGAACGCAAGGCCTTTGGAAAGGCAATCATCGATTTTCAAAACACGCAATTCAAACTTGCTGAACTCAAATCCGAAGCCACGATGGCGAAGGCTTTTGTCAACCAATGTGTTGGCCAACACCTGAAAGGCGAGCTTGATACGGCAACAGCGTCCATGGCGAAATATCTACTGACAGATCTGCAAGGCAAGGTGATGGATGAATGCCTGCAACTGTTTGGCGGTTATGGCTTCATGAATGAATACCCGATTGCCAGGCTTTTTCGCGATGCCCGCGTTCAACGCATTTATGGTGGTACAAATGAGATCATGAAGGTTCTCATTTCCCGCACACTCTAGAACTGGAATACAAAATGCCCAAAGGATATTGGATTGCCCATGTTACAGCAGAAGATGCTGACAGCTTTACCAGTGAAGCCTATCAAGCATATGTGGCTGGTGCACGACCCATGTTTGAACAATACAACGGGAAGTTTTTGGCCCGAGGCGGTGATTTTGTTCAAGTCGAAGGGAATGATCTCGGATCCCGTCATGTGGTGATCGAATTTGCATCACTGGAAGATGCAAAGTCATGCTACAACAGCAAAACGTATCAGGATGCAAAGAAACACAGAACTGCCATCTCTAACGCAAGCATTGTTTTGCTTGAAGGATTTGATGGATAACCGAAATTGAATAGCCAACCCTATTGCCAACCTCTGGAGATACCCAATGGCCGATGCATATATTTATGATCATGTCCGCACCCCACGTGGACGCGGCAAAAAAGACGGATCACTGCATGAAGTTCCCGCAGTACGCCTTTCTGCCAAAACCCTGGAAGCGGTTCGTGACCGCAATGAGATTGCAGATACATCTGTCATTGATGATGTCATTCTTGGATGTGTGGATCCGGTCGGTGAAGCGGGTTCAGACATTGCCCGTGCAGCTGTCTTTGAGGCTGGTTACGACAACAAGGTTCCCGGCATGCAGATCAACCGTTTCTGTGCGTCCGGTCTTGATGCGATCAACATGGCAACCTCAACCATCAATTCAGGCATGAATGACCTTGTGATTGCAGGTGGCGTTGAATCGATGTCTCGCGTTGGTATTGGTGCTTCTGGTGGTGCTTGGCCGATGGATCCATCTGTCGCTGTTCCTGCCTATTTCATGCCGCAAGGCGTTTCTGCTGATCTGATTGCATCCAAATACGGCTTTTCCCGTGATGATGTGGACGCTTATGCCGTGGAAAGTCAGAAGCGTTCTGAAGCTAGTTGGAAAGACGGTCGTTTTAAAAATTCAATTGTTCCTATCAAGGATCAAAATGGCCTGGTCATTCTTGATCATGACGAGCACATGCGTCCAAGCACGAACATGCAATCGCTTGCGTCACTTGATGCATCCTTCGTGATGATGGGCGAGATGGGTGGTTTTGATGCTGTTGGCATTGCAGCGCATCCTGAGCTTGAAAGCGTCAACCACGTTCACCACGCAGGCAATTCATCCGGTATTGTGGACGGTGCTGCGGCTGTTCTCATGGGGTCTGAAGAAGGCGGCAAAAAGCTTGGTATCAAGCCAAGGGCCAAAATCCGCGCATTTGCCAACATTGGTTCTGACCCGGCACTCATGCTGACCGGCCCTGTTGATGTAACAGAAAAGCTGCTGGCGCGTGCCGGCATGGAACTCTCTGACATTGACCTGTTTGAACTCAACGAAGCCTTTGCTTCCGTTGTGCTTCGCTACATGCAGCACTTTGATATTTCACACGACAAGATGAACGTTTGTGGCGGTGCCATTGCCATGGGTCATCCATTGGGTGCAACCGGCGCCATGATCCTTGGGACCGTGCTTGATGAACTTGAACGCCGCGACCAGAACATAGCCCTTGTTACCCTCTGCATTGGTGCAGGCATGGGTACGGCAACCATTATCGAAAGGGTTTAATCATGAGCTATACGAATTTCAAAATCGAAACCGATAGCGATGGCATTACAGTTGTTACCTGGGACATGCCCGACAAATCCATGAATGTGATTGATCTTTCAGTCATGGAGGAATGGGAACAAATCGTGGATGCCATGGCTGCTGATGAAGCCGTAAAAGGTGTTGTACTTGCGTCGGGTAAAAAAACCTTTGGTGCA
>CALDZZ010000227.1 GCA_937944075.1 uncultured Rhizobiaceae group bacterium
ACATGATGCGATTGAAATCATCGTAGAAGCAACGGGCAATCCGGTTGTTGCGGCAGATCATGTGTTGATGGCGTTTTCCCATGGTAAGCATGTGATTAGTGCGACTGTGGAACTGGACAGTTTTGCCGGGCTTGCGGTTGCACGTGAAGCTGAAAAGGCTGGCGTGATTTACTCCATGGCTTATGGCGACCAGCCTGCGATGACATGTGAGTTGGTGGATTGGGCCCGCACTTGTGGTTTCAGGGTGGCGGCAGCCGGGCGTGGGCACAAGTGGCGCGATGAATATCGTTTTTCTACGCCGGATACGATCTGGGATCATTGGGGTGTGCCGCGTGATGTGGCAAAGCGCGGGCGGATGAACCCCAAGATGTTCAACTCGTTTCTGGATGGCACAAAGCCGGCTATCGAAAGCGCTGCCATTGCCAATGCCTGCGGATTGTCGGTTCCCTCAAACGGACTTACATATCCGCTTGGATCAATCGACGATATTCCATCGCTCATGCGTCCGAAATCTCATGGGGGGGTCCTTGAGCATTCCGGCATGGTTGAAGTGATCAACGGCATGAAGCCGGATGGTAGCGAATATGGTCACAACATTCGAATGGGTGTCTTTGTGGTGGTGGAATGTGAGACAGACTACCAGCGCAAGTGCCTTGAAGAATATAAGGTCAAGACCGATGATACAGGTCGCTTCATGTGTCTCTATAAGCAGTGGCATTTGATTGGACTCGAACTTGGCATGTCGGTTGCCAATGTTGCGTTGCGTGGTGAGACGACAGGTGTAGCGCAGCAATTTATTGGCGATGTTGTTGCGGTTGCGAAGCGGGATCTGAAAGCTGGTGAGGTTCTCGATGGGGAAGGCGGATATACGGTTGCCGGACAATTGAGGCCAAGCGAAATATCGCTCAAGGGCAAAATGCTTCCGCTTGGATTGACTGGTGGATTGAAAATGCTTCGGGATGTAAAAGCAGATCATGTGCTGACTTATGATGATGTTGCGCTAGATGAGAGCTTAAGTGCAGTTCAATTGAGACGGAGCCTTGAAGCATGACAACCATACTGATTACAGGGGCGGGCAGAGGCATCGGGTTTGAAATGGCGCGGCAGTCAATTGACAAGGGCTGGAATGTGATCGGCTCAGTACGAACCGTTGAAGCGCAACGTGAGCTTGCACAAAAACTTCCACAAATGGCAGTTTTGAATTTCGATGTTACCGACCACAAGGCACTTGAAAATGTGGCCAATGCTTTTCATTCCCCGATTGATGTATTGGTCAATAATGCTGGCATTATAGGAGAGATCCCGCAAGCTACACTGGACATGGATTTTGATGGCTTTGCCAAAACCCTTGCCATCAACACACTTGCGCCCCTCAAGGTGACACAGGTTTTCTTGCCACTTCTCAAGCAGGGCAACAACCCGCGATTGGTGAACATCTCCTCCAAGATGGGGCGTATGGAATTTTCAACCTCTGACCGTATAGCCTATCGTGCCAGCAAGGCGGCGCTCAACAAGGTAACGCAAGGTTTGGCGACTGATTTGAGAGAAGAAGGGGTAACCTGTATCGCAATGCATCCAGGCTGGGTGCAGACAGATATGGGTGGGGAAACAGCCGACATCACGCCTTCGGAGAGTGCAGCAGGTATTCTGGAGGTCATCAGTTCGCTTGGTATTGATGATACCGGAAAGTTTATCGATTGGGACGGCACGCCAAGAAGTTGGTGAACAAGCCTGATACTGTTTGGTGTTTTCACTAGTATTGTTTATCGTTTTACTGGTGGAATCATGTTGTTGAGATTCAAAGAGCAAATCTCGTCATATAGAACAATCAGGTAACTGGATGACCGAAACTGCAATTCATACTGAAGAGGCCCTGGAAACAAAACCGTTTTCATTTACGGGTACTGCAAAAGAATATTTTGGCATCTGGATCGTAAACCTGTTTCTCAGCATTATTACGCTTGGCATTTACACCGCATGGGCAAAGGTGAGGCGGCTTCGGTATTTTTACGGCAATACATGGCTGGACGGTCATAATTTTGAATATCACGCCAAACCCATCCAGATTTTAATTGGACGGATTATTGTCGTTGGATATCTGGTTTTCACAAACATTGTTGCAAATTTTTATCCCATTGCCAGTCTGATTTTGATTTTGCCTTACTTCGTTATTCTTCCTTGGGTCATCAACAAGGCATTGGCCTTCAACGCCAGAATGACAAGCTATAGAAATGTCCGTTTCAGTTTTGCCGGGTCGTATCTGCAATCGTTGGGCATTCTTATTTTAATGCCACTGCTGGTTTTATCAACGCTTGGCCTGATTGCACCGATTGGTTCGCAAATGGCGGTTAATTATCTCGGCAACAATACCAAATATGGTGATATGAAGTTTCATACAGATGCTCCTTTGGGTGCCTTGTATGGTGTTTTGGGTTGGACAATACTCTTCACACTGGCAGCTTCCATTACACTGGGCATTGCCATTTTTGGTGCGATTGTCGCAAGCACTGGCGCTGCCGGCCTTTTGGGTGGAGTGGATCTGGGTCGTGAAATTGATTCCAGTTCTGCCTATTTGATTTATGGCCTGACAATCGGGATTTTTGCATTTTACGCAGTCCTCATTTTTGCCTATGTATATTACCGTGCTGGTGTTCGTAATGTAGCGTATAATTTCACGACGCTTGATGCTGTTCACCGGTTGCGATCAACCTTGTCCCGTCTGAAATATGTATGGATTATTTTTTCCAACTTTGTTCTGGTAATACTGACAGTTGGTCTGATGAGACCCTGGGCTGCAATTCGAACATGGTCTTATCTGGCAACCAATACAGCATTGTTGCAATCGGGCGAATTGGCCATTACACGCAATATGGACGATCCCGAAGGCAACGTAGCTACAGCGGAATACCTCGACATCGACGGAATTGATTTTGGGCTCTAGATTTCAAACTGCAAGGAACTGGCTTTGACTTCAGGCGAAACACTAAAAGGGCGCTACTACAAAGACGGTTCTTCGCAATTTGAAGAGGCTGAGCTAATCAATATGGGTGAGGCTTTGTATCTTGTCCCTGCAGGCGAAAGTAAAAAGCGGCATGTTCAGCTAGACAGGGTTGAGTACAGACTTGGGAATGTTCCAAGGAAGATATATCTTACCGGAGACAGCGTTTTTGAATGTCAGGACAATGATGCAGTCGATCGGTTTTTCAAAAGCGGGGACAC
>CALDZZ010000228.1 GCA_937944075.1 uncultured Rhizobiaceae group bacterium
CAACATTCAAAGTGCAGAAAGAAAAGATGCCGGGCGTCTTATCTTTCTAAATGATGGTCTGAGATATGAGGCGGAAAAAGAGGTCCCCCTAACCTTTATGAAAGTTGTAGGGATTTCCGACAAATCAGTTGAAGTTACTGCCGAGGTAGCAACTGCAATGACTGATGTGGAAATTGCCATGGTTCTGGACACAACCGGATCAATGGAACCCTACTTGAACAACATGAAAATCGGTGCAATTGATTTCGTCAATACAATAGACACCGCAAGTAATGGGCAAGCCAAGTTTTCGATTGTACCCTTTGTGGCATCTGTCAATGTCGGCCGCTTCCTGTCCAATATGGAGCTGGATCGCAATGCGGACAGCAAATACCACGCCAATTATATGGAAGATAAAATTATCTTTTTCGAGAATGGCGCAACCTGTGGTGGAGTAGCAGACCCGGATGGTGGGTCAACGTCTGAAAGATCAAGCCTGGGGTACTATTTCAAGGAACTTTTCGGCTTTCAAAATGCGCACGCTCAAGCTGCAGGACAGTATCTTGGTTCTTTTCCTGATGGCTGGACAAGCACTGGAGAATGTATCTACAGCACACCGCCCAAATTAAACCATTTCGACCTTTATTCAGACATGGATGTACGTTGGAAGGGATGCGTTGAAGCAAGGCCGGCGCCCTTTGATGTATCCAATGATCCTGCAAACGGCAGCGCCGATACCAAATGGGTTCCTTATTTCTGGCCTGATGAAGAGCCAAGAGGCGCAACGCCAACAACGCATAACTATTATTTTGGAGGCGATTATAATGCAGATACAAGGCCTATTCCTGATGTCAATTTTTACAATTGGACCCCATCAATAAACCCGATAAAATATGACTCATCCTTAACCTTCAATATTGATGAAACAGCACCTTCAACCCTTGGTCCAAACAAGGCGTGTCCGGATGAAGTTTTACCGTTGAAAAGTGACGCTTCCATTGTGCGCCAGAAAATCAATGACCTTTCACACTGGAATGATGGTGGGACAGTTGCATCAGAAGGCATCGCATGGGGAATGAGGATGCTGACACCTGAGGCTCCCTTTACTGAAGGTGCCTCAACCAATGATGACTTGCAGAAGATATTGATTTTGTTTGGTGACGGTAAAAACGAACTGCCGGTAAACGTGGATAACTCTTCCATGATTTCTGATTACAGTGCGTATGGATATGTTTCCGGAAATCAAATTCGTGAGACCGGGTTCATGGACAATGTTTACCCAATGCCTACTGGGCAGCCCCGTATTGATGCCATTAGTACTCAATCACAAGCAATGCTGGATGAGCGCATGATAGCGGCCTGCGATGCGGCAAAAGCTGAGGATATCACAGTTTTAACTATTCTGTTTAATGAGACAGACCTCGCAACCCAAGCTATTTACCGTGATTGCGCCTCTTCTCCTGACAAGGCATTGATTGCCAGTGATCTTGCAGGACTTCGAGAAGCATTCAAACAGATTTCCAGTAATATCTTGAGAATGTATTTGCGCAAATAAACTCATTATCTGCTTACATAAATCAAAGCCGGGCAAAAGTTCCCGGCTTTGAATTTAAAGCTCATACATCGAAAAGCTGGAAGATTTTACGGTATTCTAGAACAGAATATTCACGGTTATGAATGGGTAGGGTTTGAGTGTCTTGCGGCTTTACTCAACCTTTCAATCCAGAAATAATGATTGAAATCTGGTCTACTCCCGTCAGGCTTTCGTCGTCCAGGGGCCTTGTCCATGCGCCACAGAACTGTGTATCACGCCAGTTATCTACCGGTGATGAATTGTCGCGGATGCATTAAAATAACCACTCTCAAACAGAAAAATTTCAATTAATTCAGTTTCTTAACTGATCTCCCTTGCAATATGATTCATGCTTAGATGGCATCGCTGAATTTCAGGCACAAAAATGTGATTTACATTACGCTGCGTAATGCGTTAACCATATATTAAGTTTGGTAAATATTTACTTAACGACATCTAAGTAATTTGCTACGTAGTTAGGCAATTCAATCGCGGTAGCATTTCATTTATCGCGACAATGACAGGGGAGTATAGTAACAATGTCAAAACTGAATTATGCAAAAAAGATCAAGTCTTTTTCAGCAACAACAATCATCAGCGCAATTGCAATGACAGCAATGTCACAAGGCCCTGCATTTGCACAAAGTGCACCACCTGCAAACGCAACTGCAGGACAGTGTTTTGCAAAGGTTCTTATACCAGCGGTATATCAAACTGCTCCTTCAGAAGTGGTTGTTCAACCGGCTTCAAGTGAAGTTAAGGAAATTCCTGCTGAATATAAAGACGTTGAAAAGCAGGTCTTGGTCGAGGAAGAATCTTTCGAACTTGAAATCGTGCCAGCTGAGTATGAAGTGCAACAGGTTCGTGTTCTTGTTCAGCCAGAGCGCAAAATCAAGAAAGTGGTTCCTGCAACATTTGAAACTGTCTCAGAGCAGGTTCTGGTATCTCCAGCTCGTGTTGAATGGAAAAAGGGTCGCGGTCCGTTTGAAAAAATCGACGAAGCAACTGGCGAAATCATGTGTTTGGTTGAAATTCCTGCGGAATACACAACGATTGAGAAAACAGTTCTCAAAACACCTGCCCAAACAACAGAAGAAGTTATTCCTGCAGAATATGAGCTGCGTGAGAAGCGTGTAATGAAAACACCTCCTACAACACGCAAGAAGCCAATTCCTGCACGATATGAAACAATCACGGTACGTGAATTGATCCGCCCTGCTTCATACGAGCAAGTTGCAATTCCTGCCAAAACCCAGGTTGTTGAAAAGCGTCAGCTTGTTTCCAAGGAGAATATCCAGTGGAGAGAAATTCTTTGTGAAACAAACACCACACCGCAGATTGTTCAGGAAATCCAGGAAAGACTTGTGAATGCAGGTTATGGCCTGGGTGGCGCAGTGCCAAATGGCAACTACGGTCCTGCAACTCAAAATGCTATCTTGAAGTTCCAGCAAGACAAGGGTTTGCCAACAGGTGGCTTGACCATCAGCACACTCAAGGCATTGGGTATGAGATCATAGTCCTGTTTCAAACAGGATAACAAAAAGGGCGCTGATTAATTTCAGCGCCCTTTTTTTGATTGTAATAATGATTGTATTATCTGCTTAACTCGAAATCAGTCATACCTGAGCTCACCAGCCTTACCACCGAAAACCTTGTATGCGTATATTGAATAACCGGTAATGACAGGCAAAACAAACAAGGTTCCTACAAGAATAATGAACAGGCTTTCCGGAGCAGACGCTGTTTCGTAAATCGTCATTTTCTCCGGCACCACATAAGGATAAAACGAGTAGGCAAGGCCAAAGAAACCAAGGATCATGATTGCCGTAATCCCTACGAAGGGAACAAGTGAAAATCGATCTGTCCTGTCCGGCAAATGCGCCAATTGCCAAAACAGAAAGATGAACAGGCCGCCTGTGATAATCGGCAAGGGTGCAAGGCCTATAATTTCCGGCAGGGAAAACCATTTGTCAAATATACGATCGCTCACCAGGGGTGTTGTGATTGAAATGATGGACATGCCTATCGCAGTAAAAACAAGTGAAATGCGCATCCATTTTACAGCCAAAACCTGTAACGCACCTTCTGTTTTGTAAATTAGCCAGGCTGCACCAATCGCAGCATAAGTCGCGACCAGGCAGAATGCGACCAGAATTCCAAAGAGAGCTTGTGCAATACCACCTTCAAGACCAAGAACATAAGCGCCCAGCATATACCCTTGAGACAGGGCAGTTACAAACGAACCTGCAAAGAAAACACGGTTCCAAAACCATTTTTCATCAACATTCGCCTTGGCACGAAATTCAAATGCCACCCCTCTTGCAATCAACCCAATCAACATGATTGCAACAGGCAGATAGAGAGCCGTCAGGATTACCCCGTGCGCAATTGGAAAGGCTACGAGCAGAATACCGACAGCCAGAACTAGCCAGGTTTCATTGGCATCCCAAAAAGGGCCAATGGAGGCAATCATCTTGTCACGATCTTCCATGGGAGCTGCCGGCACCAGGATACCCACGCCAAGGTCAAACCCGTCAAGGACGACATAAACCAGAATGGACAAGCCCATGAGTCCTGCAAAGAC
>CALDZZ010000229.1 GCA_937944075.1 uncultured Rhizobiaceae group bacterium
CCTACACCTATGATGTAACCAACACAGGCGATGTCACGCTAAGCAATATCAATCTGGCAGATGTCCATAATGGTAGCGGGGCAGCCCCTACACCTGGCTCCGAAACGCTTATTACTGATGTTGCCCCAATTGGCAACTCAACGGACGCTGGCGCAAATGGTGTTTGGGATACCCTGGCTCCGGGGGATACCGTGCGTTTCACAGCAACCTATGTTGTAACGCAGGCTGATGTTGATCTGCTTCAATAACTGACGAAAACAGTGCACTTGAAAGCCCTGCATCATTGCAGCGTTTCAACATCCTGCAGCGTAACTGTATAGGTTCCGGTAAATTGAACCTGATCACCCGGAGCCAAACTATCCCATATTCCATTAACAGATGTATCGCTGGAATCTCCTGTTGGTGGCGCATCCAAAATCTGGGTTTCGTTCGAAGGAGTAGGGGGTGACCCGGAAGCATTATGTGAATCAGAAAGATTAATATTCGTAAGTGTCTGGTTTCCGGTATTGGTTACGACATAGGTATAGGTCACCGTGTTTCCAGCCGGAACATTCGTATCCGGTGTGGCGGATTTGGTGACCGTAAACAGTGGATTTGGAACTATCGTGGTCGTTGCACTGTTCGTTTGCGCAGTGGGGCCTGTTTCGTTTGTTGTAACCGAAACTGAATTTACAAGCTGATTGGCATCATCCATTTGAGCCTGTGTAACAACATGCGTGCCGGTATAAACCCAGGTCTCGGTGGTTTCCTGCTGGTTATTGGCGTTGGTGTCGCCAGAAGGGCCGATCAATGTAATGGATGTATTGGTTCCGTTTTGACTAAGCGTATCTACTGGCGTAACACCCGTTAGCGTGGTGTCTCCGGTATTTTCCACCGTGATGGTATATGTCAGGGTTGTTGGCAATGTTGTAACGGAATTGATGTCCACATCCTTTGCCACTGTGAATGCCGGATCTGGATCTCCATTAACAGTAATGGTCAGGACAGCTTCAGAGTCTGTTGTACTGCCATCAATGTTTGAGAGCCCTTCTGCATCTTCGACAACATAAGTGAAGTTTTCAAGAGTTGTTTGTCCCGAGGTCAGTGCATCATAGGCGCCATTGGTATTGAACGTATAATTACCATTTGGGAATACGGTTAGTGTAGCGCCATTAGCCAGGGTAATGGTGGTTCCCGTTGCAACAACCGGTGTGCCATTAATACTGGCTATGGTTAGCAGGCCGATAGCATCCTGATTGTCACTGTCCAACCCGCTTCCGTTGTTATCAGTAAGTAGATTGCCAGAAACAGAATTGTCTTCAAGAACAGTATTTGAATTATCGGTCGCATCCGGTGGTGTGTTGAAGGTGAAATCATCAATGGCCACCACCTGAAATGCGGGGTCTGAACCAGCAGCGTCCCCTGCAACGTGAACAATGCTGATATTATTGACAGGACCTGGGTACGTTACATTGATCAAACAGTCAGGAACATTGGCGTTTGCAGTACTACAAAATGTGCCTTGCGCAAGTGCAATGCCGGTTACAGGATTGTAACTGATGTTTGCGCCGCCAACTACATTCGGTGGCCCTGCATCAGAATTCAGGTTTATCTGATCTCCAAAGCTACCTGCCGGGCCACCGTCAACATCAACAATCGTGAATTGCAGATTATAGACTGGCTCTGAAAAGCTGATGTTGATGGTGTTGTTTACACTGCCATCATCGGTGGTCGCGTTGAGTGTACTGGCGAGAATGCCCGTAAAGCCATCAACACTTGAAGTGTTAAAGATGCCGTTTTGTGGTGTCTGACTCGTAGAGCCGGTGGACGTGCCGCTTGCTGTAACACTGATCCCGTCGATAGTGCCCGTATCGGTTCCGCCTGTAACGAAATTTGTAAAAGGCCTGTCGTCCCAACGGTAAAGTGTGTTGGCTGCGAATGCCACAAGTGCCAAGAGACCCAGGAACAACAAAGACCCAAGCGTCACAGGTACAAGCCTAATATTTGATAGCCCTATATGATGAGGGTTAGCTTTCAAGTTAATTATATCCGCACTAATTACCTAAAGTAATCATAATACCCCAAATCGCTAATTCACGAAACCGTGATATGTTGAAATTCAGGGTTTTGCATGAATTGCAGTAATAAACTTGTGTGTATCTCAAGATAATTGCAAAATTTACACGTTTAGAGCAATTTCTATCGTTTTTCGCATGATTTTTGGCAAAGCTTCATCAAATGCCAAATCAACAGGGCACCACCAACCATCAGCCTCAATGTCGTCTGTTTCACATTTCCAGACGGTCAGTTCGAGATGGAAATGTGTAAACGTATGCCTGGCAATACCTGAATGGTTCCAATCAGCTTCGAATGGCGCTTCACTTGTATCCGTGCTTCCGTCCTGCCTTGAATTCCAGCCGGTTGTTGGCACACCAGTCATGGATGCTAGCAGCCCGCTATCAGGCCTTTTGCACAGCAATATCTCGTTGTTGGGATTAATCACAACAAACGCCGCACCCTTTCGTGTCGGTTTAACAGGTTTCGGCTTTTTAAACGGAAATAGTTCCGCGTCACCATGTTTGAAAGCCTGACAGTCCTGATGCACGGGGCAGGCTGTGCAAAAGGGACGTTTGGGGGTGCATAAGGTTGCACCAAGATCCATGGTGGCCTGGGCAAATTCACCGGGTCTTTCCCGGTCAAGAAGGTCAGCCAGAATTATCTTTGTTTCCTCTTTTGCGTCCGGGTAAAAGTTCTTGATGCGTCTGTGGCGCGACATTACCCGCTCAACATTCCCGTCCACAACAGGAACCGGTTGATCAAAGGCAATCGAGGCTATGGCTGATGCCGTATAATCACCAATCCCGGGAAGTTTTTTCAAGGCCTCCAAGTCCTGCGGGAACTTACCGTCATGGTCCGCAATGATTGTATCGGCACATTTCTTGAGGTTTCGTGCGCGAGAGTAGTAACCAAGTCCCGCCCACGCTTTCAGCACGTCCTCTTCATCACTGGCAGCAAGGTCATATACCGAAGGCCAAAGCGTTATGAATTTTATAAAGTAGTCTGTGACCGTTGCGACTTGTGTTTGCTGAAGCATCACCTCTGAAAGCCAGATATGATATGGATCCCCCCTGACACCTTGTGCATGATGGTGAGGCGGAACTCGCCAGGGCATAGCGCGTGCATTCGCATCGTACCATTCCAAAAGGCGGTGGGCGAATGGTGTGACGCCTTCCTGTTTTGATGTTTCAGTGTTATTCATGATGCCAAGGAACTCGATTGAGCATAAAAATCAAGCCATGTCTGAAAAAGCCGATAACAGGAAGACAAAAAAGCGTGGAAAGTGGGGAGAACCCCGCTCTGTGTCCGAGATTGTCGGCAAGGTGCTTGAACCGGTTTTGGCAAGACGCGCCGGAATGACCCTGGATTTGATGAAGGCCTGGCCCGAGTTGGTGGGAGAGGAATTCCGGGAAACAACCCGGCCTGAAAAGATCAACTGGCCAAGGCGCTCCCATGAAGATGATCCGTTCAAACCGGCAGCCCTTGTCGTTGCTTGTGAAAATTCGGTCGCGTTGTTTTTTCAACATGAACAAGCTGCAGTCCTCGAGCGCGTCAATGTCTATTTTGGGTTTGAAGCCATTGGCAGAATAACCATCGTACAGAAACAGGTTTTGCAGAATGACGAGAAAAAACACAAGAGCGCTCCCACAAACAGAATGACGAGTGAAGAACAGGTTCGCCTTGAATCAATTCTCGATGAAATAGACGACCCAAGGCTTAAGGAAACACTCGAAAAACTGGGCAAGGGCGTTATTCTCAAGTCTGGTAACACATCAAGAAGCTAGGAATTGGCTGTTGTTTGCTGATTGATTTGGTCAGTTACTGCGACAATATATGAACATTAATGTCATATTCTGTTCAGGTTTGATCAGTTATAAGTGCCGTAATAGATATATTTGGAGTTTGCAATGAAGATTACCCGTCGTGAAATTTTACCTGTCTTTGCTGCTGGTGGCGTTACTGCAGCTGGTGCTTTGAACGGTTTGCCCTTGCTGAACGCTACACCGGCATTTGCAGATTTGTCTGATCTGATGGAACCTGGTCCACTGGGAGAGCGAATTGTAGGAGATGAGAATGCTCCGGTGACCATCATCGAATACGCTTCCATGACGTGTCCGCACTGTCGTGCGTTTCACAAGGACGTATACCCGACAATCAAGGAAAAATACATCGACACCGGAAAAGCAAAACTCTACTTCAGAAGTTTTCCGTTTGACCCGTCTGCCGCAGCAGCAACCATGCTTGCTGAATGCTCGGGAGACAAGTATTTCACCATGGTAGACATTCTTTATGACAAACAGGCCACCTGGTCTCGCGGGAATGTTGTGGATGAACTCTTCAAAATCTCCAAACTTGCCGGTTTTACACAAGAGTCCTTCAACGCCTGCTTGAAAAATCAGGAACTTCTCGACAATGTATTAGCCATACAGAAAAAAGCGGCAGAGGTTTACGAGGTTAATGCAACGCCAACCTTCTTCATCAATGGTACAAAGTACTCAGGCAACATGTCTGCAGAAGAGATGGGTAAAGTCATCGACGCTCTCGTATAATTTTGCTCGCCTTTTTAAAGGCCCTTTTATTCGATATTCGAACGGACATGATAATTTTTCATGTCCGTTTTTTTATGAGGGGGCCATGCTGTGAAATTTAACAAATTACGTCTTCTAGGCTTCAAATCCTTTGTCGAACCAACTGAATTTCTTATAGAAAATGGCCTGACTGGTGTTGTTGGCCCAAATGGCTGTGGCAAGTCCAATCTGGTGGAAGCCCTGCGCTGGATCATGGGTGAAAACTCATACAAGAACATGCGCGCTTCTGCGATGGATGATGTTATTTTTTCCGGTTCCGGCAACAGACCAGCCAGAAATACGGCAGAAGTCTCCCTGTTTCTGGACAACACGGACAGAACGGCTCCAGCAGCCTTTAACGATAGCGATGAATTGCAGGTTTCTCGCCGAATTGAGCGCGAATCAGGCTCTGTATATCGCATCAATGGCAAGGATGTTCGCGCCAAGGACGTTCAATTGCTCTTTGCAGATGCATCAACTGGTGCGCGCTCACCCTCCATGGTGGGGCAGGGTAGAATAGGCGAGCTTATTTCAGCAAAACCTGTTGCCAGAAGGGCATTGCTTGAGGAGGCCGCGGGCATCTCGGGGCTTCATTCAAGACGACACGAAGCCGAGTTAAGATTAAGAGCTGCTGAAAATAATCTGGAACGACTGGATGATGTTGTTGGACAGTTGGAAAACCAGCTCGAGAGCCTGAAGCGTCAGGCAAGACAAGCGAACAGATACCGCAATCTTTCTGGTGAAATCAGAAAGACCGAGGCGCTTTTATTCCATTTGAGATGGGTAGCGGCAAAGGAAAATGAGGCTGAAGCCGAAAGCGCACTTTCAAAATTCAATCTTGCAATGGGTGAACGCGCAGAAATTCAGGCGAATTTCGCCAAGGTTGAGGCAATTGCAGCACAAAAACTTCCAGGCCTTCGCGATGAGGAAGCAAAATCCGCTGCGGTTCTTCAAAGGCTGCAAATTGCCAAGGGGCAGGTGGAAGAGGAAGTCGCCAGACTTGAAGGGCGCAAAAGCGAGTTGGAAAGCCGTTTGACGCAACTTGAGAGTGACCTCAAGCGCGAAGAGCATATTGTTGAAGACAACGAACTGACGATCAGGAACCTGGATGGTGAACAGGCAGAACTTGAAGAGGCCAGTCGCCGTGTTGGTGAAACAGAAGCCAAATCCAAGGAAGAGCTAAACGCTGCTTCTGAAGCCCTGGGTAAAAGTGAAGCGGCATTTTCTGATTTGACAGTAAAGCTGGCAGACGAAAATGCAAAGCGCTCACAATTGCAGAGAAGCCTTGGGGAAGCCCAGGATCGCAAAGACAAAATTGAAGCGCAAACCAGAACAGTTGAAGCTGATCTGGATGCAATCATGGCAGAAATCTCAAGCCTGGAAGCACCTGCCGCCAAGCAGGAAGAATTGACGGCTCTTGAAAACCAGACTTCAAAGCTTGAAACAGCGCTTTCAACAGCTGAGGCCGCAACCCAAGAATCTCGTATTGCAGAGCAAAATGCACGGGGTCCTTTGGAAAAAGCGGAAGGCAATCTGCGCGAAGTTGAAACTGAAGCGCGAACCTTGCGACAAATTCTTAATCGTGGTGGTGAAGACCTCTTCCCCGCTGTTGTCGAGCGCATGGACGTTGAACCAGGTTACGAAGCAGCACTGGGTGCTGCATTGGGTGAAGATCTGGATATCTCCATTGAGGAAACAGCGCCAGTTCATTGGGGTGTCGCTGGGGATGGATCACAGGATCCGGCACTGCCAGAAGGCGTAAAACGTTTGAGCACACTTGTGAAAGCGCCGATGGAGCTTTCCCGCCGTCTTGCGCAAATAGGGGTTGTTGACAAGGCAAGAGGCAATGAAATTGCCAAGTTGCTGAAACCGGGTCAACGGATTGTTTCGATTGATGGCGATCTATGGCGTTGGGACGGATTTGTTGCAAGTGCAGAAGCGCCAACAGCCGCAGCCTTGAGACTGGCGCAAAAGAACCGCCTGATCGAGCTGGACAAGATGGCAGCCGATGCAAGGGCGCAAGTCAATGCTGCACAAACCGATTACGACAAGGGTAAGGAAAAGACTGCCGCGTCCATCGAGGCTGAACTAGCCGCACGCGATGCCATTAAAGACCATCAGTCAAAACTCGCGCAAGCACGTGAAGCTTTGACCATTGCAGAGCGTTCTGTCAGTCAATTGGCGGCAAAGCGTTCGGCACTGGAAGAAGCCAAAAGCAGATTGGCAGATGACCATCAGGAAACAAACAAGCGTCTGGTTGAAACAGACGCAGCCCTTCTGGCCATGGTCGACATGAGTTCGTCAAATGAAGCGCTTGAGCAATTGCGCATGCAGGTGGCCGAAGATCGCGCAAGACTTGCAGAAGCAAGAGCTGCTTCTCAGGGACTTTCTCGCGAAGCGGAGGCAAGGGGGCGTCGTCTAGAGGTAATTCAGACAGAACGCCAGAACTGGCAAAACCGTTTGAAGAATGCAGGGAAGCAAATCGAAACCCTCGCCAAACGCCGTGACGAGACAGCGATGGAGATTACCAAGCTCGCTGATGCACCAGATGAGTTTGCTGCCAAGCGTCGTGATTTGATGAACCAGCTGGAAAACGCCGAAGCTGCCAGAAACGAGGCAGCTGATATTCTTGCCAAGGCAGAAACCGGTCTTGCGGAAGCTTCAAGGGCGGCAAGACAATCGATTGATGATCTGGCTGACGCAAGGGAAAAAGTGGGACGAGCGGAAGAGCGTGTGAACGCTGCAAAGGAACGTCGTGCAGAAGTTGAGGCGCGCATTCGCGAAGAACTCGAATGCCATCCGGCTGATACAATGGAAATGGCTGAAGTAAAGCCGGATGACAAACTGCCTGAAGTCAACAAGATTGAAAGTAAGCTTGAACGTCAAAAAGCGGAGCGAGAGCGCCTTGGTGCTGTAAACCTCAGGGCTGATACAGAACAAACGGAAATCGAGGAAAAACGCACGGAAATCATTACCGAGCGCGATGACCTGATTGAAGCAATCGCGAAACTGCGTTCGGGCATCCAAAGCTTGAACAAGGAAGGCCGTGAACGTCTTCTTGAAGCGTTTGAAGTCGTCAATACGGAATTCAAACGTCTTTTCACTCACCTGTTTGGCGGCGGTACTGCCGAGTTGCAACTGGTTGAGTCCGACGACCCGCTTGAAGCTGGCCTTGAAATTCTGGCGCGTCCTCCTGGCAAAAAACCACAAACCATGACGCTTCTGTCTGGTGGTGAACAAGCCTTGACGGCAATGGCCTTGATCTTTGCGGTCTTCCTGACAAACCCTGCACCAATCTGTGTGCTGGACGAGGTTGATGCACCACTGGATGATCACAACGTGGAACGCTTCTGTAATTTGATGGACGAGATGTCTGAGACAACAGACACCAAGTTTGTGTTGATTACACACAACCCGATTACCATGGCACGAATGGACCGCATGTTTGGTGTGACCATGGCTGAGAGAGGCGTGAGCCAATTGGTTTCTGTCAATCTTGAAGAGGCTGAAAAGCTGCGCGAGACAGCCTGAGCCAATTCACTGTTTCTCTAGTGAAATTCTATCATGATGGCACCGACTGCAATCAGTGCGATTACAACCATGCGTTTCAAATCCACTTTTTCATGGAAGAATAAAACCCCGATACCGGTTGCAAAGATAATGGATGTTTCGCGCAAGGCGGCCGCTTCACTCACCTTGCCGATGCGCGTTGCCAGCATCAGGGTGCCGAATGAGAAAAACGCAATCAATGCTCCAAAAATTCCGCGAACGATCAAGGGCTGAATCTGCGGCTTGTTTTCAAGTTTCCGCCATCTTGCAAGGGCTACGAATGGAAAGCCAAACCCGCCCAGAAAGAAAAACCAGGCAAGGAAGGTAAAAGGATTTTCAGCCAGTCTGATGCCATAAGCGTCTACCGTTGTGTACAGTGCAATGAATACACCAGCACCCGTGGCAAGCATGATGGAGATCATTAATCCACGTTTTTCCACGGATGTTATATCGGTCTCTGCCAGATTGACGAGGGCGAGGGAAAAAATTGCACCCGACAATACCAATAAGCCAAGCCATTGTGAGAAAACCAGTGTTTCGCTGAAAATGAACAAGGCAAGCAGAGCTGTCACAACAGGCCCGATACCTCTGCCGATCGGGTAGACCAGTGTAAAGGAGCCCCGGGAAAATGCTGCTGCCTGAAACCATTCGTATGCAAGATGCAGCAGAAATGACAACAACAAAACAGGCACAAGGTCAGTTCCTGATAGCGGAAAATAGAAGAGTGCAAACGGCGCGGCCATGATTGAATAGCAGATATTGATAGCGCCACGATTGAGGTAAGGATCAATACCTCCCTTGTTAACGGCCGCAAAGATTGCATGAGCAAGCGCAGACATCAGTGCCAGAAACAGGGCCATGACCTCACCTTGAGGTGTACCTGCCATTGAGACTACTATTTCACCCATTTGTTCCTGATCCGTTGTTGTATAAGTGTTTGTCAAATTGAGGCAAAAGTGTCAAAGCTATTGCATAATTCAACAGGGTGCAATCATGGACATCAAGGCAATTATTT
>CALDZZ010000230.1 GCA_937944075.1 uncultured Rhizobiaceae group bacterium
TATAGCCAGCTCTGAACCGCTTGCTGCTGCCATAGAACTCTGGGGCTGGCGCGAAACGGCAATGGCTACAGGATTTGTTGTTTTGCTTATTGGAATGGGAATTTTTATTTTTGTCAAAGACCCAGAAAGAATAGAAAAAAAACCTGGTGAGGAGGGAGGCTATATGACTCTATTCAGAATAAGGGAGTTATGGCCGATATTTCCCATCATTTTGGGTGGTTACATGGTCGCCGCCGGGTTGCGCGGCTCCTGGATAGGGCCATTTCATGAAGACCTGTTCAATTACGATACACTGGAGATCGGTCGTGCGACACTGTATATGTCCATTGCCATAGCTCTAGGAACCTTGTTTTTTGGGCCGCTGGACCGGATTTTCAATACACGTAAATGGGTTGTTATGGCGGGTTCCTTAATCGTTTTGATCACCTGTATCGTGATGGCAATATTTATTCCTGCTGACCCATTCTGCTCGTTGGTGGCATTTGTGCTGATTGGCTTTTTTGGGGCAAGTTACGCGGTTCAAATGGCGCATGGAAAATCTTTCATACCTGTGCATTTGACAGGGCGTGGTGTCACCTTGCTGAATTTTTGTTCCATAGGAGGGGCGGGAATATTCCAATGGTTGAGTGGGCCAGTTGTCGAAGCTTACGCTGTCACAAACAATCCCAAGGTAGAATATCAGGCATTATTTGTTTTTTATGCAATATTGGTAGCGCTAGCCATGTTTGCTTATTCATTTGCCAAGGATGCAAAGCCATAAGCCTATAACTCATTGCCCGAACCACGAAAGAGTTCAGGCAAACCCAGTTTCTCGTTTTGCATTAGCCAGGCAATAATTTCGTAAGTAACGCGATTGGTGTTTTCAGGGCTTAAAATGTCGCCCGTAATGACATGACTGTACGGGTCGGATGTTTCCTCTATCTTCAGTACTTTTGTCGGGCCACCCCATTCAGCTGCTACTTTTGCAACTTCTTCAGGAATAATGACCTTGTCATTAGGGGAGTATATAAAGAACGCAGGTGTTGTTATTTGTGACTTGTCGACTGATTTCAAAACTTTAAGTAGGGCGGTCATCGGAAATATAGCCTTGCTTGGATAGCTTGTTGTCCACCATTTGCCATGCGCCTCGTTCAAAGGTTCCCAGGAACGCTCTTGACCAGCAACCAGAGGCAAAATTGTTTCTGCCCATGGAATGTTTGCAAGTGATGTCGAAATGCCATGCAATTCGTAATTTGGTGAAATCAAAACTACGCCAGCGATATTTTTGCTGAGTTCAGGATTTGATAAACCCCATGTTGTGAGTGAGCCTCCAGTTGAGGCAGAAAGTACAATAATCTTTTTGCCTATCATTTCGCCTATCGTAATCGCTTCGGCATAGTCATTTGCCCAATCCTGTAAGTCAGCTTCTGCCATGCCGGATCCGTCACGACCATGGCCTTTCAATCGAGCGTAATAAATATTTGCGCCCAGAACTTCTGCTATCTTGTCGGTTACAGGTCTGGTTTCATGTTTTGTAGCTGAAAATCCATGGATATAAACGAGCGCGATATCTGTCTGAGATTGTGCCGTCGGATCAGCCCAGATGATTTCTTTTTCTGCGCCCTCTATAAGATTTTTTACATTACCTTCACTTTCCTGAAGATAATTGTCTAGGTTTGAAATCTCGAGATTTGATGCGTCAAAGGTTATGGTTGTATTGATTTGTGGCTTTGGACCAATGGCAAATAAGACTACTCCTGCAATCAGGATAAAACCCAGATATTTAAGTGCTTTTTTCATTGGTTTCCATAACCGTAACGTCAATGTTGGCACGGTTTACAACAGTTCTCATTGCAAAACTAGAATTAATTCGATGGATACCAGGCAATGTTGATAACCAGTGTTTATGGATATATTCAAAGTGTTCCATATCCCTTGCATTGACCCGTATGATGTAATCATGTTCACCCGACATCAAAAAACAGGCGACAATATAAGGACACTCTTCAACCGCTTTTTCAAACTCCTGATAATCGGCACCGGATTGACGGTCGAGTGTAATTTGAACCACAGCCGTTATGGACTGTCCGAGTGCCTTGTTTGAAATGATTGCCTGATAGCCTTCCAAGGTTCCGGAAGTTTCCAATTGCTCTACGCGTCTTGAACATGCTGAAGGTGAAAGGCCTACAGCAGAGGCGAGTTCAACATTTGGGATTCTTGCGTTCTCCTGCAAGGCTTTCAATATTGATTTATCTATCTTATCAAGTTTCATGATTGCAATAATATCCAGTATTTTTTAATTTTGCGCAATAAATCACTTATTTATGAAAATTCCAAACAGTAATTTGCAAGGACATTTTGTTCGACTCGTTTTACACTTTTACTGTCAAGATCAGCTATAATTGGAGAGAGTTATGAAAATTGGTGTTCCTAAAGAAATCAAGGACAATGAATTCAGGGTAGGGGTAACCCCTGGTGCTGCGCGGGAATATGTATCCCGTGGTCATGAGGTTTTTGTGGAAGCCAATGCGGGCGCCGGTATTGGCGCTGATGATAAAGATTATGTAGCTGCTGGCGCACAAGTTCTAAAATCTGCCAAGGAAGTCTTTGAGATTGCAGAGATGATCGTCAAGGTAAAAGAACCCCAGCCGAGTGAATGGGTGCAATTGCGAGAAGGTCAAATTCTTTATACCTATCTCCATCTGGCGCCTGATCCTGCACAAACAAAGGGTCTGATTGAATCAGGTTGTACGGCGGTTGCCTATGAAACCGTGACGGATGACGAAGGCGGGTTGCCGCTTCTTGCTCCCATGAGTGAAGTCGCAGGGCGTTTGTCCATACAATGTGCTGCTACTGCCTTGCAAAAGCCCAATGGCGGACGTGGCATTCTAATGGGTGGCGTTCCAGGTGTTTTGCCTGCCAAGGTTGTTATTATTGGGGGTGGGGTTGTTGGTACACATGCTGCTAAAATGGCTGTGGGAATGGGAGCGGATGTCACCATTCTTGACCGTTCACTTCCACGCATGCGCGAACTGGATGATATATTTGGAAACACTGCCAAAACGCGATACTCCACTGTTGAAGCAGTAGAAGAGGAATGTCTGGCCGCTGATGCTGTGATCGGAGCAGTGCTTATTCCAGGTGCTGCGGCACCAAAACTTGTAAGCAGGGATTTGCTTTCACGCATGAAAAAGGGATCGGTTCTTGTCGATGTTGCGATTGATCAGGGTGGCTGTTTTGAAACCTCAAAAGCAACCACGCACTCTGATCCGACCTATGTCATTGATGATGTTGTCCATTATTGTGTTGCCAACATGCCTGGTGCTGTACCGCTAACCTCGTCACATGCCCTTAACAATGCGACATTACCCTTCGGGTTGGCGCTTGCATCCAAGGGAATTCAGGCAATTGTTGAGAACGAGCATTTGCAAAACGGTTTGAATGTCCACAAGGGCATGGTTACCAACAAGCCGGTATGTGATGCGCTAAGTCTGGAAATGGTCGCACCACTGGATGCACTAAAGACCTGATACTCTCAGGCTGGCAATGAGTTTACAACCAGGGTGTAATCTCAACATCCTCGGTTGCTACAGGCGAAAAACCGATACGCTGATAAATTCTCAAGGCAGAGGGATGGTCAAGTGTATTGGTTTGAATTTTGACCTTTTCCGGTTTGTGCGCCCATGCTGCACTAACGGCGGCATAAGCAAGCCATTTGCCCAGTCCGATGCCTTGATATTCCTTGCATAAACCAAGGTAGCGCACTTCAATTGCCTCTGGTTGTTGCTGTTTGTCCAATTCAAAAAAACCGGCCGGGCATCCATCAGCATAAAGAATGCTGATCTCTACAGTTTCATGATTGGTTTGCGAATAAAGAAGGTCGTCTGTTAATTCTCTTCTATCTTCCCAATGATGTGCCTTTCCAACTTGAGCATATATGTATCGGTAGAAGGCTACCGGTATATTTTCTGCTCTTATCAACGCAAGTTTGGGACGGGAAGGGATTGGCAGACTGCGTAATGGTGGGTTGCTCATTTCAAGGTGGGTGACGTGAGCCTTGAGTTTTTCACATGAATTTTTGATGTTGTCATTAGTCATTGGTGCTGATCTCGGGGCCGTCTTTTTGTCCCCATTCTGCCCATGATCCATCATAAAGTCTTGTATTGTACCGACCGGTTTCAGCCAAGGCCAAGGCTATGATTGCCGCAGTAACGCCTGAACCGCAGGTCGTAATGACAGGCGCGTCCTTTTCAAGCTTGAGATTTTGAAATATTTGCTCCAGTTGTTCCTGTTCCAACAAGGTACCATTGCTGATTAACTCGCTGGCAGGCAAGGATTTGGAGTTTGGAATGTGTCCGCTTCTCATTCCCTCTCTCGGCTCTGGCGCCTCACCCTTGAAACGATCATTTGGTCTGGCATCGAGAACAGTGGCGGAATTGCTTGCAATATTTTCTTCTACCAAAGACATGTTTGCTACATTATTTATAGAAAAGTGCGTTTCAAAAACAGTTGGCATGGGTGGTCTGGGTGCACCTTTTTCGACTGGAAGTCCTTCTTTTCGCCAAGTGTCGAATCCGCCTTTTAGAATGCGAACGTCTTTTGCTCCCATTGTTTTCAAGGTCCACCACACTCTGGCAGCAGAAAACATTCCGGGGCCATCATAAACGATGATTGTTTTATCATATGTCAAACCCAATGCGCCTGCTGATTTTGCAAATGCTTCAGGCGACGGCAGCATGTGGGGTAGTCCCGAACTTGGATCTGAAATTGCGTCGATGTCAAAGAACACCGCACTGGGGATGCGTTCTGTCAGATATTCATCCCAGCCATTACGTTGTTGAGAAGGCAAGTACCATGATCCATCTACAAAACTTGCTGTCTTGTCATTCAGGTAATCAAGCGCCTCGCGTTGAGAAATCAGATTAGAATCAGCCATAAAATTCATGCCCCGCAAGTTGATTAGTGTAGCCTATCACAACAGATAGTATCTTCTAAGGAGGATTTGTAAAAAAGCATGTTTGAAACAAAGTCAGGAGTGTTTGCCAAAGCGGATGCGAAAACGTCTGTTTTCCCTTCCTTTTTTCTCGATTTTCGCAATATGAATATCACCCAATTCATTTGTTTCTGTGACATGCGTGCCACCGCAAGGCTGACTGTCTATACAGGCATCTTCACCGATACAGACCAAACGAATCTTTCCCAATCCGCTGGGCGGCTTCACATTTTTGGATTTGATGATGGAAGGATTAGCCTCAAGTTCTGCATCTGTTATCCACTTGGTATATACCGGATGATTATCAGAGATAAGCGTCATAAGCTGTTCGGAAACATCTTCTTTGTTGAGAGCCGTATCAGACATGTCAAAATCGACACGACTGTCATTTATGTTTACTGCAGCGCCTGTAATCGGGTATGGGCATACGACACTTAAAAGATGGCAGGCTGTATGCATTTGCATGAGCTTGTAACGTCGATCCCAATCGATATGACCAATTAGATTTTCGCCAACTTCAGGCAATTTTTCTCCTGCTTCAGGTACCAACACGATTTGCTGCTTGCTTTGACCATTAACAGTCGTTGCAATCCTGATTATTGATCCGTCTTCTCGTTCGAGCATGCCCATGTCACCAGGCTGGCCACCACTAGTGGCATAGAAATTTGTCTGATCAAGGATTATCCCGTTTTGATCATTTATCTCCAGAACCTTGCATTCGCAGGCAGTCAGATAGGAATCCTCGATGAAAACCGGTTTGGTAATCACAGACACTTTTATTCCTTGTATTCGACAATTGGTAGATCAAATTTCGTATTGTCTTCAAGCCAAGCCGGAACTTCCAGGTCCTTTGAACGCAGGAAGGCGGGGTTGAACATTTTTGACTGATATCTGCTGCCAAAGTCACAAAGAATGGTAACAATTGTATGACCAGGGCCCAACTCCTTAGCCATTCGAATTGCGCCTGCCACATTGATGCCTGTTGAGCCGCCCATGCATAAGCCTTCATGTTCCAAAAGGTCAAACGCAATTGGTATGGCTTCATTGTCCGATATCTGAAACGGGATGTCTGGCGTGAAACCTTCCAGGTTCGCAGTGATGCGCCCTTGACCAATGCCTTCTGAAATTGAACTGCCTTCTGATTTCAACTCGCCATTTTTGTAATATTCAAACAGAGCTGCACCCATGGGATCAGCGAGCCCGATTTTAATGTCCTTGTTGTGCTCCTTTAAGCCGGCACTGACGCCCGCGAGTGTCCCTCCAGTACCAACGGCTGCAACAAAGGCATCAACCTTGCCATCGGTCTGGTTCCAGATTTCTTGTGCGGTTGTTTTGATATGGCCATCACGGTTTGCCACATTATCAAACTGATTTGCCCAGATGGCACCGTGCTTCTCGGTTTTTGCCAGCTGCTCAGCCAACCGACCGGAAAGCTTCACATAGGTATTTGGATTTCTATAGGGTAGTGCGGGAACCTCTACCAGTTTTGCGCCCATCAAACGAAGTGTATCTTTTTTCTCTTGAGCCTGTGTTTCAGGGATCACGATAACAGTCTTGTAACCCAATGCATTCGCAACGACCGTCAGTCCAATCCCTGTGTTGCCAGCTGTGCCTTCAACAATAGTGCCACCTGGCTCCAATCGTCCGTTTTTGATTGCGTCTTCAATTATGAATAATCCGGCCCTATCCTTGACTGATTGCCCTGGGTTCATGAACTCTGCCTTACCCAGAATTTCGCAACCTGTTTCCTCGGATGCTTTTTTAAGACGTATCAGGGGGGTATTGCCAATTGCGTCGATTGTGCCGGTTTTGATGTTCATAAGAGGATGTCCATAATTTTTTGCATTAAGTAACCCTAAAGAATGCACCATTTTCCTGCAAGGTATTGAAGTTTCTGAAAAAGAATAAATATGTGTAAGGAATTGCCAATTTTGTTGATTGGCAGAAATAAAATTCCAGATCAGGACGGATAATCAATGACTTTTTCTGCCAAACCCAAAGATGGAGCTGTATGGATCACTGGAGCCAGTGAAGGCATTGGCAAGGCAGTTGCAGTCCAGATGGCCGATGAGGGATACAAGGTTTACATTTCTGCCCGTTCCAAAGACAAACTGGAGGAAATAGCTGATAGCTATTCTGGCAAGGGTGAAATCATTTCAATGCCTTTGGATGTGACTGAAAGGGACGCCAACATTGCCTGTGTTGAGCGCATTGTTAAAGAATCAGGTGCACTTGCAATCACAATTCTAAACGCTGGGACATTCAAGCCTGTCAGGGGGCATGATTTGAATTTTGAAGACTTCGATTTTACGCATTCAGTCAATATTGATGGTGTTATCAATGGTCTTATTCCATCAGTTGATGCCATGAAGAAAGCCGGGCAGGGGCAGATTGCTATTGTCTCGTCGGTTGCCGGTTATGGTGGCTTGCCTAAAAATGGTCCCTACGGGCTATCAAAGGCCGGGCTTATCAATCTGGCGGAGAGTCTGAAATATGATTTTGACAAGATGAATATCAAAATCCAGATGATTACCCCTGGTTTCATTGACACGCCTTTGACCAAGAAAAATGACTTTCCAATGCCATTCCTTATGCCGGTAGATAAAGCTGCTGAAAGGGTTGTTCATGGCCTGGAAAAGCCAAATTTTGAAATCACATTCCCACGTCGATTTACCTACATGCTCAAGTTCATAAACCTGTGGTGTTACCCGGTTTACTTCTGGCTTGTTCGTAAAATTACTGGCGGCTAAAAAGCTCTTTATATACTAGCTGTGTTTATAAAACATTTGGCGTACATCAATCGAGTCTGTGCCAAATCCAGCTTCACAATAATGAAGATAAAATTCCCACATTCGCTTGAAACGCCGGTCAAAGCCCAATTGCTTAACTTCGTCCCATTTTTCCCAAAAAGTAAGGCGCCATTCTTTAAGTGTTCTCGCATAATCCTGTGCGAAAATGCGTTCACTTGCCAACTGTAACCCTTCTTCAGATGTTACTTTTTGAAGAGCATCAGGTGAGGGTAACATGCCGCCTGGGAAAATGTATCTTTGTATGAAGTCGGGCCGTTTGCGATAGTTCTCAAAGGCTTCATTTCTGATCGTGATGATTTGCAATCCCGCTGTGCCGCCATCTTTTAGGCAGTCGTTGATTTTCCCAAAATACGTTGGCCAATATTCTTCGCCTACTGCTTCAAACATCTCTATCGATGCTATGTGGTCGTATTTTCCGGTTTCGTCGCGGTAATCCTGAAACTTGAATTCAACCAGATCAGTCAATCCGGCCTTTTCAATTCTATTGCGTGCATAATCTAGCTGTTCTTTTGAGATAGTCAGACCAGTTACCCTTGCGCCAAATTCTCTGGCAACATATTCGGCAAACCCACCCCAACCACAACCGATTTCTAGTATATGACTGCCTTTTGTTACGCCCATGCTGACCGCTAGAGAGCGATATTTTGCATCTTGTGCAGCTTCCAGTGAATTGGCACCATCTTCAAAAATGGCTGAGGAATATGTCATGCTAGGGTCAAGCCAAAGGCTATAAAAATCATTGCCCAGATCGTAGTGGGCGGCGATGTTTTTCTGAGAGCCTGTTTTCGTATTTCTGTTAAACCAGTGTCGGATATTTTCCACCAGGTTTGTAATAATGCTTTGTGCTGCAACGTCACCGTATATGGAACGGTTAAGCAGGAAAAACTCCAGCATTGGCGTAACATTGGGGCTGTCCCAATCTTCATCCATATAACTTTCTGCAACGCCAATTGTGCCACCTAGGGCAACTTTTCTTGGCAGCTTCCAGTTATGCAATATGAGTTTTGCGATGGGGCCAGGGTTTCCTGAATCGAAGTGAACTGCCCGACCATTTGGCATTCTCACATAGAGTTCGCCAGTTTCAATTCTTAAAAGAAGTTGGAAAATTTTACGCGCAAACCATGGTAATTTTGATTTTTGTGTCGCAAAATTATCTTCATTTAGCAGTATGGCATCAGAAAAGTCGGTTTCCACACCCTGTGCGTTCAGTGTCGATTCCATTTTACTCACCTGCAACAATATTATTTTGACGGTCAATGTAGCTTGAATTTTCAGGTGGTGAAGGTCTGCGACGCAATTTTATACCCTTAAACCACAAGATAAATGCCTCAAAGTGGATTCCTGCCGTTACTTTCCAGGTTAATCCCATGGTTTTGCAAATGCCTGCTGTAATATTTTTTGAAGTGAGTTTGCGCTCATTGCCTGAAAACGTTGCAGACAGAATAGGACCATCCTTGTCATGTTCCAGAATACGTATTCTCAGGTTATCGGTGGGGGGCTGTATTCTAAAATCGTATCTCATTTCCATGTCCAGGAAAGGAGAAACATAAAAACATTTTTGGGCGCTGTTTTTAATCGAGGCATTCTCGGTAGCCAGATTTGAGACCCTGGCGATATAACAGTGTGATTCACCAAACGTATTATTAACCTGATATACAAGTGCAGTGACTTCATTATTTGAATCATAGCAAAAGTAAATTGATAGAGGATTGAACGTATAGCCAAATACACGGGGATTGCACCACAAAAGTATTTTTGCAGGGCGCGCCATGTCTCCTTCAGCCAGGAGATTATCGATATGAGTACGCAGACAAGTGCCATCCCTGGAGCCGTGATCCTTTTCATGAAAAGAAGTCACACCTTTGCGGTTTACAGAAAAAAGAGCACTTTTACGGTCAGCAAGATCGAGTTTATCAAGATCGATGACGAGCGAAAAGATACTATAGTTGAAACGGTGTAATTTAGGTTTGAGGCGCGCATGCATCACCTTGCCAAAATAAAGACTGGCACCCTCCAAAGGTTTGCGCTTTTCTAACGTTTTAACACTCATAAGACTACTCGGCAGCTTCCATCATTGCAGTCTGGCTGTTGTCATTTTCTCGTTCAGCATAGGCAGGTTCTTCCCATGGAACAATCCCTCCGAGCTTTCTTGCCACGTTGAGACCTGATTTAAGGCCATCTTCATGGAAACCAAAACCGGTCCAGGCGCCACAAAACCAAATGCCGTTTTTGCCTTGAATGGTATCGAGTTTGCGTTGGGCTTCGATTGCTTCGGCATTAAAAAGCGGGTGGGCATATTGATAGCGGTTAATCACCGTCGCTGGGTCAGGGGCAGTAAGCGGATTAAGGGTAACGAAAAGCGGGTATTTTTCGTCAATATTCTGAAGCTTGTTCATCCAGTAAGTGACAGATACATCGCGATCATCGAGAACATTTTTCCTGCCAATATAATTCCATGCAGCCCACGCTTTTTTGCGTTTTGGCATTAGTGACACATCGCTATGTAACCACACATCATTTTTAACATATTGAACGCTGGACAAGATATCATGTTCTTCAGGGGAGGCGTCTTTTAACATGGACAATGATTGGTCCGAGTGGGAGGCCATCACCACCTGATCGTATGTTTCCATGTTGCCGTTAGCATCTGTAATGGAAACGCCGCCTGATGTGCGCTCAACTCTCACGACCTCTGAGCTTGTTCGAAACTCTGCTTTAGTATCGTTGACCAGTTTGCTGACATACTCACGACTGCCGCCAGAAACCGTTCGCCATTTGGGACGGTCGCTTTGTATCAACGAATGGTTCTTCATGAACTGGATAAGGCTTTCTGCGGGGAACTCCAGCATTTTTGCTGATGGTGTTGACCATATTGCAGATGTCATGGGGACAAGGTAATCGTTTTTTAGTCGTTTCGAAAACCCTGTCTTGTTGAGGTAATCATCAAACGTAAGGCCACAAAGTGCGCCACTTTGCAGGTCAAGTCTTGCGCGTTTGTTGAAGCGGAAAATATCCCGAAGCATTTTCAGGAAACCGGGAGAGAGGATGTTTGATGGCTGTGCAAAAACGCCAGAAAGCCGCTTTCCACCTTTCCATTCAAGATTACCATTATCCAGCGAAACCGAGAATTCCATATCTGAAGCCTCTGTTTTGACTTCCAGATGCTTGAAAAGTTTTATGAGGTTAGGATAGTTGCTAGCATTGTAAACAATGAAGCCTGTGTCGACAGGAATAGTAACTCCATCATATTCAACATCGACGGTGGCCGAGTGTCCACCAAGACGGTTGCGTTTTTCATAGACGGTCACGTC
>CALDZZ010000231.1 GCA_937944075.1 uncultured Rhizobiaceae group bacterium
TGGTGGGAGTGGGATGCACGCATGACATCGGTTCTGGTATTACTGATCATTTATCTTGGGCTGATCGCACTTTCAAAGGCTTTTGAAGAACCATCCGAGGCTGCATTGCCACTGGCGGTCATGACCCTCACCGGAGCTCCCCTTTTACCGATTATCAAATTCTCGGTAGACTGGTGGAACACGCTACATCAGCCGGCCAGCGTATCCCGCTTTGAGCGCCCCGCAATGTCGGCAGAGTTTTTGTATCCACTGCTCATTATGGCGATTGCCTATATGGCGATTTTCTTCACGCTTCATCTAATGGCAATGCGCAATGAGATATTGGCAAGACGCATTCGCACACTGAAAATGCAGGCCGCAAGAAAACCGGCAAAGGGAGACGCATGATGTTTGGCGAACATGCAAGTTTCATCATTCCTTCCTACATCATCAGTTTTGCAGCCATTACAGGCATGACCGTCTTCGTCATCACACAATACAAGGCACGCAAGTCAGAGTTAAAACGTCTCGAGGAAGCTGGCATAAAACGCAGGTCCCGGAATGACTGAAGCACCCTCAAAACAACCACCTGAACAAAAACCAAAATCCAGGTTATGGTCTTCCATCCTGCCGCTCTTTATCTTTTTGGGTATCGCAGGTGCAAGCTACTCTCTGCTTTCAACAGAAGGCCGTAACGTCTCTGCACTGCCCTCTGCATTACTGGACAAGCCCGCCCCAAAACTGGATGTTCCGCCCCTTGAAGGACTGATAGAAAACGGCAGGCAGGTTCCCGGCATGGACAAGGAAATGTTCACATCAAGCGAGGTGAACAGGATTTCGATTGTAAACGTCTTTGCTTCCTGGTGTGTCCCCTGCAGGCAGGAGCATCCTTATATTGTTGAATTGGGCAAGGATGAACGCATACAGCTGATCGGTATCAATCAGCGAGACAGCACCAGAAATGCACTCAGCTTCCTGGCTGAACTTGGAAATCCCTATGATGCTGTCGGCGTTGACCGAAAGGGACGCGCCTCAATTGAATGGGGCGTTTACGGCGTACCGGAAACCTTCATCGTCAACCGGCAGGGCAGAATCATTTACAAGCATGTCGGCCCGATTAACGCCCGTGACCTGCAACAAAAATTCATGCCAATCATTGAAGAAGCGCTCAAGAGCAATAGTTCTTCCTGATGACAAAGGCTCTTGAACCTTCTTTTTCCCGCAGACAACCAGCTGATGATACACATGGGCGGAATGTTTGTGACCATTGTGATTTTGTTCATTACGAGAATCCGAAAATCGTGGTGGGTTCCGTTGTGCGCCATGAGGGAAAAATCCTGCTTTGCCGCCGCGCCATCGAACCCCGAAAAGGCTATTGGACCATTCCTGCGGGCTATCTGGAATTAAACGAAAGTCCGCAACAGGGTGCTAAACGCGAAGCGATGGAAGAAGCCAACGCAGACCTTAAACTGGGTGAACTACTCGCCGTCTACACCGTTGAACGCTTGAGCCAAGTTCAAATCCTTTACCGAGCAACACTCAACAGTCCGGAGTTTTCCGCAGGCGAAGAAAGCCTTGAAGTACAACTATTTGATTGGGACGAAATCCCGTGGGACGACATCGCCTTCCCTACTGTTCACTGGATCTTGGAACACGACAGACAAGTCGAAGCAGGCGAAGCAAAAGCCCCGTTTGAAAACCCTGAGGGGCAGGTCGCAGATTTGTGAGTTATAAACTGTCATCTCAGTCTTGCCTTATCTGGCTTTTTCTTCTTCCTCATCCTGATCCAACCCATGCTCTTTCAGCACTGGCATTTGGAACATCATGAAGGCGAAGGTTAGCGGCATGGTGCCGTAGAGTTTGAAGTTTACCCAGAAGTCAGTTGAGAAATTGCGCCAGACCACTTCATTGACCAAAGCCAGGAAGAAGAAGAAATAACCCCAACGCACGGTTAGTTTTCGCCAGCCTTCGTCATCCAGACTGAACGGGCCATCAAACAACAGCTTCATTGTTGGAATTTTCAGAACGTATAAAACACCCAGTGTCGCAACACCAAACATGATGTTGATGATCGTTGGCTTGACCTTGATGAACCATTCATCCTGTAAATAAAGCGTAAGCCCGCCAAAGATCAAAACCATGCCGAAGGTGACCAACGGCATGATCGCGACACGACGCTCAAACATCCAGGTGAGAATAAGCGAAATCGTCATTGCCACCATGAAAAAGGCGGTTGCAATAAAAATCTTGCCACCAAAAGCCTGTAAGGCAGGGTAACTCTCCGCCAGCTGCTCACCATATTTATTGGCAAGAATAAAGACCACGATTGGCCCAACTTCCAGCGCCATCTTGGTCCATTGACCCAGCGGTTGGCGTTCAGTTTGCGGTTCACTCATTGCTTATTCACTTTTTGGTTGGCCAAAATGGCTTATTCAATTCCTGCAATTGCCTTTGCAAATACATCAGCTTCAAACGGTTCGAGGTCTTCTACCTGCTCGCCCACACCGATGAAATATACAGGTAACTTATGCTTCGCAGAGATGGAAACAAGTATCCCGCCTCTGGCTGTGCCATCCAATTTTGTCATTACCAAGCCGTTTACGCCCGCCACATCCTTGAATATCTCAACCTGATTAAGTGCGTTTTGACCTGTGGTTGCATCGAGCGTCAGCAATACCGTGTGCGGCGCGGTCTCGTCCTGCTTTTTCAAAACGCGGATGATTTTCTCAAGCTCATCCATCAGCTCTTTCTTGTTTTGAAGCCGCCCTGCCGTATCCATCAGCATGACATCCTTTTTCTGGGCAACTGCCTCATCATAGGCATCAAAGGCAAGGCCGGCTGCATCAGCGCCATTGCCTCGAGACATGACGGGCGCTTGTGTGCGATCCCCCCAGATATGCAATTGCTCAACTGCGGCTGCACGGAAGGTATCGCCCGCCACCAGCAATGTAGAAAAACCTGCATTATACAGCTTCTGTGAAATCTTGCCGATGGTCGTCGTTTTACCTGAACCATTAACACCTACAACCAAAATCACATGTGGCTGGTGATCCAGATCAAGTTCCAATGGCTGAGCAACCGGCTCAAGAACCTTTTCAATCTCTGCCGCCATTACTTCACGAACTTCTTCGTCTGTCACATCCTTGCCCATGCGCTGTGCAGCAAGGGCATCTGTGATATTCATTGAAGTCTCGACACCCAGGTCAGCCTGGATAAGAATATCCTCCAGATCCTGAAGCGTTTCTTCATCCAGCTTCTTCTTGGTGAAAACAGATGTAATGTTTTCCTTAAGGGATGAAGAGGACTTTGCAAGCCCTTTGGTAAGCCGTTTGAACCAGCCAACCTTGCGCTCTGCTTCCTGTTCGTCTTCTGTCGCATCAACTGGTTCAGGTTCAAGCTCCTGTTCCGTTTCAGCCTCTTCTTGCAGGGCAGCCTGCTCTGCTTCAAGACGTTCAGCCTCGACTTTGGCTTGCTCGGCTTCGCGTTCTTGTTCAGCGATGCGTTCCGCTTCAGCCTCTTCTGCTGCCAGTCTTTGCGCTTCTTCTTCAGCCCTTGCCTTTTCGTCTTCGGCTTCCTGGGCAGCAAGCTCTTCAGCCGCTTCCCGTTCAGCCTTCAAACGCTCTTCCGATTCTTGCGTTTCCTGTTCCCGCTTGACCTCTTCCAGTCTTGCCTGTTCTTTCCTGGCTTCTTCTTCGCGCTCTTGCTGCTCTTTGGCTTGCGCGACCTTGAGAGCTTCTTCAGCTTCCCTTTGAAGGCGTTTTGCTTCTTCTTCTGCCTCTGCCTTTGCCTTTTCTGCCGCTTCAGCTTCCTTTGCTTCTGCTGCCAGTTTTTCAGCTTCAGCCTTTGCCTGTTGATCCGCTAATCTTTGCGCTTCTTTCGCAGCTTCTTCTTGTTCAGCACGCAAACGTTCAGCTTCTGCCTCAGCTTCTTCTGCTTCAAGTCGGGCAGCCTCTTCTGCCTCTTGTTTTAATTTGGCCTCAGCCTGAAGACGAGCAGCTTCTTCAGCAGCCGCAGCTTCCTGTTCCGCTGCCTGCGCTTCTGCTTCATCAACTTCCGGCTCAGCGTTTTTTTTCTTGCCAAACCCGAATGAGAACATCCGCTTTAAAAGACCGGGTTTCTTTTCATCAGCCACGTTATTCAGCTCGCTTTTTGCTCAAAATCACTGGTTCGAATCGCTTCGCCCAGAAGGTGTTTTCCGTTATGGCCTGAAATTGCCATCTCAACAATCTGTCCCTGTGGAAGGTTTCCGGTTTCAATCGTTGTAAACTGGGGTGTTCGGCCAAGACCGCCGCGCTCAACCAGAACAGGTTGAACCCCAGAAATTCGGTTAAGGTGTTTTTGATAAACCGCTTCTCCTTTTTCCCGAAGCAGGCTTGCACGCTGCTTGATAAGTCCACGATCTAGCTGGGGCATTTTTGCAGCCGGAGTTTCCGGGCGCGGGGAAAACGGAAAAACATGCAAAAACTCAAGCCCGCATTCATCAATGATGGAAAGCGAATTTTCAAACATTTCATCCGTTTCCGTTGGAAAGCCCGCAATGATATCTGCGCCAAAAACCATGTCAGGACGGATACTTCTTACATGATTACAAAACTCAATTGAATGATCTCGCAAGTGACGTCGCTTCATACGCTTTAAAATCAGATCATCCCCATGTTGAAGCGACAAATGCAGATGCGGCATGAACCGTTGTTCGCTGGCAATCGCCTCCATCAGCGGTTCATCCACTTCAATGGAATCAATGGACGAAAGTCTGAGCCGCTTAAGTGCGGGAACCTGTTTTAAAATATTTTGCACCAGGGTTCCAAGCGTAGGCTTGCCCGGCAAGTCAGTACCATAAGACGTCGTATCAACACCTGTCAGCACAACTTCCCTGTACCCATTATCCACCAGCTTTTTCACCTGATCGACAACAGATCCCATGGGTGCGGACCGTGAATTGCCACGACCATAGGGAATGATGCAAAACGTACAGCGATGGTCACAACCGTTTTGCACCTGAACAAAGGCCCGTGTCTGCCCACCAATACAATCGACCATATGCGGCGCAGTTTCTGTTACCGCCATGATGTCGTTGACGCGAACTTTTTCTGTATCATTCACCCCAAAATCAGGCAGTGCACGATAAGACTGTGCATGTAGCTTTTCTTCGTTGCCGATCACGAGATCGACCTCGCCCATGTCGCCAAAAGTCTGCGCTTCAGTTTGTGCAGCACAGCCAGAGACAATAATTCTGGCATCCGGGTTTTCACGCCTTGCACGACGAATGGCCGCTTGCGCACTTTTGACCGCAGTCCCTGTCACCGCGCAAGTATTGACCAGAATTGAACCGCCATCCAATTCCTGAAGACCGGCCTCGCGTGCCTTGCGCAGCATGACTTCAGACTCATAAGCATTGAGCCTGCACCCGAAAGTCAGGACTTTTAAATTCTCATCGCCGGTTTCATCTTCAAAATCCATCTAGGCACCATCAACACTGAACTCGCCTGTTAGCGGATTGAGCATGCCTGAAAATTCATATTCTGCTGGTCCCGTCATCATCATGCGATCACGGTCTGTCCATTCAATATGAAGATCACCGCCTGGCACAGTCACGGTCACCTTGCGATCAGTTAGATCCTT